>SVSU01000033.1 GCA_015064135.1 Oscillospiraceae bacterium
GCAAAACCGGCGACACCATGCCCCTCAAGTATTTCTACATCATCAGCTGCTTCCGTTACGAAAAGCCTGAGGCCGGCAGAAGCCGCGAATTCGTCCAGTTCGGAACGGAAATGTTCGGCGCCCCCGGTGCTGCGGCGGATTTCACCATTATCTCCCTCGGTGCGGCGGCAATCCGTGAGCTCGGTATCACAAACGTGAAGCTTCACATCAACTCCATCGGCTGTCCCGAGTGCCGTCCCACATATCGCGCCACACTGAAGGACTACCTGAAGGCAAACAGCGCAAATCTCTGCGACACCTGCCTCGACAGAATGGAAATGAACCCTCTCCGCGTGCTTGACTGCAAAAATGACAGCTGCAAGGAGATCGCAGAGTCCGCCCCCAAGGCAATCGACCATCTCTGCCCTGAATGTAAGGCGCATTTTGAAGAGTTGAAAACATACCTTGATGCGGCAGGCATCGAATACGAGGTTGACACCCACATCGTCCGCGGTCTCGACTACTACACAAGAACCGTGTTTGAATTCATCGCCGAGGGCATCGGTGCACAGAGCACAGTCTGCGGCGGCGGTCGTTATGACGGACTGATGGAGGAGCTGGGCGGTCCTCGTATGGCAGGCATCGGCTTCGGTATGGGCATCACCCGTCTCATCCTTGCCATGAAGGAATGCGGCGCATATATCCCCGAAGGTCCCCGTCCCGAGCTGTATATCGCATCCATGGGCGAGCGCGCCACGGCATTTGCTCTCAGCACCGTGGACAAGCTCCGCCGTGACGGTATTGCGGCAGACTGCGACATTATGGCGAGAAGCCTGAAAGCGCAGATGAAGTATGCCGACAAGATGGGCGCAAAATATGTAATCATGCTGGGCGACAACGAGATCGACAGCGGCAAGGCAACCGCAAAGTGCATGGCAGACAGCTCCCAGACCGAAATCGACCTCGCCAATATCGCAGAATTCATCAAGTCACACCAAAACTAACCCCTATCCCAAACAGGATAAAATTTTTGCCGGACTTTTTCAAAAAGCCGCGTATCCCATTTACTTTGATTTTGATTTTATAGAATTGTGAGGCAATTATGGCATCATTTGAAACAACAGACAAGAGAACTCATTACTGCGGCACACTTACAGCCGCAAACATCGGCGAGAAGGTACGCGTACTCGGCTGGTGTCAGAGACAGCGCGACCTCGGAAGCCTGATCTTCATTGACCTGCGCGACAGAAGCGGCATTATCCAGCTCGCTTTCGACGAAAAGACAGAAAAGGAGATTTTCGACACAGCTTTCGGCGTTCGCGCGGAATTCGTTCTTGCCGCACAGGGCACAGTCCGTTCCCGCGGCCCCGAGGCTGTCAACCCCAACCTGCCCACCGGCGAGATCGAAATCTTCGTTGAGGGCTTCAAGGTTCTTGCCGCAGCCCAGACTCCCCCCTTCGCCATCGTGGAACACAGCGACGTTAAGCCCGAGCTTCGCCTGAAGCACCGCTACCTTGACCTTCGCCGTCCCGACCTGATGAGAAACATCATGGCTCGCTCCGAGATCACCAACATTGCAAGAAACTACTTCAACGAAAACGGCTTTATCGACATCGAAACCCCCAACCTCATCAAGCCCACCCCCGAGGGAGCTCGCGACTATCTCGTTCCCAGCCGTGTTCACCCCGGTAAGTTCTACGCTCTGCCCCAGTCTCCTCAGCTCTACAAGCAGCTTCTCATGTATTCCGGCTTCGACCGCTATATGCAGATCGCCCGCTGTTACCGTGACGAGGACCTTCGTGCAGACAGACAGCCCGAGTTCACACAGATCGACCTTGAAATGTCCTTCTCCGACGAAGAAGACATCATGACCATGAACGAGGGCTTCCTCAAGACCCTTTTCGCGAAATTCCTCCACATGGATCTTGAGACCCCCTTCAAGAGAATGACCTATGCTGAGGCCATGGACCGCTTCGGCTCCGACAAGCCCGACACACGCTTCGGCTATGAGCTTAAGAACATCTCCGATATTGCCGAAAAGTGCGGATTCTCCGTATTCTCCTCCGCTGTTGCAGACGGCGGCAGTGTTCGCGGTATCAAGGTTGACGGCGGTGCCAAGTTCACCCGTAAGGAAATCGACTCCCTCACCGAATTCGTAAAGACCTACGGTGCAAAGGGTCTGGCATGGTACAAGAATGCAGACGGCACAGTTTCCTCATCCTTCGCCAAGTTCATGACCGAGGATGAGATGGCAGCCATCACAGACCGCTTTGAGGCAGGGGTTGGCGACCTTATCCTCATCGTTGCCGCAAAGAACAGCGTTGTATTCGACTCCCTCGGCGCGCTTCGTTGTGAGGCTGCAAAGCGCATGGGCATAATTGATAAATCCAAGTTCAACTTCCTCTGGGTAACGGAATTCCCCCTCCTTGAGTACAGCGAGGACGACGGACGCTTCTATGCAAAGCACCATCCCTTCACCATGCCCATGGAAGAGGATCTCCCCCTTCTTGACACCGATCCCGGTGCTGTTCGCGCAAGAGCATACGACTGCGTTCTCAATGGCACAGAGCTGGGCGGCGGCTCCATCCGAATCCACACCACCGAAATGCAGAACCGTATGTTTGCGGCTCTCGGTATCGGCGCTGAAGAAGCGGAAGAAAAGTTCGGCTTCCTTCTTGAAGCATTCAAGTACGGCGTACCTCCCCACGGCGGACTCGCGTTCGGTCTGGACAGACTGGTAACCCTCATTCTCGGTCTTGAGGATATCCGCGACGTTATCGCATTCCCGAAGGTACAGAATGCTTCCGAGCTTATGTCCAAGTGCCCCGCTGCGGCTGACCCTGCGGCTCTCGCTGAGCTGGGTATCGCTGTGGTTGCACAGGATGAGGAAGAAGAAGCGTAAAAACAAAACAATACAACAAAACCTCCTATGGAAAATCCACGGGAGGTTTTCTGTTTAATAAAGCTGTTTGCTTAATCGATATCCGGAATCACCTCGGGCACCTCATCCAGCTGCCACGGGTTCTTGCAAATGTTCTTGAGGAGCTTCAGAGCAGACGCAAAATAGAATCCGTCGCAAATTCTCTCGTCTGTCACAAAGGTGAAGTCCATGTACGCTTTTTTCTTCACTACACCATCGCGGTCGATCTCGTATGCGCGGCGCTTTGCACCGAAGGAAAAGAACACGGGGCAGGTACCGAAGTCGTACAGATGGTGATAGATGGGGGGAATGCCGAGGGAGCCCATGGATGTGATGAAATAGGAGCAATGGAAGGGGCTGACCTCGCGGATGAGTTTGGGGCAGAACCCGAAGTAGTCAAGGAAGCGGATAAAGCCCACAAATCCCTTGAAAATAAGGCCGGGCATAAGGGAAACCAGCTTCGCAACCTTATCGAAGTCTCCGCCGGGATTGGCGCGATAGCCTACGATCTTATCGTTCAGCGCTTCGTATACATCCTTGAGTGTGGCATTCGGGGGAACTGTAATCTTTACGACCGTATCGGGGGATTCAAGGGTCATTTCACGCTTGATATTCAGGGAAACCTCCACATTCCGTCTGGTCCACACGCGCTGACCGCGAATGAATCGGTTCAGGGCGGGGCGCTGTGACACAAGGCGGACATAGGCGGCGATCATGATATGCATCATGCTGATGTTGGTCATGCCCTCCATCTGCTTTTCCTTCATATACTTCTCCAGACGCTCGATATCAACGGAGTCGCGGATGAAGTTCTGAGAACCCACGCGGTTGGTCATAATATAGGGAATAACGATGGTCATGGGGGAAAGGCTCTTCAGCCGTCTCCATTCCTTCTGTTTTTTTGCTTTTTTTGTTTTTTTATTGCCGCCGTCGGGAGACACGGAACTTGCGGATTCGGTTTCCATCGCGACGGTTTCTTCTTTTATCATTTCCGCAGTCTGCTGTTCGCTCATGGTTTACCTCCGTATATACAGTGTGGTTTTCATGCTGTCCCATGTATTATAACATATTATCATACAATATTCAAGAATAATCTGAAAAAAGTTAATATGTGGCATGAGTGGGGATACTGAGCAGCTCAAATTGCAGGCGAACTGACCCCACTCCCGAGAATTTCCCTTGCGGAAAATTCTCCAAAATGCAACTTGATTTTATTGTGTGGGGATAATGCGCAGCTGAAATTGCAGGCGAACTGACCCCACTCCCGAGAATTTCCCTTGCGGAAAATTCTCCAAAATGCAACTTGATTTTATTGTGTGGGGATAATGCGCAGCTCAAATTGCAGGCGAACTGACCCTCTCAAAGCATAGCATGATTTTATCGAAAACGAATCTGCCCGGCAAGAATGAGACCTGCGCGCAGCCCGATCTCGGTATATACCCCCTCAATTTCAGCGGCATAGCGAACAGCGATATCTATTATTTCTTCATATTCATCGGGCCAACGTTTCCTTAATTCTTCCGTCATCTCACGCTGTGCTGTTTTGATTCTATCAATATACGGGCGTTTATCGGGGGCGGACTCCGAACCGTAGAGGATAAAGTCGCTGATCTGTTGGATATCGACACGGCTGAAGATTTCTTCAATGTAGTTCATAAAATGTTTACACTCCCATATTCAACACTATTAGATTATTTATTTTGTTTCATAGTTATATAATACATTATTAAGTTTTGTTTGTCAAGGGGTGTTTTGTCTTTTTTCAGTTTATAACATTTCTATCCCTTGAATTTGTACACTTTTTCGTGTACAATAACACTATCCAATAACTCCACGAGGTGAAATTGCATGGGCACATCCATAAAAATCAAAACAATTTTGTGGGAACGAAATTTAACCATAAAGAAACTTGCTGAGAAAATCGGCACTTCCGGAGCTAATCTGAGCAACAAATTATCCAGAGACAACTTCTCGGAAAAAGAAATGCGCGAGATAGCCAACGCACTGGATTGTGATTTGGAGATCAATTTTATCGACCGTAAAACAGGGAAGTCCTTATAAAACGTCGGGATGCAAAATCTCGGCGTTTTCCTTTTTAAATCGTTTCTTCATCTTACAGTGATATACAGTAACGATATGACAAAACCAACGCCCCACGTTCACTATATCACTATAATATACACCAACAATTTAAAAGCGAGGCTCCCCAAAAAAGCGGAGTCTCTTTCACTGAATGAAGGAGCACATATCATTCAGCAAAAGAGACTCCGCAAAAGTTGGGCTTGTCACCCGGAAAAACCTGTTTAAATTACTGTTCTATTCCATACATCTTCACACAGCCAACCGCACTGCTGCTCTGCCATGTGTCGTAGGGGCATACGAATCTGTCACCCACAGACATGGCAATGTGTACGCCGCTTGTCATGGTGATAAAGCCTGTGCTGCCGCAGGTGCCGATCACATCGCCCTTTGCGACAATATCACCAACGCTCACTTCGCACGAGCCCATGTTGTAATACCATGTCTTTAAGCCGAGGCCGTGGTCGATAACCACAATATTGCCTGTGTATGCCATACTGCCGGAGTATACAACCTCACCCGCATTGCAGGCATAAACCGATGAACCCGCCATTGCGCTGTAATCCACGCCGTTGTTGCGGTATGTATTGCTCTGGTCGCCGTTTATCACCACATCACGGCCGAAACCGCGGAGCAATCCGTCGGAATTTGGTGCGCCCTCAAGGAAGGAACCGCTGAAATGACGCTCGGTCACTGATTTGCTCATAATATCAGCCGCCGTGGTCTGGAATTCCGAAACGGTAGCCTGTGTTCTTGTCTTATTCAGCATTGCGCTGTCAACTGTTACCTGAGATACGCCGATGCTCTTGTCCTCAACATAGAGGCTCAGCACCTGTGTTGTACCGCCGTAAATGAATGTCAGCTGATAAATACCGGACACTGTATCAATATCAATGGGAAGAAGTCCCACCGCATAGCCGCTGTCCTTATAGAATTTAGGCGTTGCGCCGCCGGGGATGTTTGTGCTGAAATTGATTCTGTCGGGGTTTGTAACATTAACACCTGTGATAGCCACAAAACCGCCTCTCTCAACCGTATCAACACCCAGATAAAACTCCGCAGGTGCTGTTACAAGGGAGGTAAAACTGTAATTCAGCTCGCCGCAGAAGGAACGGGAGGGATCCTCGTACCAACGTGCTGCAACGTCAACACTGATGTTGGTATTTGCGGTGAATGTCAGGGTCTCAAGATTGCCGTAGTAGTCATCAAAGAGAATATTCCCCACAGAATCCACGATCTTTACATTGAAATAATCGGGCTCCACATCGAAGTCAAGGTTGAATCCACCCTCAAGCTCATAATATTCCGTCTCGGTAAAAACCATCTCTGCAGTGTCGGAGTCCACATACTCACCCGTGTAGTTCTTATACTGCCACTTCGCCGTATCGGGAGTAACGGAATACATTCCCGAAAGGGTAAGCGCAGGAACAGAGGAGGTCTCGTAAATACTCTCCGCATATACGGTGGAAATGAATCGCTTTGCATCCGCCTCCGCAATGTGGTACACTCCGCCTGTCTGGGAAACAAAATAATTCGTCGTGGGATCGGGCGAGAAATAGTACATATATGACTCGTCCTTGATAGAAGTGGAGATGGTCACTCTGTAACATTTTTCCGTCATCAGTGAATCGGGAAGAGCTACAATGGGAGTGGCATTCTGGTTCATCTCCATGAAAAAGGAGATCAGCTGAGCCGCTTCGTCATCCTCCTCTTCACGGACAAATGTAAAATTCTTTTCGTTCAAATCGTCTATGGATATCTTCGTTGCTGTCTTTGCATCCACCGGTGCATTCTGAGTCTGCTTGTAACTGGAGTATGCCACAGCAGACGGAATAAAGCAGAGAAGGATCAGGACGATCAGTATAATCTTATTTTTCACGGTGCTTGTGAACCTTTCTTTGGTTTCTTCTTCGGGATGTCCCACCCCAATATATCTTCATTATACATAATAAATGAAGAAAAATCAAGAGGAAAGTACCTTTTATATCAAATTTATAACTCAGATTACCTGTTTTCCGCAAATCTATGCATAAATTACGCTTCTACGCGCTCCGCTTTCACACATTTCTTCGTTTTCAGGTCTACCTCAAAGTATGCTCCCGTCAGTTTCGCATTCCCATGGGCAGGATTGAACTTCACGGGTATCTTCTCTGTGAACTTCTTCACAATGTCCTCCGTTCGCACACCGAGGATGCCGTTGTGGGAACCGCACATACCGAGATCCGTAATATACCCTGTCCCACCGGGCAAAATCTGCGCATCTGCCGTCTGAACATGGGTGTGAGTACCGAATATAACGGAGATCTGTCCATCAAAATATCGCGCCAGACAGATCTTCTCACTGGTCGCCTCCGCGTGAAAATCGCACACCGCAATGTCGTATTTTCCCTCCTCCACGGAAAGGATCTTCTTTGCACAGTCGATGGGCGGCATCATTGCCTCCATGTAAACCGTTCCGATCAGATTTATCACAAGAACGCGGTACCCCTTCACATCAACGATGGTGTATCCGAGTCCGGGGGCCGAGGCAGGATAATTGGCAGGACGAATCGCGTACCCTCCGTCGTCAAGCATATCGTATATCTCCCTCCACTTGAAGGTGTGGTTCCCCCCCGTGATCACATCCGCACCGCTTCGGTATATAGCATCCGCGGAAGCTAAAGTCATTCCATTTCCCTCGGCGGAATTTTCTCCATTCACGATCACAAGGTCTGCCCCGTATTCCTGTTTCAGTTTCATCAGCCTGCCGCCCGTGGAAAGGTAATCCACCCCTTCCTTGCCCACAACGTCGCCGATACAAAGTATTTTTATCATAATTCTATCTTTCTTTCCAAATTTGCGCCGCACATTAAACAAACAACCGTCGTGTTTTTGCCACAATTATTAAGCATACATATGTGGATTTAATGCGAATCTCCACCCTCGGGGGATATCATACGCCCCCCAGCTAATGAAGTTCCGAGCCTGGCTCCGCACACTGTGCAGCATGTACGAAAACGTGAAGCACCTCCACCCTCGGGGATATCATTCGCCCCCAGCTAAAGAAGTTCCGAGCCCGCCCGTGGGGGCTTCCCCACATGAATAAGACTCGTGGGTGCGGAAACGTCGCACGTCACGAGTCGGGCTGATGATGCTGTTTGGCGGCTCAATAAGAAATTCCGCGTCTCCGTCTGTTGTAGTCGCTCTTGGGGTTCACGATCTCGCGCCAGTCAAGGTCGCCGTGATCCAGAGCGCAGATCAAAACTTCCGCCGTTGCAATATTGGTCGCTACGGGAACATTGTGAACATCGCACATTCTCAGAAGATTGGACTCGTTTTCATCCAAAAGATGATTGGGAGTTGTGCTTCTGAAGAACAGGAGAACGTCGATCTCGTTATACGAAATTCGGGAGGCAATCTGCTGCTCGCCCCCATGAGACCCGGGCAAAAGTTTCTCTATTTCCAGTCCCGTCGCTTCCTGTACATACTTGCCGGTCACACTTGTGGCGCATATGTTGTGCTTGGAGAGGATTCCGCAGTACGCAATACAAAACTGCGTCATCAATTCTTTTTTCGTGTCATCAGCAATCAATGCAATATCCATTATTGTTCGCTTCCTTTCATAATGCTGTTTATGTAAATTTTGTTTGCTCAAAGAAAATCAAAGTATCCGCGAACGCTTTTTTTCATATCTGCGTATACCTGTAAACAGCGGCACATTGTCTCCCGAAAGCCTGTGGGCTATATTTCGGTACGCTTCCATTGAAATGCATTTTCCATCAGGCAAAAGTCCGTTCTCCTGCCGCAGAACCAAACGATCGTCAAAGGGAACTACCCCCGCGCACTTCAGTGTGCTTCGATCGATCATTTCAATCACGCCTGCACGCCGCCCCTTCATCGCCGAAGCTACATCAAAGCTGCATACAATCAAACGCTGGTTCATGGGATAACCGTTCTCTATCCCTATTTTTTCCATCTGCGATGCCGTATACTCTGCCGCCCGAATGGAGGTCTTGCTCTGCTCTGCCGTGATCAGTACCGTGGTGATCTCTCCGAGGAGTCCCATGGCACAACTCACTCCGCCGCCGCTTGATGTATCAATAATAACAATATCCCGGGGAACCCGTTCCATCAGTCTGCGCACCGCATCTCCCATTAAATCGGAAAGATGCTTTCCTGTTTTCAGAACAGCTTCCTCATCCTGAAACAAATACGGCGCTGCGCAGAACGCTATATCAGGGTATGCCTCAAACGGAGAGGATACCGCATCCTCCGGCTCAACACGTCCGAGAATAATGTCCCCAAGATTATACAAAACAGAAGAATCGCTTCCGCACAGAAGATCAAGGCTCCTTGATGCCGCATCACAGTCTGCAAGCAGGACACTTTTTCCCATTTCCGCGTATGCCAGTGCAAGCCCCAGCGCGGTTGTGCTTTTTCCCACTCCGCCTTTGGCAGATGCAATCAATATTCTATCGTTCCTGCTCATAAATCCAAGCCTGCGTTCTGTTTTAATTTCAGACATTCAAATAATAATTATACGGCGATGCCCAGGGATAAAATCAATTTACGCTCTCGCTTTGACTTTCAACACAAGGGCACAGACAAATTATACCACAAAACTGTGTATATTGTCAATAGGACGTTGTGATTTTTTTCATTTTCTTTGTTCATTCAATGCATATTATACACGACAAGCACTAAAATAAAAACCAGTCATTGCAAGTAAATGTACACAAATTTTCAAAATCATTAAATTTGTGTAAACCATCCTCTTTACTACAAAACAAAAAACGACGGCGATGAGACTCAATATGGAGCCATACCATCACCGCCGCACAGGCTTATTCTATTTTTTTGTCCGCCATTGCTCCAGCCCCATCCTGCCCTCCTCGGTAACGGGACGAATCCATTTTGCACTCCTGAAATGGCGGATGCAGAGGATGGATTTTACACTGTCGTCAAACAGATACATAGCAGCAAAAACAAGGGGGAAAGGCAAGTCCAGCACAAAGGCGGCAATCAAAGTCACAGGAAGCCCGATACACCAAAGTCCGAACAGATCATAGAAAACCCCTGTCGATGCATCGCCGCCGGAACGGAAAACCCCCACTATCATGAGATAGGGGATATTCCTTAGCGGAACCTCAAGAGCATAGATCATAAGCAGGATCTGGGCCAGTGTGATAACAGAACCCGAAATATTTCCACTCAAATTAAACAGATTCACAAGGGGAACTCGAAGCAATACGACAGTCCACCCAACAACGACACCGACTACGGGAACAAGGGCGGAAAAGCGAAGCGCATCCTGCCACGCGCGGCTGATCTTGCCTACCCCAACGGATTTTCCTACCATGATACAGCAAGCGTTGCAAAGTCCTACAAAAAAGGCGAACGCAATGCCCTCAAAGGTTCGTATAATGGTGACTGCCTCATAGTTTTCGTAGCCCAAAGCCCCGAATATGGCATTATAACAGAAAGTGCCCAACCCCCACATTGCCTCATTCGCCATGACGGGCAATGCTTTTTTATAAAAGACCGGGAGACTCTCCTTTGAAAAGCGGAACAATTCCTTCAGGGGCGCATACAGAATATTCCCCTTTCGCATGGAAAAAGCAATAAGAAGAACCGCACCGGTCCACGAGGAGATAACCGTAGCAAGAGCAGCCCCCTTGATGCCGAGACCGGGTATTCCGAAACCGCCGAAGATAAGGAAATAGTTCAATGCCGCATTCTCCACGGTAGTAATCAGCGCCACATACATGGGCAGCTTTACCTGCGCCGTACTGCGAAGGACCGCGCTCCATACACCGTTTATCACCACGGCAAAATAGGAAAATCCCGCAATTCTGAGATATGCCGCCCCCTCTGCGATCACATCTCCGTTGTCTCCGAATATCCGCATAACCGTATTCGGAAACAAACAGGCAGCCGCCATAAAAAACGCACCGAAAACAAAACCGGATGCAATGGCAATGCCTGCCGTCCGATGGATCCCTCGTCGATCATCCACACCGAAAAACTGAGAAATAAAGATAGCACCACCCGAGCCGATACCGAAAAGAAAGATGTTCAGCAGCCAGCTCCACTGACCCGCCATACCGGCCGCCGCCAGGGAGATATCCCCAAGCATACTGACCATCAATGTATCCACAAGGGAAAAAGAACTGGTGAGCATATTCTGAAAGGCAATAGGAAGGGCAAGCCCGAGGGCGATTTTCCAGAAGGATCTGTCACCCACATATTTTGTCAGATTCAATGCTGTTCCTCCGAAAACAAAGTTGTTATACAACTATATCACATTTTTTGGGAACAGTCAATGGAGGAAATAGGCAAAATAATTCTCACATCCTGTTGAATTTTTCATGTCCTGCTGATATAATAAAAAGGAACCTACAATATTCATCAAAAAGGAGACACTCATATGGCACAGAATCCCATTGTCACCATCACCATGGAAAACGGAAAGGTTATGAAGGCAGAACTTTATCCCGAGGTTGCCCCAAACACCGTAAATAACTTCATCTCTCTTATCAACAAGGGCTTTTACAACGGCAAAATCTTCCACCGCGTTATCCCCGGCTTCATGATTCAGGGCGGATGCCCCAACGGAACAGGGATGGGCGGTCCCGGCTACTCCATCAAGGGAGAGTTCACGGGAAACCGTTTCCAAAACGACCTGAAGCACAAGAGAGGCGTTCTCTCCATGGCTCGCTCCATGATGCCCAACTCCGCCGGAAGCCAGTTCTTCATTATGGTTGCGGATGCGCCCCATCTTGACGGTCAGTACGCCTCCTTCGGCTGTGTGACCGAAGGCATGGAGGCCGCTGACGAGATCGTAAACGTTCCGACCGATATGCGCGACAAGCCCATGAAGGAACAGAAAATCGCTTCCATGACAGTCGAAACCTTCGGCGTGGAATACCCCGAACCCGAAACAATGTAATATCCCAAAAAGGAGGCGGCTTCCCGGTCGGTAAAATCAGCTGTAGCTTAGAGAATTTTCCGCACGGGAAATTCTCGGGAGTGGGGCAGTATTCCTACAAATCAAGCTGCAGATTATACCCACTCAGGGAACGGCCTCCTTTCCCTTTTTTATACTATTATCAAAAAAATATGCGAACTGTTTCTTCTTTGTTCATAAATGCATGGTATAATAATCTCAGAAAAACCTACCAATCAAGAGGGGTTTATGGAATATATCATTACTTTTCTCGAAGGCATCATTTCCTTCATTTCCCCCTGTATGCTTCCCATGCTTCCGCTTTACATTTCCTATTTTGCCGGGAGTGCAGACAAAAAACGGCATATGCTGTTCCGCGCCTTCGGTTTTGTGTTGGGATTCACCACTGTTTTCAGCCTGCTCGGCGTATTTGCCGGAACAATCGGTTCCTTCCTCATAAAATATCAAACGGCTGTCAATATTATAAGCGGAATCATCGTCATTCTTTTTGGGCTCAGTTATCTTGAGGTCATTCGGATTCCTTTTTTCAAAGGGATGAACGGCACAAAGAGAATTACCGGTTTCTTCTCGGCAGTTCTGTTCGGCATGATCTACTCTGTCAGCCTTACCCCCTGTGTCGGCGCATTTCTCGGCTCCGCCCTGATGATGGCATCCACCTCGGGAACGGCACTGAAGGGCTTTCTGCTCCTTCTCGTATACTCTCTTGGCCTGGGTGTACCATTCCTTCTCTCGGCAGTCCTTATTGACAAGCTGAACACAGCATTCAAATTCATCAAAAACCACTACCGAATCATCAATCTTATCTGCGGCATTTTTCTCATCATCGTCGGACTGATGATGGCTCTCGGCATGATGAACAGGGTATTGGCAATCTTCTCATAACAAGGGAGGGAATTCAATGAACCAAACAAAAAAGACAGTACTTCTCGCAGCACTCTTCGTCCTCCTTCTCGGTGGAGCTGCCGTGGGATATAAGTTTCTTTCCGATCAATACACACCCCCCACTGAAGGAGTCGTTCTTCCTACGCCCGACGAAAGCGAAAAAACAGACAAGGAAACAATGGTTGAAGAAACAGAAACCGTAGAAGAAACCATATCAGAAACCATTGCAGAAACCGAGCCCCCCCTTGAACCGGCACCCGATTTCTCCGTCCTGAATACAGCCGGAGAAGAGGTAAACCTTTCCGACTTCAAGGGCAAGCCCGTTATTTTGAATTTCTGGGCATCCTGGTGCGGCCCCTGCAAATCGGAGCTCCCTGCCTTTAACACAGCGCACACTGTCTACGGAGAGAATGTAGAGTTTCTCATGATAAATATAACAGACGGTGTAGAGGAAACCATTGAGGGGGTTACTGAATTTGTCGCTGACGGCGAATATACCTTCCCTCTGTATTTTGATACAACCACCTCCGCAGCAGCTGCTTATGGTGCCTATTCCATCCCTCTCACAGTGTTTGTGGATGCCAAAGGAAACCTTCTCGGCGGACACAGAGGGGCGATGAATTACGAAACACTGGAACAATATATCGACATTCTCCTGACCTACTACGCAGAACCGTAAAGGTGAGGACAAACAAAAATTATAAGCGAGGTATTAACATGGCTGAAATCACGTTAACAAAAGAAAATTTTGAAGCGGAAGTTATGAATTCCGACATTCCCGTCCTCGTTGACTTCTGGGCACCCTGGTGCGGCCCTTGCCGTATGCTGGCGCCCACCATTGCCGAGCTTGCCGAAGAATATGAAGGCAAGGCTAAGGTATGCAAGGTAAATGTGGACGACGAAGCCGAGCTTGCCGGTCAATTCGGTATCGCAAGCATCCCCACCGTTCTGGTTTTCAAAAACGGGGAAGTCACAGACACCTCCGTAGGTGTACGCACAAAGGCTCAGCTTGCAGCAATGCTTGGCTGATCAGCTCTTTCACACAACAAAAAACAGAAAAACGGATATGAACGATTTTGTCCATATCCGTTTTTGTTATATCAATGATTTACGCATCAATGTGCGCGATCGCTTCCGGATGGAATACAACGCTTGCAGAGCCTGCTTCAAGCATTTCTGTGTAATCCTCGGAGGAAAGTGCATTTTCCGCTGCAATCTGCCATGCGGGCTTTTCGCCTTCACCAACATAGCTCATAATATGCCAGCCGTAAGAGGTCTTTACGATACCATGATCGCCTGCCACTCTTGCGCTGTCGAAGAGCCAATCGTTGAATTCCGCTACCATAGCACCGGGAGCTACATTTTCATAAAGACCGCCGTTGTTAACAGAGCCTGTGTCTGTATTGTAGAGAGTGTTGAGTTCGGCAAACTTTTCGTCGGAGAAGCCTGCTTCTTCCCACTCGGCATAAGCAGCCTCAACCGCAGCCTGTCCTTCTTCCTCGGTCTCATATGCCGATGCATCGAAGAGAATGTGGCGAACATTTCGTACAATGGTTTCATCACGTCCGGCAGTTTCTACCAGATAGTATGCATCATAGGAGGTGTCATCTGCTGTAAATACGTTTCTGGAACCTGCTTGTGCATCCTCGTCAAATACCCATGTAATAACCGCAGGGTCGAGGCTGTCTGTCTTGTGAACATTTTCCAGGAGAAGTTCTGCCATATGCTCTTCAGCATGGTCCTCTTCTTCACCCTTTACGTTAACAAGGTAATCCTTAACGCGAGCCTTAAATTCCTCAGCACTTTCAGCACCTGCGATGGTGCGAGCCTGTTCCTCTGCCTTTTCTCTTGCCTCTTCCGCATTGATGACCTCGCCTGTTTCGTCCATTGCTTCAAAATCGGAAACGGGTACGGTATAGGTGAGGAGATCTACACTGTCAAAATCGTCGGTATTATTCTTGTAGTATTCTTCGCACTCTTCTGTTGTGTAGGAGAGAGATTCGCTGAACTCGACAGAATACTTGTTAGCCAGTGCCTCAAGTTCCATTGCAGCACGGATATCCTTTTCCTTGATTCCGCCGCCGTAGTTCATGGTAAGGAACTGATCGAAGGAAGCAAAGCCGTACATGGAAGAAAACATCTTGAGCTGTTCGATGGAATCATCAATGGATGCAGTATCATCTTCATCCAGTTCAACACCCGCAGCCTTAGCAGACTCACAGAGAGACAGCACCTGCTCAACGGTGCTCTCGGTCAAATTCATAAAGTAATCAAACCATGTGCCGCCACCCATTGAGCTCTCCTGCTCCTTGAGGGGACGCTTGGTATCAATTCCGAGAGATTCCGCATAAGAAGAATACTGCTGATAAGTATTGCTCAAGTAATATTTCATCATATTGCCGTTTACTTCAAAATTCTCGGACTCGGCAGCAATCTCACGTCTGAGCAGATAACCGCTGTCAACAACATTCTTATAGACGATAACGCCCATCGCAGCAACAGCAAGAACTACACAAATACCGGTCAGGATACCCTTCTTTATTTCTTTCTTTTTTTCCATAGCTGCCTGAGCCTTAGCATCAAACAGGTTGCCGCTTTCATTTGCAGCGGAACGATTTTCTTTAGCCATTTTAGGAAAAACTCCTTTCAAATTTAAAAAACTGTGATTTTGAACCATCCCGCCTTTCCATTACGCAGGAAAAGTCTCATTCATTATGTTATTATATCATATACAAATGAGAATTTCAATCCATTTTTCAGATTTCTTATAAATTTCAGAATTTTTTCAGATTTCTCTTGACAATGGGAGATTTTTGTGGTATTATATATGAGCATTCGAAAAGAATATTTGCGCTACTAGCTCAGTGGATAGAGTGCCCGGCTACGAACCGGTAGGTCGCAGGTTCGAATCCTGCGTGGCGCGTAACAAAAGAGAGGTGTCTTTTGACAGCTCTCTTTTGTTTTGCGTTATGCCATATGCGAGGCTGCCTGCACAAACCTACGCGTAATGCTCATTGCCTCAATTAACACAGCAAAGAAAACCCAAACTTAACCCTCCGTCCTGTTGAAAACCTTACCCTTGTTTTCCCGTGAAATAGCACAAATTTGTGGAAAACCCCATTTAAACCCCAATTTCACCCATACATATATGCAAAAATTTGGATTTTTTCGCCTCTTACCCCAAGATACAGTGTAGTATCACTCGCAGGTTTTACACAGCCTGTGGGAAACTCTGTTGAAAACCTTTGGAATCCCCGTGGAAAACCTGAGGAAAAGACCTTTTCACATAAAAAAAGCAACAAACCGAAAAAATAATGCATTTTGACCTTGCAATAGTACGGATTTTATGATAAAATATTCTTTGTACGGGCGTGGTATACGGTGCGTATATCCGCCAAAAAAATTTCTACATATTTTGGAGGAAAAAAATATGAACAGCGGAAACTTTGCGGAATATACCGTTTCGCAGAAACCTGAGGGAAAATACCTGAGAAACAAGATCCTCTGCATTGCGCTTTACATCACTCTTGCTCTGGGACTTCTCCTCGCAGGATTCCTTCTCGGCTCCGGTGCCGGCTCTTTCGTGGTAATCGGATGTATGTGTTTCATTCCCGTTATCATCATCGTTCTCAACCATCTGCTTTGGACTCGTTTTGTTAAGTTCGATCACAAGTATGTTGTTGACTCAGCAAAAATCAAGTTCTCCGAAATCTACCATGGCGGAAAGACCGAAAAGGTAGTTTTTGAAAAGCTGGTAAGTTCTCTCTCCTTCATCGCTCCCGTTACCGATGAATACAAGGACAAGTATGAAGGCGCTGACGTTTACATGGACTTCAGAGGCACAGTAACAAGCCCCGACTCCTACTTCATTCTCGATGAAGCTGACGGAAAGAAAACCGTTATTTTCTTTGAAGCAACAAAGAAGGCAGTAAAGGTTATGTCTTTCTACAATAAGAAGAACACTATCCTTTCCGACACTCTGTCCATTTAATCCTGCGGCATAAAAAATGCTCCCTCGGAATATCATGGTACAAAAACATGATCGAGGTGGCTGCCGTGAAAAGAAAACTCACACAGGCCGCAGGGATTCTTGCGGTCTGTATCATTTTATCCCTCATCGGATGCACGAAAAACGGTTCCAAGCCCTTGCTGTGGTATTCGGACCTGTCTTTCCCTTTTGAAATGACCCTGTCCACCCCGAACAACCTATTCACCCTTTCGGGAGAGCGCTCCCCTTCGTCCGTCTCTGCCGTTGTGATCTCCCCCGAAAATCTGGGAGGACTCACCATATTATATAAAGACGGCAACTGCACCATCTCCGCCGCGGAATGCGAAATCCCACTTTCAGCGGAGGCAGCAAAGGGTATTACCGTTCTTTTCGACGGGCTTCTCCTCAACTCAGCAGATACCGCAAAAATCGGCTCCTCAGAGGACGGACGAACCACAATCTCACAAAATAATATTGTCCTGACGCTGGACGAAAACGGGCTTCCTGCCTCCATTCTTCACACAGAATCGGGAAGGGAAGCCGGAATCACCGTTTCCCCCGAGGAAATAAAAGACACAAAAAACAAGGATCAAAACAACAATGAACATCAGACTGAAAACCAAAGCGGAAATCTCGGAATCCGCGCTGACCCATAATTACAACACGATCTGCTCCCATGTAAGGGAACACACCGTCGGAAAAGCCCCCGAGGTAATCTGCGTAGTCAAGGCAGACGGTTACGGTCACGGCGTTGATACAGTGTCCGAGGTCCTCGGCAATGTCGGATGCCGATTCTTTGCCGTCTCCTCGGAAATGGAGGCAAAAGAGCTTCGCGAGCTTGAGATGGGAAGGGGACGGCACCCACAAATCCTCATCCTCGGCTATACCTTTCCCGAAAATGCGGCTGCAATGGCTGAACTGGATGTAATCTGCGCCGCTGTTTCATACGATCATGCCATCCTTCTGGCGGCGGAAGCGGAAAAAGCAGGAGTACGTCTCAAGGTTCATATTAAACTGGATACAGGAATGAACCGTGTCGGCTTTTCTGCCATGCCCTGCGATGCTGACCGAACTGCCGCACAGATTGCTGAGCTGAAGGCCAATCCGAATCTTGACCTCTGCGGCATCTTTACCCATTATGCTGTGGCAGACGATGAATTTCTTGATAAAAAATACAAGGAGGACGGCATCGAAAGGACCCTGCGCCAACTGGAACGCTATAAAAATGTTCTCTCAAAGCTTGAAGCCCTCGGTGTGGATCCGGGCCTTCGCCATACCGCCAACAGCGCCGCCATTTTCGGATGCCCCGACACCTATTTTGATGCTGTGAGAGCAGGCGTCATCCTCTACGGAATGTTCCCGAACGGTGAGGTCAACGGCATTCTCCGCCCCGTCATGAGGCTTTCAAGCACCGTTGGTCACACCCACACCATGTATAAGGGTGAATCCGTCAGCTATGGCGGCGTATTTACTGCCGACCGCGATATGACCGTTGCCGTCATCACCGCGGGATATGCAGATGGATATGTCCGCAGATACACGGGCGGCTATGTGACGGTAAACGGCAGACAGTACCGTCAGGTAGGCAGAATCTGCATGGACCAATTCATGATAGACATTACAGGTCATGAAAGCGAGGTACATCCGGGAGATGAGGCTGTCCTGTTCGGCGGAGATGACTGTTCCGCCCTTGAAAATCTCGCCCGACTCGCCCAAACCATTAACTACGAATGTACCTGCATCGTCACCAAACGTGTTCCCAGAATCAGAACAAAATAATACCTATCTACAACTAAAAATACCAAAAAGAATCGGAACTTCACAGCGAGGTGCCGATTCTTTTTTTATATGTACAAAAAGGCTCCCTCGGCAAGTCTACCCCGTCGCCATTAACAAGTCAAAGCAAACGAAAAGCCCCCCGTAAACGGCCGGGAGGCTTTCATTAAAACAATTTATAAGGGTTTAAAGGAGTTTTCAGAGTGCCGTAGAATTACTTCTCTGAATAGTAGTGAACAGTTGTCTTGTTGATCCATGTACGGAGGTTTGCATCCCACTTAATGCCGGAGGAGGGAACTGTCATAGTTTCACAGATCCAAGGCATATTGAGGTTCTGAGTGATGTCAATGTAGAAGTTTCTGATAGCATTCTTCTGGTTCTGCATTCTCATGTAGTCACCGGAGCCCATTTCTGCCTGGTGGATGGAACCGAGACGCAGGTAGTCACAAGAAACCTTCAGTCTTCTGATGTGGAGTTCCTGTTCATCTGTCAGGTCGCTGCAAGCGAGCATATTGTTGAACAGTTCAACCAGCCATTCGCTCTTTGCCTCGAAGGGATGATCGCCATACATCAGCTCAGGTGTGCTGTATACACCGAAGCATCCGCCGTAATCATCAGCGAGCTGCTGTGTGAAGTCGAGGTACTCTCTTACATATGTCCATGCAGAGCCGTAGTATGCCTGAAGGAATTCGTCGATGTGTGCCTGATATTCTTCGAATGTCATGTCAACATCTTCTGTTACCTTGCAGAGCAGGTAGTCACGGAGTGTACCCCACTCGGAGCTGTATGTCTGAGCACCGGTTCTGTCATAGTTAGCAACACCGAGGTTGATGTAACCCCATGCGCCGATCTTGTTCAGAAGCTGGTAGTCCTCATAGATCTCGTTGATGTTGGGGAATACGTTGTAGTAGTAACGGAAGTTTGCAGAGTAGTCGTACAGGTAGCAGTGCTTGGAGATTGCTGCCCACTTCTCAAACTCTTCGCATACTTCAACATTACTTCTTACGTTGATGCTCCAGTTGGGAGATACTTCGAGGATACCTTCACATTCGGGGTCATTGATTGCGTGCTGGAAGCACTTGTCAATGATGGTGTACTCTACCATTACCTGATCGTGGCAAACGATGTTGTCAGGGCAGTCGAAGGAGTACTGGTATGCAAATGTGATAACGTAGATATCGCTGTACTTACCACCGTTGTATGTTTCCAGGTCTTCTGCAACCAGGTTCATCATTTCAACGATAGTACCTGCGGGAGAACCGTAGTCATAGATGTCTTTCATACAATCGGAGCACTTGCAGTATCTCCAGTTGTCGTTCTGAGAAAGCTGAATACTCTTGATTTCTCTCTTTTCCCAGTTTTCATCAAGGAACTTACGAACATTTGTGATGAAGTTCTGACGAACTCTTGCA
>SVSU01000034.1 GCA_015064135.1 Oscillospiraceae bacterium
ACTCCTTCGGTACGTTCAACAATACGGCGGCTGAGGAAGGAAGAGAGCTGTTTTTCTCAAAACTCAACAGAGTATTCCGAGAGGACGATTGTACTTTTCTCGGATGTGCTGCCGTGCTCTCCGACATAGAACTTTCATATGACGGAAATGATGAAAGCAGCCTTCCCTATCTGGGTCCCACGGCAAATGCTGAGGTTTTCTCCTCTTCAAGCGTTGAAGCTCTCTCACTCAGTCACGACAGAACAAATATCTGCGGAGAGGAGGGCTTGAACGACACAAAAACCGCCCTCGACCTTGCAAATATTCCGTGGACCGACACGGGCAAAGCATTCTATACCGAGGAAGCAGGCGTTCGTATCGGAATTCTTAGTGTAAAACTCCCGGATAATTCCACCGTTGACGGACTTGCCGCATGGGCTGCTTCCGCATCGGAAAAATGCGGATATACGGTAATCTATGCCGAACGTCAAGAGGGCTCGGATGAAATGTATACCGAAATCGCCAAGCGGCTCATCGATGCGGGATGCGACCTGGTATGCTACACCGGTTATGCCCCCGAAGAAGGGCTGTCTGCCTCGGCTTACAACGGAGGAATTGTGGTAAACTCTCTCGGTTATCTTCTGGACGGCGGCTCATTCACCGCAGCGGATACTGCTCTTTTCCGTGTTACCCTCACAGCAGACAACGGCACCATTATTCAAATTGAAGGTGAAACCCTTCCCATCACATATCCGGATAATCCATGGATTCCCACCGCAGAATAAGCTTTTTCAAAAAAAAAAATGCCATACATAATTGAAGCTCTGCCGACCATACTATGAGAGGAACCCTTCAAGGGCGGAATCCTTACGGAAAAACGCCTCCTCGAAGGATTCCGCACCCGTCACGGGTAAATTCACCTGCAAGGAGAGCACAGACATGGAAAACAAGAAGCCCAACCGCTGCATTGCCTGTACCGTACAGCAGTGCGCACACCACGCAGAAAAGGAAAATTTCTGCTCCCTCGACAAGATCATGGTCGGCACACACGAAATGAATCCCACTGTATCTCAGTGCGTTGACTGTGAATCCTTTATCCTGAAGTCAGGCGACTGCAAGACCTGCGGCAAATAACCTGCGCCGCCAAAACCGTATCGGACACGCATCCGGTACGGTTTTCTTGTTTTCCGAAAAATCATTGACGGGCAGAGTGAATTGTGATATACTTTTCATTGAAAAAACAATCCGAAAAAGAGGTATTGCCATGAAAAAAGTTGTTTTGATCGGCGACTCCATCCGCCTCTCCTATTGGGAGCGCGTAGCGGAACTGCTTGACGGCGAATGCGAGATCCTCACCCCCGAGGGGGAAAACTGCGCCTACACCATGCACACCATCCGTCGTGTACGGGACTGGTTCCGCGAATGGGGCACCGACCGTGTGGATCTCATCCATTGGAACTGCGGTGTGTGGGATCACCACAGAAACGCGGAGGACGGCGAGCCCTTCTCCTCCCTTGAGATGTATCTTTCCCTCCAGAAGCGGCTGCTCTCCCAGCTCTCCCGTTACTCCGACAGGCTGATCTTTGCCACCTCCACCCCTGCCGGAAAGCAGTACGTCCAAAACCCGAACGGGCTCTGCGCCATCCCGAGAGAGGAGTGGAACCGAGAGATCGCCCTTTATGATGAGGTTCTCTGCGCCTATCTGTGCACGAAAGGTGTTTCCATCAACGACATCGGCGGACTTGTGGGCTCCGATACCGACCGCTTCATTACCCCCGAGGACGGTGTTCACCTCTCCCCCGAGGGTGTGGAAGCCGTATCCCGTCAGACAGCGGATGCCATCCGTGCCCGTCTCGCAGAATAAGGAGGTATTAGTATGAAAAAAGTATTACTTCTCGGTGACACCATCCGCGTCAGCTATCAGGAAAGGGTGAAGGAGCTTCTCTCCGATGTCGCCGAGGTGGTTTTCCCCCATCACAACTCCGGCTATTCCGCCGCTGTTCTCTGGTATCTCCGTGAGCAGTTCGTCCGCATCTATCAGTGGGGCGAAATCGATGTGGTTCACTGGAACACGGGGCTCTGGGACCACCACCGCACCCTGGATGACGGTCTCCCTCTCATCACAGCGGAGGAATATCTCCATATCAACCGCAGACTTCACAAACAGCTTGAGTTTTATTCAAAAAAGCAGGTTTTTGCCACAACCCTCCCGGCAGGTGACAGCTACAAATACGACAAAAACAGCATCTACGGCATCCCGAAGGATGAGTGGAATCGTGAGATTGCGGAGTATAACGCAGTCCTTGTTCCCTATCTGCAGCATCATGGGGTAAAAATCAACGACCTTTATTCCACAGTCTCCGCACACCCCGAATATCTCGGCGAGGACGGTATTTCCCTTTCCGAAGAAGGTGTTGAGGAGGCGGCACAGCAAATTGCGGCATCCATCCGTCTCGCTCTTGCCGAAGGAGACGAGGCAAAACCAATCGAAACAAAATCCTCACCCTCCGAAAAAGCGGAAGCTGCTCCCTATATCGACTGGGAATACACAAAGAAAAGATAACCCCGTGAAAGGAGGTTTTGCAACATGAAAAAAGTAGTTTTGATCGGCGACTCCATCCGATTGTCCTATTGGCAGCGAGTCAAGCAAATTCTGGAGAATGAAGGTGTATGCGAGGTATATGCCCCTCTTGACAACTGCAGCTACACCCTCAACATCATCCGCCGTATCCGCGTCTGGTTCCGCGATATGGGTGTGGAGCACGCCGACCTCATCCACTGGAACAGCGGCATCTGGGAGCACCACCGCAACACAGACGATATGGCGCCATTCAGCACCCCCGAAATGTATCTCACCTACAACAAGCGGCTCCTCCGTCAGATGCAGAAATACGGCGACCGCCTGATCTGGGCTTCCACCACCCCTGCCGGAAAGCATTATCATTACGACCCCAACGGGCTCTGCGGCATCCCTCTTGAGGAGTGGAACCGTGAGATCGATCTGTACAACGGCATTCTTTCCTCCTATCTTATCACACAGGGGGTAACAATCAACGATCTGAATTCCCTCATCGGCGCAGACACCGACCGATTCATCACCGACGACGGCATCCACCTCACTCCAGAAGGGGAAGAAGCGGCAGCCGAGCAGGTTGCATCCGTCATCCGTGCCCGTCTTGCGGAATAAGAAGGAGGTATCCATATGAAAAAAGTAGTATTACTGGATGATCCCATCAACTTCAGCTACCGCGAAAGGGTGAAGGAGCTTCTCTCCGACATCGCAGAAGTGGCCTATTTCGAGGGAGTAAACGGCTACTCCGATGCTCTCACATGGCGGGCAAAGTCTCAGTTTGAGACATGGGAAAATTGGAATGACATAGATCTCGTCTATTGGAGCACAGGTCTCTGGGACCATCGCCGCACCCTGGACGACGGCGAACCACTCATCACAGCGGAGCAGTATCTCCACTACAACCGCCGCCTCCACCGTCAGCTCACCCGCCATGCAAAGCATTTGGTCTTTGCCACCGTCACACCTGCCGGAGAGGGATACAAGTATGACCCAAAGGGCGATTTCGGCATCCCACGAGAGGAATGGAACCGTGAGGTAGCGGAATATAACACCATCATCACCGCCTACCTGAAGTATGAGGGCGTAAATATTCACGATCTGTACTCCTTCCTCGAAGCCCACACCGAATATCTCGGCGAGAACGGTTTTTTCCTCACCGAAGAGGGGGCAGAGGCCGTGGCACAAGAGGTGGCAGGATTTATACGCCGTCTGCTCACAGAGTAACATTACCAACAAAAACATATCAATTCCACCGCAAGATCCCATCTTTTCCCAAAGGAAAGAACGGGATCCTGTTTTTTTGCGCCACGTCTCGACGTTCCGCCGAAAAAACGACGGCAAAGGGTACAAATCCGCCATATTTCGCCAAAACATTTTCGTGATATCAAACGTTCTTCCCCCTGACTTATTGACAATGGGGGACGGGTGATGTATAATAATAAAGTAAACTTATGCTTGGGGGATAGTACCCTCAATACACATCATAAGCGAAACATACTAATATGTTACATATAGTTGGGAGGAATTCACTGAAATGGCAAAACCAGTAATTATGCCGAAGGCGGGCATCACCGTCGAATCGTGCATCATCGGTAAGTGGCAGAAGAATGTGGGCGATATGGTTAAAGTCGGCGACATTCTGTTCACCTACGAAACCGACAAAGCAGCATTTGAATGCGAATCCACAGAAGAAGGCGAACTGCTTGAAATCTTTTACGGCGACGGAGAGGAAGTTCCCTGTCTTGTAAATGTCTGTGCAGTGGGCACAAAGGGCGACGATGTTTCCGCACTCCGCCCGGCATCCGGTGCAGCTCCTGCTGAAGCTGCCGAAGCTGCTGCTCCTGCTGTCGAAGAAAAGAAAGAAGAAAGCGCAACCGCTCCCGCAGCATCTGCTTCCGCCCCCTCTGCCGACGGTCTCGTTCGCATCTCCCCCAGAGCAAAGGGTCTGGCTGAAAGAAGCGGCGTAAACTACGAAGGTCGGACAGGCACAGGTCCCAAGGGCAGAATCATCGAACAGGACATCCGCCGTTTCATGCTTGACAAGGGCGCTGAGGCTGAGGAAGCGGCTGTTGCTGCTCCTGCTGCGGCGGCCTCCGTTCCCACACCCGAATTCGAGGATGTAAAGTTCTCCGGCATCCGCCGCGCGATCTCCAAGTCCATGATCCGTTCTCTCTCCGAGGCGGCTCAGCTTACCAACCATCACACCTTCGACGCTACCGCAATTCAGTCCTACCGTGCTGCTCTCAAGGCTGCAGGTGACGAATATGCAGGCGTTACCATCGGTGATATGGTTCTCTATGCCGTATCCCGTACACTGCTCAATCATCCCGATCTCAACGCAAACATGATCGGCGACGACACAATCCGTCACTTCAAGCACGTCAACCTGGGCGTTGCTGTTGATACACCCCGCGGACTCATGGTTCCCACCATCTTCAACGCGGACGAAAAGAGTCTCCTTGAAATCTCCCGCGAAGTAAAGACCCTGGCAGAAGCGGCAAGAAGCGGCTCCATCAGCCCCGATCTGCTCTCAGGCGGCAGTTTCACCGTATCCAACCTCGGTTCCATGGGCGTTGAAGTGTTCACTCCCGTTATCAATCCTCCGCAGACCGGTATTCTCGGCGTCTGCACCATCACTCAGCGCGTAAAGGAAGTTGGCGGCGAAATGAAGATCTACCCTGCAATGGGACTCTCCCTCACCTACGACCACCGCGCAGTTGACGGTGCTCCTGCGGCACGCTTCATGAAGGAACTGTGTGCAAATCTGGAAAAGATCACCGTTCTTCTCGCAAAATAAGGGAATCTCCTATTCCCCGGAATTTTCTATTCCCAGAATATAAAAAGGTTTGGATGGGGATTCGGTGAAGTCTTTTCACGAAAAAGGGTTCCCCATAATCCCCGAAAGAGGTAAAAATGGAAAAGTTTGATTTAATCGTAATCGGCGGCGGCCCCGGCGGATATCTTTGCGCAGAGCGTGCTTCCGAGGGCGGTCTCAAGACTGCCGTAATCGAGCGCGCCAACCTGGGCGGTGTTTGCCTTAACGAAGGATGCATCCCCACAAAGACTCTGCTCAACTCCGCAAAGCTGTACCGTCATGCAATGGAAAGCGAATCCTTCGGTGTAACCGTTACAGGTGCTG
The DNA here is from genome assembly GCA_015064135.1 of Oscillospiraceae bacterium. GTDB lineage: Bacteria > Bacillota > Clostridia > Oscillospirales > CAG-272 > UMGS1696. The sequence goes on from SVSU01000034.1 coordinate 5,691, forward strand.
CTTTTGACCAGGCGAAGGTACTGGCAAGAAAGCAGAAGGTAGTAAAGACTCTGGTTTCCGGCGTTGAAGCCACAATGAAGAGCCACAAGGTTACAGTTATCCGCGAATCCGCAGTCATCGACGGCAGAGAGCCCGACGGCGCATTCCGCGTAAAGGCAGGTGAGGAGGTTTATCTTGCTTCCCGTCTCTGCATCGCATCTGGCTCCTCCGCTGTTGTTCCTCCCGTTCCCGGGCTGAAGGAAGGCATCGAAAAGGGATTTGTTATGACCAACCGCGAGGTTCTGGAGCTGGACAAGCTGCCCGGTACCATGGTTGTAATCGGCGGCGGTGTCATCGGTCTTGAAATGGCTTGCTACTTTGCATCCGTCGGAGTAAAAGTAACAGTTATCGAAATGATGAACAAGATCGCAGGTGCTACCGACGAGGAAATCTGCCGCGTTCTCATGGACGAATACGCAAAGAGAGGCATGGAATTCAAGCTCTCCTGCAAGGTTCAGAGCGTTGGCGACGGCACCGTTACATTTGAAGAGAACGGCGAAAGCAAGACCATCGCTTGTGATGCCGTACTTCTCTCCGCAGGACGCCGCGCAAATACAGCAGGCATCGGTCTTGAGTCCATCGGTGTTGAAACCAACCGCGGTGCCATCGTGACCGATAAGCGTCTCAGCACAAACGTAGCAAACGTATGGGCAATCGGCGACTGCAACGGCAAGCTGATGCTGGCTCACACCGCATACCGCGAAGCCGAGGTTGCCGTAAACAATATGCTCGGCAAGAAAGACTACATAAACTACGATAACATTTCTTCCGTTATCTATACCGACCCCGAGGTTGCCTGCGTTGGCGAAACCAAGGCATCCGCTGAAGCAAAGGGTCTGAAGGTACGCGAGGTAAAGCTGCCCATGATCTACGCAGGCCGCTATGTTGCCGAAGTAAACAACGGCAAGGGCTTCTGCAAGCTGGTCTACGACGAGGGCAATGACCGTCTCATCGGCGGACACATCGTCGGCAGCTATGCATCCGAAATGATCTACGGTGTTTCCCTCATGATTGGCACCGAGCTCCCCCTCGAACAGCTCAAAAAGCTGGTATTCCCCCATCCCACAGTCTGCGAAGTGGTCCGCGAGGCTCTGTTCGCGCTGTAATGGGAACGCCGGGGAGAACGTTAGGGGAATTCATCCCCTAAAACACCTGAACGGGGATATTGTCCCCGTTCCCCGATCATTATAAAGTTTTTTGCGGAGCTTTTTTCAGAAAAAGTGACCGTTTCCCCCGAAAAAAATTATTTTGAAAGGACATGATATATTATGCCTAACAATCTTTACGTCGATCCGATTGAGATGCGTGCTGCCGGCAAAATCACATTTGATGATATTCCCGTCAACGCTTACAACAAGACAGTAGCAGAGGAACGCTCCCGCTACAAGGATGAGGATCTGGTTCGCATCTATCGCGACATCACCATTCTTCGCGAGTTCGAGTCCATGCTGAACTCCATCAAGACCCAGGGTATGTACAACGGTGTTGAAACCACATATCCCGGCCCTGCTCACCTCTCCATCGGTCAGGAAGCAGCTGCTGTCGGTCAGGCATACCACCTCACAAAGGACGACTTCAACTTCGGTTCTCACAGAAGCCACAGTGAAATTCTGGCGAAGTCCCTCTCCTGCATCAACAAGCTCTCCGACGAAGAACTGATGACCATCATGGAAAACTTCATCGGCGGTGCAACTCTCCGTTCCGTTGAAAAGATGGGCCCCGTTAATTCCGTAAAGGAACTGGCGATCCGCTTCATTGTATACGGAACACTGTCCGAGGTATTCGCTCGCAAGACAGGCTTCCACATGGGTCTGGGCGGCTCTATGCACGCATTCTTCCTTCCCTTCGGCGTATACCCCAACAACGCTATCGTAGGCGGCTCCGCACCCGTTGCAACAGGTGCTGCTCTCTACAAGAGAGTAAACAAGAAGGACGGTATCGTTATCTGCAACATCGGCGACGGTTCTCTCGGCTGCGGTCCCGTTTGGGAATCCTTCAACTTCGCGGCTATGGACCAGCTGAAGATGCTGTGGGAAGACGGCGTAAAGGGCGGTCTGCCTGTTCTCTTCAACGTATTCAACAACAGCTACGGTATGGGCGGTCAGACCAGAGGCGAGACCATGGCATACGACTTCCTCGCAAGAATCGGTGCGGGTATCACACCCAACCAGATGCACGCTGAGCGTATCGACGGTTTCAATCCCCTTGCCGTTATCGACGCAATGGAAAGAAAGCTGGCCCTCCTCCGCAACGGTGAAGGCCCCGTTCTTCTTGACACAGTTACATACCGTTACTCCGGCCACTCCACATCCGACCAGAACGCATACCGCGCAAAGGAAGAGATCGAAGCATGGCGCGAGTTCGACCCCATCGTAACATACCGCAAGTCCCTCGTTGACGCAGGCGTTGCTGCTGACAGCTCCCTCGAGGACATCCTTGCTGAAACAAAGGAACGCATGACCATGATCTGCCGTCACGCTTCCGACACAACATACTCCCCCTACGCTGACATGAAGGCTGATCCCGCTTGGGTTGAAAGACTCATGTTCTCCAACGGCAAGGTTGAATCCTTCGGTGACGCTGAGCCCGTTGTTACAGGCGCTAAGGAAGACTGCTCCAGAGTAAAGCAGATTGCAGACAAGTGCCGCAGCGCATTCAAGGACGGCAAGCCTGTAAGCAAGATGAAGCAGTTCAACATCCGCGATGCTATCTTCGAGCCCCTGCTTGACAAGTACTACACAGACTCCACTCTCATCTCCTACGGTGAGGACGTGCGCGACTGGGGCGGTGCATTCGCTGTTTACCGTGGTCTGCCCGAGGTTATTCCTCACACAAGACTTTTCAACTCTCCCATTTCCGAAGCTGCTATCGTCGGTTCCGCTGTCGGTTACGCAATGTGCGGCGGCCGCGTTGTCGTTGAGCTTATGTACGCTGACTTCATCGGTCGTGCAGGTGACGAAATCTTCAACCAGATGTCTAAGTGGCAGGCAATGTCCGCAGGTATCCTGAAGATGCCCATCATCCTCCGCGTTTCCGTTGGTTCAAAGTACGGCGCACAGCACTCTCAGGACTGGACAGCACTCTGTGCGCACATCCCCGGTCTGAAGGTATGCTTCCCTGCTACACCTTGGGAGGCAAAGGGTCTGATGCAGTCTGCCCTGAACGGTACCGACCCCGTTGTATTCTTTGAAAGCCAGAGAATCTACGACATGGGCGAAATGTTCAAGCCCGAGGTTCCCGCTGAAGCATACGAGATCAAGTTCGGCGACACCAACATTGTCCGCACAGGCGACGATGTGACCATCCTTACCGTAGGCGCTGCTCTCTACCGCGCTGTAAAGGCTGCAGATCAGCTGAAGGAAAAGTTCGGTCTCAACGCTGAGGTTATCAACCTCCACAGCCTTGTTCCCCTGGACTATGAAAATATCATCAAGTCCGTTGAAAAGACCGGTAAGGTTGTTCTCGTTTCCGATGCCTGCACAAGAGGCTCCTTCCTCAACGACATCGCCAACACCATCACAGAGCTTTGCTTCGACTACCTGGACGCTCCCGTTGCCGTTGTGGGCGCAAAGAACTGGATCACACCTCCCTTTGAATTCGACGAGTTCTTCTTCCCCCAGGAAAGCTGGATCCTGGACGCAATCCACGAGAAGATCCTTCCTCTCAAGGACTACGTTCCCACCCAGAACTACACCGAGGCAGAAAAGCTCAGAACTCTCCGCGAAGGCGTATAAGTCGGGAAGCCCCGACGGGCAAGCTCGGTACTGCTTTTGACGGAACTTAAAGCTATCCCACGAAGGCGGCGTTTGGCTGAGCTTGCTGTTTATTCCAAAAAATCCAAGCCTGAAAAGGGGATGCCTCTGCGGTGTCCCCTTTGGTTTATAATTATATGAAATTAAACTATTATATCTCGCCCACGGGAAATGCATATGAGAATCTGGCAATGGATGAGTATTTTCTCACCCATCTCCCCCCCGACACACATTTGCTCTATTTCTACATCAACGACAACGCGGTCATCATCGGACGGAACCAGAATGCCTTCCGGGAATGTGACCTTGATGCCCTGAAAGAGCGAAATGTGAAGCTTGTACGCAGGCTCACAGGGGGCGGTGCGGTGTATCACGATGTGGGAAACCTGAATTTTTCCTTCATCTCCCCCGAGGGGATGTACGACACCGACCGTCAGGACGAAATCCTCCTTTCTGCCCTCCGTTCGCTGGGCATTGAAGCGGAGAAAAACGGAAGGAACGATTTTGTTGCAGATGGACGAAAATTTTCGGGGAATGCCTTCGGAGCAAAAGGCGGAAACCGCGTCCGTCACGGCACATTGCTCATCTCCTCGGATATGGGAAAGCTGGACAAATACCTCACCGTATCCGCCAAAAAGCTACGGGCGAAAGGGGTAGCATCGGTGCGCTCACGGGTGTGCAATCTCACGGAATTCTGCCCCACTCTGACCCCGAAAAAGGCAACGGAAGCAATTCTCAAAGCCTTTGAAGCTCACTACGGTATGGAGGCATCCCCTCTCACCCTTTCCGCGTCGGATGAGGATGCAATAGGGGCACTCGCCGTCGAACGCTCCTCCTTTGATTGGGTCATGGGGGAGGCCCCGACCTTCGATTATTCCTTCGAGGAGCGTTTTTCCTTCGGAATGCTTCAGTTGTGTCTGACCGTAACCGACGGAAAGGTGAGCAGAGCAGAGATTTTCACCGATTCCCTTGACATCACCCTCCCCGATCGAGTTAAGGCTGTTCTGAAAGGTGAAGCTTTCACTCCCGAAAACATCGGCAATGCATTGTTCCGCACCCAATCGGCTGAACTTGGTGAGATCGGAAGATATATAATCAACAATATATGACAGTATAAAAAAGCAGAGGATGAAGCTCATATTATAATGAGAACATCCTCTGTTTTTCGTTTGCATCTTATTTTGCAATATTCTTCATGTGATACACCGCATCGGACAAGTTGACCAGCTTATCACCGTTCAGGTCATACTGCAGAACGTCCCCATGCTCATCGGGCTTCAGGAAACTCCACATGAGGGCAATGGAATCGTTTCTGTTCACTACTCCGTCCCCATTCATGTCTCCCCACAATGCGATGATAACCTCATCGGCAACACCGCCGTTTGAGTCAAGCTTCTGGAAGCGCATACCGAAGTCCACTTCTGTGGGATAGGAAAGCCTTTCCGAGCCGTCTGCGGAGAAAAGCTGGAACAGATTAGCCGTACCGCTTGTTCCGCTTGTAAAACATTCGGTAAACTCCATGATATCCTTATCGATACTCTGCTTTGCCACAAGGAACCGTCTGCCGTCTCCGCTTGCTGTAATGAACCAATCGGTTCCGGAGAGGAGGGTCATTTTTGATTTGGTGGCTTTTTTCACCGTTATGTTGGAAGGAACAGCCCCGGTGCCCGAAGAAGTTACGGAATCGGGAAGGTAAATCTCCGTTACGGATTTGCATCCGGCAAAGGCATAGCTTCCGATATACGAAACCCCGTCCACAATTCGGATGGCACGGACAGAGGAAGCATAGCTTGCCCACGGAGCATAAGATGCGGCGTAAAAATCCCTCATCGCCCCTTCGCCGTAGATCACAAGCTCACCATCGGACTCAAGCTCCCAGAACACACCGTCTCCGCAAACGCCGAATGCACGTTCATCGGGAACGGTAATGGGAATATACACCGATTTTGCCACAGGGAAGCCGGCATAGAAGGACGCTCGGGTATAATACATTCCGCACAGAGGATTTGTCTGGCGCGTATGTCCCTTAAAGTCCGACTGCCCCTTCAGGAAATAGTTATATGTGGTTCTCCCCGCATCCCATGTGGTGTCCACATAGAAATAGGAGTCCCCCAGCTTAACTACGTTCCATACATGAGGGGTCGTGCCCGACGTGCCGTAAATGATTCTGTTATCGATGCCAAGCTCCAGCGCCATACGGTAGAACAGAGATGCATATCCCTGGCAAACCGCGGTTTTGTTGATCAGTGCCGCATAGCAGGTGAACTTTAACGTATGATTAGCGTTACTTGCGTTGGCGGAATCATACTTTACATTGGCACAGACATAATCATGGATACCCTTGATCTTTTCGTAATCCGATTTGTTATAAAGATTCAGCTGATCGAGCACGGAGCGAATCTTCGACGTTACGGTTCTTTCCTGGGTCAGCGTAGTATAATATGTAATTTTGTAGGTGTAGGTTATATTGTAATACGAGCCTGACTGCGCCACGGAAGCGGAAATGCTGTAACCACTCCAATGCCATGCAAGGTAGTCACCTTCATCGGATACGCCCGTATGCTTGAACGCCTCAGCAAAAATTTCCGATGCAATGGCGTTGAGATCATAGGACCCCTTTACCCTGTACCCTACCGAAATGCTGCTTTGATGGGATTTCAGCCCTGCACGAAGGTCTGCACCCACATCCGCAATGGTAGTGCGAATCACAGCATACGCAGTAGGGGCGGTTACTGTATCGGAATAAGCGGTCAAGGGCTCGGGCGGCAGTATGAGCTCACCTTCGTAGAGAGGGTTTGTCGCCCATTCCACCACAACGATCTCCTCGCTGTTCTCAGCGGAAACCGTTTGGATCCCCACAAACAAAACCATAACCGCGCACAGAACAAGCCATAGGATTTTTCTGAATTTCACTGTTATGACCAATCCTTTCTGAAAAAACTCTCCTTTATAATAATAATATATTTTTCCCCTTTCGTCAATAGCCGACAGCAAGTGTTTACAATTACGGTTTTATCTTTTTGAGCTGACAATAAGTTTTTTTCCTTTTTTTGCTCCATTTCCCGAAAAAAGTGGTATAATATATGCTGTTCATTACAACACGGAGTTTTTTATGAAAGCCGATTACATTCATTATTCAAAAAATTATCTTCTCCCCTGCCTGATCTTCCCCATGGCAGCAGGAGCATTTACGGGAGTGCTGATCTTTCTCTTCAAGCTGTGCGCTTCCCTTGTCATCTCCCTCTCTTCTGCGCTGTATGCCGCAGTCCGAACTGCTCCGACCTTGCTCCCCCTCCTTCTCGCAGGTGCGGCAGTCATCGGAATCATTGCCTCCCTTATCCTGAAAAACATCCCCGAGAGCAGAGGGGGCGGAATTCCCACCTCCATCGCCCTTCTTCGGGGAATCGTCACCTTCCGTTGGGTACGCGGAATCATTTCCGTATTCTTCTCCGCCATGCTGACCTATCTATGCGGCGTGCCCCTTGGCAACGAGGGTCCCAGTGTGCAGATAGGCACCGCCGTGGGCAGCGGCGTCACGGGAAAACATCCTGCATGGCGCCGTTATATCATGACAAGCGGTGCAAGCGCAGGATTTGCAGCAGCCACGGGAGCGCCGCTTACAGGCATTATGTTTGCTTTTGAGGAAGCACACCGCCGCTTCTCACCCATGCTCTTTCTGGTCTCCTCCATTGGTGCTCTGACAGGCACAGCGGTCATGAACGGGCTTTGTGAACTCTCTCCCGTCCTGTTCGGAGCTGAGGTCTCCCCTGTCCTGTTTCGCCTTACTCCTGCCTCCACCCTGCCTATGAAATATCTGTGGCTCGCGGCAGTGATCGGCATTGCAACGGGAGGGTTCGCCGCGCTGTATACCAAATGCTACCGTCCCATGCGGCGTCTGATCCGCGAAAGGTTAGCAAAAATCCCCTACTCCGCAAAAATTGCGCTTATCTTCACCGCCGTTGCCGCAATCGGTTTTTTCTCCCCTCGTTCCATCGGTTCGGGGCATGACCTTGTGGACGAGCTTCTTGAGGGACACGGGGTAAACGGGGCTTTGATCCTCGTTTTCATTGTCCGCGCCGCCCTTCTCCTTGCCGCAACCAACGCAGACGTAACAGGGGGACTGTTTGTTCCCACATTGGCATTCGGTGCCGTTTCCGGAAGCCTTATGGGGTACCTCCTCGTGACCATGGGGCTCCTTCCCGAAGAATACTACGGCATTGCGGTGGTAATCGGCATAACCGCGTTTCTCAGCGCATCCTCCAGAACGCCCCTTATGGCGCTGACCTTCGCCCTTGAAGCGTTGGGAGGGCTTTCAAACCTGCTTCCCATTGCCGTTGGAGGAACTGCGGCATTCCTGTTTATCGAAGCTGTGGGAATCCCCGACTTCACCGACATCGTACTCGAAGCAAAAGCGGAAGCGGTGCACGCCGGGAGAACCGCCCAAACCGTAGAAAGGCACATTACCGTCTCCCCGGATTCATTTGTGGTGGGCAAGGAAATCAGGGACATCCTCTGGCCCGCCTCCTGCGTGATCCTGTCAGTCAAGCGTGCCGACACCTTCCATGCCCACGGCGGAACTGCCATCGGTGCCGGGGATGTGCTCTTTGTGCACTATCGGACATACGCCCCCGAGGAAACACTTTGTGAACTGGAAAACCTTGTGGGCAGGCAAGAGGGAACGAACGCGGAGCCCACTCTCGCGGAGGACGAGGGAGATATGCCCGAAATATAAGCTGAACAAACGACCGAGCGATTCGCATTTTTCACGAACCGGCTCGGTCGTTTTTGGTTATTTGGTAAAAAGTGATGTGGTGGGGACAAAAGTATACATTAGTCTCCACTGAAAATTCTCCGACAAAACGTGGAGAAAAGAGTGTTTTTTGTGTTTTGATTATAGCATAATGTTAAATAAATTGCAAGAGGTTGAGTGGGGAAAAAAGTATACTTTTGTCCCCACTTACATTTTTTGCTCAAATGTCGTGTGTTCGGCTTTTGATAGATTTAACTTATTTAAAAGGAGACAGAAAAAATGAAGCTTTTTAAGAGAATCACCGTTTTGGTGTTTGCGGTGTTGTATTTGACAATGAGTATGATTGTTCCTGCATCTGCAGCAGCCGGCGTAATTTTTATATTATCAGACGGAGAGGCTGCTACGGGAGAAAGTGTTACAGTAGAACTGAGTATTTCCGCTGTTTCGGTTTGGATGTGGGGATCCGAATTAGTGTATGACAAAAATGCTCTTACTTTTGAGGGCTTTTCGGAACCCGGTACTGCACTTTCCGGAGCGCTTCTTTGGTACCTGGACGATGAAAACGAAAAGATTACAGCTTCCTATAAAGCCCCGGGCTCTGTTTATTCTAACGTGTGTAAACTGACCTTCACGGTTAATGAAAATGCCGAGCCCGGAAAATACCCCATTTATGTGGCAGGAAGCGCCAACACCCAGATTATAGATGAAAACGGAAAACGGGAAACGGTAGATATTTCAGTTATGGTATCACACGGAACCATTACTGTTTTACCCAAAACACCTCTTGAAACGGAAGCCCCCGAGACAGATGATCTGACGGATATCCTCGGAGATGAAGTAAAAAAATTTTACGGAGTTGAATACAACAGAACAGACACCAATAACGAAAAAACCAAAAAGGAAAACAGATTCAAAAGAATAAAAGCAAAAGCAAAGAGTTTAATGGAGGAATTTGACGAACAGCTCCGAGTGCTGAAGGAAGAAATGGAAAAACTCACACAAACCGAGGAGTCCATCGAAACCTTAGCCGAGCGCCTCCGTCAAAGGGATGCGGAATCTGACAACCCTGCCCTTATTCTTCCAAAAGATATGCCCGAAGACGTTGTTGAAGCAGTTTACAAAGCATATGCGGAATACTTGAAAATGATTACGGACAAGGGTATTGAAATAAACAAGATCAATCTGGATGACAAAATGATAAAGATCAATAAAAACATCATAAAAAACATTCAGGATGAGCTTGTGCACGATACAAATTATGCCATAACGATTGACGGTTGGCGAATCTCCTTCAACAACTGGGCCCCGGGAGGATTGGCTCAGGGCTCTGTCACCGCAAAAAGGGGCACGAAGGTATACATGGGTGGACTCAACACCGAACCGGATAAGGTCGTGGAGGTTGTTCAGGATTATGCAAACGATCTCCGCGATGTGACCTATGATGTGATGAAGCAGGCGGTAAACTCCATCCTCAGCGACCTTGCCGACGAAACGGGATACTCGGAGTGGGAAAAGAATGAAATCAAGGAATCGTTGAAGGAAGCAGAGGATATGCTCAAGGAAAACGGTTTGGGTGAAGTTTACAAGACAGCGGAAAAGATTCGCCAAGGTTATGAGATAATCGAAAAGATCACCAGCTGCCTTGAATCGGATTCCTTTGATGAACTTCTTGAAAATTCCGAGGATTATATCAACCAACTGAAAAACCTTGATTTCAGTGATGATGCAGTTTCAAATGCAGCTATGCAGCGAGTGCTCAACAAAATAAATTCGCTGAAAAACGATTTAATAAATCAGATGGAGGATTATGCCACAGGGCAAAACATCACGCCCGATAAAAAGGAGGGATTCTTCGACAAAGTCAAATCCTTCTTCACTTCCAGCATTCAATGCCCGGTAGACTTTGAAGTATTAGACGAAAACGGCGATTTAATAGGCTATGTACTTGACGGCGATATGTGGCATGATGAATCCATTTTTATTGATGTCAGCGGTGATGTAAAGCAGTTGTATGTCCCCTCAGATATGACAGTTAATCTGAACCTGATTCCCACCGACGAAGGTGAAATGAACTATGTGGTGGAAAAATACGAGAACGGGTTCCCCGTGGAACGGTATAATTACTATGATCTTCCGCTGACAGAAGGCAATTACTTCACACAAGCCGTGAGTGCTGTATTGTTTGAAGAGAGCGAAGAACCCATGCTCAGCAATGCAGAGGAAGACTTTTTACCAGATTGTCACTTGACGGCAGAAGATGAAAATGCCTTTGCGTCTATCACCGTAGAATGCGGAGAAGGCGGAATGGTCCTCGGCGGCGGTGACTATCCTCTCGGCGACTCCGTTGCACTGACTGCGCAATCCACAGCGGATTACACATACTTCCTCGGTTGGTTCATTGGTGATGAAATCGTATCCATAGACAGAACCTACCGCTTTACTGCAAGAGAAAATATGACCGTACGCTGTGAATTCGTTGAAATCCTGCCCGGAAACTCTTATCTGAAGTGCAAAGGTTCATCAGAATACCTTCTCAAAGGCGGTTACGTTCTGGATGTTCTTGCGGGAACAACGGTAAGCGACTTTTTAACTCAGTTTGAGAGCAAAAATGTGTCGGTTATCGGTCCCGATTCGGAAATTGCAGAAGGGGCTGCTCTTATCGGAACGGGATGTACCATACGCCTGACAGACGACGATGGTTCTTTGACGGATGAAGCCACAGTAGTCGTAAAAGGAGACACCACGGGTGACAGCAATGTGGATATAGCTGACGCTTTACTTCTGTTCCGGCACAGTATGCTCCCCGACCTCTATACGACTTTATATCCTGCCAATTATCTCGATTTCACAAAAGACGGCGATATCGATATCCGTGATGCTCGCCTCCTTTTCCAGTACAGTATGCTCCCCGACGTATACCCCATCGCATAACATAACAAAAACGGGCTTACCTGCCAATCCCCCAAAAAGGGACGGCAGGTAAGCCCGGTCTTCGCCTCAATCCGTATGGGGAATGGGCGTATAACTTTTATCTATGGTAATCACGCAATAGTATGTGGGATACTTCTCCTTCACCAGGGCTGACACCCTCTTTTTCACCTCCGAATCCGTGAGCGCAAACCCAACAGGCACCACGCAGTCGAAGATCAGGTTGGTGTGGGTGGGGCCGTTGACAATGCGCAGATCGTGGACGGTGAGCCTGCGGTCGATCTTCAACACCTCCTCCGCAAGCCAATGGCGGATGTCGTAGATGGCGTCGTCCTTTGTGATAATGGGGTCAAAGTGCACGATCAGATTGAGCCCATCGGCAATAAAATCCCGTTCGATGTTGTCGATCACGTCGTGGCTCTCCGTTACATCGTCCTCCGCCGCCATCTCCACATGAACGCTGGCAAACTGCCGACCCGGGCCGTAGTCGTGTATCATCAAATCGTGGGTTCCGAGAACACCGGGATAGCTCAAAATCCGCTGACGTATCTTCTCCGCCATCTCGGGATCGGGTGCCTTTCCGAGAAGGGGGGCGAGAGTGTCCTTAACCAGGCAGAAACCGCTGTACAGGATGAACAGCGCCACGCCGATACCGATGATGCCGTCAAGCTGAAGGCTGGTAAAATGGGATATGACAGCTGCCGCGAGAACTGCTGTGGTACTGATCACATCGTTTCGGGAATCGGATGCCGTTGCCGTAATGGCGCCCGAATTGATCCTGTTTCCGATCTTCATGCCGAAAACCATCATCCAGAGCTTTATGGCAATGGAAATCACAAGAATGGCACAGGGTACAACACCAAAGGTAACGGGCTCGGGATGAATGGTCTTTGAGATACCCGTCCTCAAAAGTTCAAGCCCAATAGCAAGAATGAGCACGGACACCATCAGCCCCGACAGGTATTCATATCTCCCGTGTCCGTAAGGATGCTCCTCATCGGCAGGACGGGATGCCAGCTTAAAGCCGAACAGGCTGATAATGCTGGAGGTGGCATCGGAAAGATTGTTCACCGCGTCCGCCATAATGGAAACGGAAGCGGTCAGCCATCCTGCCCCCATCTTTATAAGGAACAAAAGAACATTGCAAAGGATCCCCGTAACGCTGAACAGCTTGCCGTATTCTCCACGAACCGCAGGGTCATCCGTCATCCCTTTGTTTTTTACAAATTTTCTGATAAGGAATTCCGTCATTCAAATATCTCCCTAAAAAAATAAATCCGACCAATACATTATAGCACAGAAAAGGAAAAAAATCCATCTTTTCTGAAATTCCGCCGTATATTAAGAAGGGAATCTCAAAAAACATCGGGCAGCATCATTTTTCTTTCTCCGAAAGATGGTTTTGTTGTAATATTTGCCACCGTAATGTCTTGACAGAAAGCGTTTTTTATGTTATTATACTATTATCGATAAATAATTATCATTATCAATTTTTTGAACGGAGAGGTATTATGGAAACAAAACGTAATATCAAATATTTCACAGCCCCCCCGCTGTCTGTCCTGACGATCATCGGTATTGTTGTCATGGTTGTCGGTGTCATCCTGTTTGCTTTTGCGGAAGCGATGAAGTTCCAAAGCATCATTATCTTATTCGTAGGACTTTGTGTCACCATCTTCTCTTCCGGCGGTAAGGCAAACGATACCGACCTTGAGTATCAGGCTGCCGAAAGAATCAAGTCCCTGCAGGAAATGGCTGAAAAGAAGTATGAAGTGTACGAAAAGCACTTCCTCAAGATGATGAAGCCCATCCAGATCAAGGGATATGACTTTGAAGCAAAGGAAGAGCCCTTTTATTACAGAAAGGGTGCTGACGGCAAGAACAGAACCAATTATTATACAGGCTGCAACCTGATTTTCACAAGCGAAAAGCTCTACATCTACGGCAGACGCTTCTCCATGACCGATGAGCTCATCGACCAGGAAATCGCGGCTACATACTTCTACAACGAGCTTGAAAAGGCTGAACTTGAAGAAAACACCTACACTACAAAGAAGGGTGACCGTACAATCAACGTTCCCGTTTATGTTATGAAGATCCTGAAGAAGGATGGAACAGAAGCTCTCAGAATGTGTGTTGAATACGGCTCCGATATCGACAAATACATCGAGCAGATCACTCGCGTTATCCAGGTTCGCCAGGTTGAACTGGAAAAGCGCGCACAGGAAACTGCTGAAAGACGTGCCGCATTCCGCAAGAAGATCGAAGAAGAAAAAGCAGCTGAGGCTCGCGGCGAGCTGGTTGAATAAGCCGACATCACATAACAAAACAGGGGGTGTCGCGTTAAGCGGTCACCCCCACAAAAATTTCTCCGAAAGGAGATATTTTTGTAAATTACGAAGTAATTTGACACGGATGTTTGATGTTTTTGGACATCTTAATGTCCAAAATGGCGGTTTTCAGACCGCCAAATCAAACTCCAGGGCTGGTGCATTGCAAATGCGACAGCCCCTTTTGTTTGCCTTGAATATCCGTATTCCGCCTCTGTCAACAAGCGCACCGTCCGAAAGAGGCACGATCTCCACACCATGACTCAGGAGAGCCTCACACAGCGGAGAAAGTGCATCATGCC
>SVSU01000152.1 GCA_015064135.1 Oscillospiraceae bacterium
TATAGATCTCCTGCTCTGCAATGGCGTCAAGAGAAGCGGTAGGCTCGTCCAGAATGATCACATCGGAGTCGCTGTAGAAGGCCCTCGCAATGGAAAGCTTCTGCCACTGACCGATGGACAGCTCGATGCCGTTATCCTCAAAGTATCGCATAAGAGGCGTGTCGTACCCATCGGGAAGTGCCTCAATAAAGGGCGCGGCGCTGCTCTGACGTGCGGCAAGATGAACCTCCTCGTCCCCTGCCTCTCTGTCAAGACGACCGAAAACAATGTTTTCCTTGACGTTGACCGCGTACTTGCCGAAATCCTGGAAGATAATGCCGAACATGGAATAAAGATCCTCCACGGCATATTCTTTGATATTGTGCCCATCGAGGAGAATCTCGCCTTCCGTAGGGTCATAAAGTCGGGTCAGAAGCTTGATCAGGGTGGTTTTTCCAGCACCGTTCAGACCAACCAGAACTACTGTATCTCCCGGCTCAATCACCAGATTCACATCGTTGATTACCTTTCTCTCCGTGCCGGGATAAGCAAAGGAAACATGGCGAAGCTCGAAGCGATGTCCCGATCGGTGCGCTATACGACGAGGCTCGGGCAGGCTGGGAACCACCGTAGGCTTCTCGTTCATGAAGGAAATCAAGTTGTCGATAAACAGGGTGCCCTCATAAATGGATGCGGTGGTTGTCAGAATGGTACTGATTCCCCCTGCAATGGAGCCGAGCGCTCCCGTATACAGAGAAAAGTCACCCACTTCATATCGACCCTCCGCAACCCCTTTGGCGATGTAGAGGAAAAAGACGCAGTTGACGATCAGAGAAAGCATGGCGGTCAGCATATGCCAGAGCCCTTCTCCCACAAAAAGCTTCCGCAAGCCTTTGAAATACTGACGGAAGGTATCGCTGTACCGTCCGATAAAGAGATCGGAAAGCCCGAACAGGCGAACCTCTTTTACCATATCCTTATCCGTCATCAGGTTGGAGTAGTAATTCATCTGACGACGTTCCTTGGAGTGGAAGCGGATGTAGTGGAAGTTTTTCTTCCGATAGGAGAAATTGATGATCGCCCCGGGAATGGACATCACCGCAATGGCAATGGGTGCAAGGGGAGAGACCACCGCTAAAACACCCACAAAGGAAATCATACTGATCACGGAGCTGACAATGGTGAAGTTGTTGTTCAGAATATGAATGGGACGGATTCCCGCTTCACGCTTGGCATTCTCGAACTTCTCGTAAAAATCCGGTTTATCGAAGCTGGCAAGATCCACTTCCCTTGCCTTGTACATGATCTTCAGATTGATGTGATTGACCACCAGCTCGCTTTCAATATTATTGAGAATCCCGTTGACCCGACCGATCAGGTTCACAGCAAAGGTGTAAGCAAATCGGATAATCAGAATGACCATAACCGAATCAAATTGGCTCGGTTCATTGTTGGCTGCTGCAACAAAGGCAGATGCAAGGCGATTCAGCATAGCGGCGTCGATAAACGCGTTGATGACGGGATTGACACCGTTGAATACTGCCATAAAAACCATATGGAAAAGAATGGCAGGGTTGGTATCCCAGACAATGCGGAATATGTAGAACAGTCTGGAAAAAAACTTGGTTACAACACGGTAAACATACCCCGGAACCTCCCTGATATTCTTCGGCTTCGGTTCCTTCAGTTTTTCTCTCATCTTTTCCGCTTTGACAAAGTGAGACGGGCCTCCGGGTCCCATAAAAACTTCCTCCGTTTTCGTAAAATTTCGGGTTACACGAGTATTATAGCATAAATATATGCACAGCACAAGCGCATGACAATATTTTACACCATCTGTGGATAAAACGTGTGAAAACTGTGTGAAAACCATGGACCTGTCGCAAGTGCCCCACAACAAAACAATCAAAACAAAAAAGCACACAAACCCAAGGGTGGAGCAAAATCCATCCTTTTTGTGTACCAACGCATATATTTTCAACAAGTCAAGCCACTTCAACATCAAATATAGCTACGCCAAAACGCCCGGTTTCCAATCTATTACAAAGTTTACGGATATTGTACGCAAATGATGCCAGGTGCCCCAAAAAATTTTGTGTAAACGACACTCCAATCAAACAAGGCCTGCATGTCAGGCAAAGTTGTCCGATCCCCCTCGTAATTGCCGTACTTCCGGGAACCCTAACGGCAGAGGGGGATTTACTTACACAGTCTCTCTTCCCTCAAAAAGTATATGCAGCTGATTCGACACCATGTCCCAGTTTCTGCAGACTACCGACCAATGATTTACGATATTTTGCGATGCAAGATACAACATTTTCCGAAGAGAATCGTCATTGGTGAACGAGGGCTTGTTTTTCGTAATCTTTCTGAACTGTCGGTTCAACCCTTCAATGATGTTCGTTGTATATATGATCCGCCGAACCTCTGCAGGATATGCAAAAAACGTAGAAAGAATATCCCAATTCTCCTCCCAGCTTCTCACACAGCTGGGATACGTTTTTGCCCATTTTTCTTTGAATGCCATCAGCCCGTTCATGGCCTCGTCCTCATTGATCGCGCCGTAGATATTCTTCAAATCTGCCATCACTGCCTTCATATCCTTCCAGTTTACATACTTTG
>SVSU01000035.1 GCA_015064135.1 Oscillospiraceae bacterium
CGTCTTGCCCTGTCGGACATTGCAAAGGTGTTCTATGACAATGCGGCGGACAGGCTGAAGATCATCGGCATCACGGGCACAAAGGGCAAGACAACCACCGCCATTCTCATCGCCGCCATTCTGAACGGTGCAGGCATCAAGTGCGCCTACATCGGCTCAAACGGCATCGTCATCGGCGGCAGGCATTACGAAACCGTCAACACCACCCCCGAAAGCCTTGAGCTGCACAAATATTTCAAAATAATGGAGGATGAGGGAACCACCCATGTTGTCATGGAGGTCTCCTCACAAGCATTGATGCACTACCGTGTACGGGGTCTCTCCTTTGAAGCGATCGCCTACACCAATCTCTCCCCCGACCACATCGGAACGGGTGAGCACGCCTCCTTTGAGGAGTACCGCGATGCCAAACGGCTTCTCTTTACGGAATACGACAGCAAATACGCCATTGTCAACGCCGACGACGGCTATTCGGTATATATGACGGAGAGCTACCGCGGCACGACCATCACTTACGGACTGCGCACCCCCTCCCACTTCACGGGAAGCGGCATCACCACATTCCGCAATGAAACAGCCCTCGGCATTGATTTCATGTGTACCCACAACGGTGAGATCACCCCCATCCGTCTGCGCACCCCGGGAGATTTCAGCGCGTACAACGGCCTTTGCGCCATTGCCGTCTCCTCCGTCATGGGTGTGAGCCCGGAGAGAGCCGCATCGGTTCTGAGGACGGCTTCCATAACGGGACGGTTTGAGATCGTGGATGCCATCCACGGCGTAACCTTTCTCATCGACTACGCCCATAACGGGCTCAGCCTGACAAGCGCACTCCGTTTTCTCCGTGAATACGATCCCGCGAGGCTGATCTGCGTATTCGGCTCCGTGGGCGGACGAACACAGAATCGGAGAGAGGAGCTTGCCCATGCGGCGTCCGCCCTCGCCGATTACTCCATTATCACCTCGGACAATCCCGACCGCGAGGATCCTGAGGCTATTATACGGGACATTATGGAACACTTCGACCGGGCAAAGCCCCACGAGATCATTGTTGACCGCACGGATGCTGTGAAAAAGGCGGTTCGCATGGCGAAGGAGGGAGACATCGTTCTCTTCGCCGGAAAGGGGCATGAGACCTACCAGCTTATCAACGGCAAAAAGGTGCCCTTCTCCGAGCGAGACCTTATCCTCACCGAAGCCGACGCCATAAAAGAAGGATTGATAACCACCCATGCAGAATAAAGTAAATTACAGCCTGCTCCTTGAGGGAAAGCTGAAGGAACTGGAGGCATCGGGGCAAAAACCGCGGCTTCTCCTTCACGTTTGCTGCGCACCATGTTCATCCTATGTGCTGGAGTACCTTCACGACAGGTTTGACATAACCCTGTATTTTTACAACCCCAACATCGCCCCCGAGGAGGAATACGATTTCCGCTTCGAGGAGGTCACAAGGCTGTGTGAGGAATGTGGGTACGGGGACATAAAGATCATCCGTGAGCACTACGAACCCGACGAATTCACGGAAATGGCGAAGGGGCTTGAGGGAGAGCCCGAGGGCGGCGCCAGATGCTATAAGTGCTACCGTCTCAGACTCCGTAAAGCAGCATCGGCGGCAAAGGAGGGCGGCTTTGACTATTTCACCACCACACTGTCCATCAGCCCCCACAAAAACGCGGAGTGGCTGAACCGAATCGGTGCGGAGTGCGGTGAGGCGGCAGGTGTGCCCTATCTTCTCTCCGATTTCAAGAAAAAGGGCGGATACCAGCGCTCCATCGTCCTTTCACGGGAGCACAACCTGTACCGCCAGGACTACTGCGGCTGCATTTACTCAAAAAACAACAGATAGAGGAAACTGTCATGGGTATGGAACTGACGAAAATAGACATTCAAAAGATAAATGAAGAAATTGAGGAACGGCTGGCGAGAAACCCTGCTCTCCGCGAGGAGGTCAAGCGCACCCGTGCCTTCGGCGACCTTTCGGAAAACGACGAATACCGTTCCGCAAAGCGCGAATTCAACAAAAACCGAAGCCGCATCCGCTATCTCCGCAATCTCCTTGAAACGGCGGTGGTCATTGATGTAAAATCGGAGGAGGACACCGTGGGGCTCTTCGACGAGGTGGAGGTCTACTACCCCGAGGATGAGGAAACCGCCACCCTCCGCATCGTCACCACACTCCGAAACGATGTGCTGAACGGGCTGATCTCCAAAGAATCCCCCTTCGGCAAGGCAATTCTCGGACGCAGGGTGGGGGAGACTGTCACGGTGCAGGTCAATGAAAAGGTAAGCTATCCCGTGGAAATTCGCTCCATCAAAAAAATGGACGACGACCCCACGCTGCCCATTCAGAAGTATTGATATACACAACAAAAAGCGGCTGCTGTATTTCTACAACAACCGCTTTTCTTATTCTCCTTCTTTCTCTGCCCCTCCCCTTGCCAGACGCTCGTACAATTCCTTTGTTTTCTTACGCCGTCTGAGAATGGGTACAACGATAAGCAGGGCAATGACAACGACAGCACCCACAAGGAGTATCACATCCACATAACCGGGCACATCGTCGCCGAAAATGGCACTGCGGCGGTCACGCTTTTCCGTGGACACCGCCTCAATCTCAACCTCGCCGTTGTAGTTCGTAACGGAAATATCCTCAATATTCAGATTCTTCGCCGAAAGAGCCGCCCTTGTGCTTTCGATATCAAGATCGATCCCCTTCACCACAAGCTCGTGTGTGGCTTCAACGGAGCCCTTTGCCTCAAACTCGCCGCCGACCAGGTTCACACTTCTGCCGAGGATTGCGGCGCCGTTGGGATCGGCTACCTCAATATCCATATCCCCATCAACGAAGGAGAAGTCCGCGTGCTCGGAATAAACGCCGTACTTTCCTGCCTTGATCTCGTATTCACCGTCCAGCAGACGGATCTTGTGTGTGTCAACCTCGGTGTAGATGTAAATGCCCATCTCGCCGCCGTCAAGGATCAGCTTTCCCTTTCCCTTGAAGGAAACATTGCCCGAGCAGGTCAGCGCATACTTTCCTGCCTTGATGTAGTTTGTTCCCTTGAGGATAACAGTGCAATTCTGAGGAAGGCGAAGCCCGTAGTCGCTGTCCGTCTCAAGTCTCAGCCCGTCAAGGGTCAGCTCGTCCGTTCTGTTCGCCCAATAATAGCCGTCTCCCCGTTCGTTCTGTGTCACATTGACAAGATTCACGGTAGTGGTAATGGTATTCTCATACGCGCCCACTGGAAAGGCAGCGAACAGCGCAGCGGCTGTAAGAATCATTGCGTAAAGTGCAGCAAAAAAACGTTTTCTGCAGGTTGTATTCATAAAGTGCATAACCTCGCTTTGCTTTTTGTTTTATACACAGCTTATCATATCACAAAAGCAGATAATTATCAATAGAGACAATGTGAATATTCTCCACACCTGTAAACTTTTGCATTTTCAGGAGAAGCTATCCGTTGTTATGTTTCTTTTCTCTGCCGATCCGTACTGCCATTTCGCAGACAAACACCGATCGCATGAGAAGTGCCTCGCACACTCCGAGGACAAGGATGAAAATGTGTACAGCTCCCCCGTCCGTTTCCGCCATGGCAGAGTAAAACGGAGCGATGAACAAAAGAATCACCGAAACCGCAAGGGCAGCCGACTGTCTGACCACCCGTGAGAACAGGTTCCCTCCCTTCTCCGCCGCCGAGGTCACAAACACCGTCAGGCAAGCGAGAGCGATGAATATGACGCTTGCCGGGAGGGTAGTTTTCACAAACAAGGTGAAGGCATCCCACGCCCAGCTTATCCACTCCTCCGTATTGTCCCCACCGCAGATAACACCGTGGGTCACAAAAGGTACGGCAAGGCACATAACCGCACCGAACGCGGCAATCGCAATTTCAATACACAGATATTTTTTCATCCCACGGACACTCTTGCTCCTTGCGCCGAGGAAGGAAAGGAGGCTCAGCCCCACCGTGAGCATTACGGCAAATACGGTATACATCAGTCAATGATAACGCTGTCGATGGCGCGTTTGGGAACATAATGGATTCCTGCCTTGTCGCGGAAATATCTGGTGTCCCCGTCCTTCCCGATCTCCGTGATGAACACCGCCTCATCGGGCACACCGAGAGCAACAAGCAGCACGGGATGATATTTCGCGGAAATTCTCACGGTCTCCCCAACACGGTCGGGGTCGAACGCGCCGATCATGCATCCGCCGTATCCCATCTCGCAGGCGGCAAGCATCATGGTCTGGGCGGCAATGCCCACGTCAACGGCGGAGGATTTGGGGTCGGGGGAAACCGTTGTGTCGTGGCAGATAATGACAAACGCGGTGGGGTGGTGTCCCTCGGGAGGGAGAGTGATATCCTTGAGCAGGCCTGCCCATGCGGTGAGTGCCATCACCTTCTCCACCTCGGTTTTATCGGTGCAGAGCTTGTATTTCAGAGGCTGACGGTTCACCGCGGAGGGACAAAGGCGCACAGTGTCCACGATCTCGCGGAGGGTCTCCTCGGAGATCGTCTTTGATTCATCGAAGCTGCGGTAGCTTCGGCTGTTGATAACGAGACTTCTTAACATAGTATGTTCCTTTCAATATTATATATCATTATAATTCCAGTTCGCCGAGGTCACATTCGATCTCAACGCCCTCGGGAGCACGGCAGAATCCGCCCTCCTTCGATAATTCAACATAAATGTCACCATATGGGGTGGGGTATGTTCCCTTCACCCACTCGAGACCGCAGAGATGGGGCTTGAAGCGCACTTTTTTGCATCCGGGCTCAATGGGAGTGATGCCGAGCACATACTTCGCCAACCACGGTGCCGGCCCCGACGCCCAGCCGTGGCAGAGACTGTGGCGGAGATTCTTGTAGCAGTGCGCGCCGAAGTCTCCGTGAATATCGTCTTTGCCCTCGGGTACGGGCTCCGTGATGGGGGAGGCGTTCTCCGCCCATGCGATGTCGAAGTCCTCCCAGAAGGTGGTCGCACCCAGCTCCAGCATACGTCCCCAGTAATCCTTCATCATTTCAACGGCGGCTTTGTACTCCCCTGCCTCAGCCACGGCGCAGAGGGTGAAATAGCCGAGGAAGGTGGAGAATCCAGCAGCACCGCCCTTTGAGATTACCTTATCGAACGCTTCCTTTGCATCCATGATGCCGCCTTCAACCAACAGTGCGGCAGGCTGTTTTGCCCCACAGGGGTCGGGTTTGTGACAAAGGAGCTTGTCCGCCGCCTCGTAGCATCTGAGTGCGGTCTCGCTCTCTCCAAGCGTCTTCATAATATCCCCACCGCGCAGCAGTGCCAGACGGAACAGCCCCTGAAGCCCTGCGTGCCTTTGTGCATCGTCCGTGCTTGTGGGCCAGTCGAAGAATCGTCCGCCGGGCAGACATTCCGCGCCGTCATCCCCCACATATCCAACATAGCGAAGGAGCATCTCGCCGAGGTAGTCCTTCTGCTCCGCGAGGTATTCGTAATTTCCCCATCCCATATAGAGGTCATAATGGCACAGGAGCCACCAGAGATTGTAGGCTGAAATACCGTTCATAGACTCGGAAGTGGGGGTTACATCCCTCACAAAATCAAGGGATTTGCGAACGACCTCGTTATCGCCGAATACGGCAAGTATAGTGGCAAGCTCCGTGTTCATGTCCCCTGCCCATACCAGACGGTCCCGTTTGATGCCGTCCCACAGGTATCGCTGCATATTGAGATGAACCGTATATGCGGCAGTGTCGTACATTTTGTCAAGGATGGGGTCGCTTGAGGTAAAGCTGCCCCTGTATTCGATGTCGCGGTAAATGAGGGTCGCCTGAATACAGCGGAGGTCAATGAACACATCGGGGGTAATAAGCTCAACATAGGCAAAACGGAAGCCGCTTTCGTTGGATTCGTTGGAACTCCACGGGCCCGTCTGCTTGATGCTGTCTCGAACGGCATGGTCGTTCCCGGCATTCTTCACGCCCACGGGGGTAAGTGCCTCGGAAACGCTCTCGCCGAGACGGAGAATGTAGTCTATATAAGGTCTCGCCTCAGTCCATCCCGTCTGGTTCCACACGGAAACCGTCACCGTACCGTGGATCTCACGTCCGAAATCCACAAGGACAGCGGCATTTTCCGCTTCCCCTCTGTTGTCAAGGGTACACTGGTCCGTGTAACCGTACAGCGCAACCTGTGCAGGACGGATTTTGGTGAGATTCTCAGCTCCCGTCACCTTTCCCTTTGTGAGAACAACTCGGGTGGGGTAGATCACCTTTCTCTGCCGTTCATCGTCAATACCGTGTATGCCGAATTTTTCTTCCAGTTTCATGCCGATCCTCCTGTTATTTGGGTTATCCGATACTTTTTTTCTATTATATCATATCAACTCCGATTTATCAAGCATATGGATGGCTCCCACAAAAATATATTCGCCATTATGCGACAAAAAGCGGAGAAAAACAGATAAAATCTTCCCAAAACTCACAATTTACATCTCCCCTGCTTTGTTGTATAATAATATCGTGTGATTTTTAAAATGGAGGAGTATTGTTTTAATAATGGACGAAACCAAAGGATTACCAACCGAAAACAAAATGGGCACCATGCCAATCGGCAGGCTCATTATCACCATGTCCCTGCCCATGATCATCTCCATGCTGGTGCAGGCGCTCTACAACGTGGTGGACAGCGTTTTCATCGCAAGATACAGCCAGGATGCGCTGACTGCAGTATCATCCTATTCCTTCCCTGCCCAGAATCTGATGATAGGATTCGCCACAGGTACGGGGGTGGGTGTCAATGCTCTGCTTTCAAAGAGTCTCGGTGAAAAGAACTTCAAAAAAGCCAACAAAACCGCAGGCAACGGTCTCCTGCTCGCAGGCTTTGCCTACATTATTTTCCTCATCTTCGGTCTTTTCTTCTCGGAGACCTTCATCGCTTT
Source organism: Oscillospiraceae bacterium (assembly GCA_015064135.1). Lineage (GTDB taxonomy): Bacteria > Bacillota > Clostridia > Oscillospirales > CAG-272 > UMGS1696. The sequence goes on from SVSU01000035.1 coordinate 6,914, forward strand.
TCAGACCGACACCCCTGCCGTAATCGAAGCAGGAAGGCAGTACCTCACCATCTGCTGTGTCTGTTCCTTCGGCATCTTCGGGGAGATCATGTTCGAGCGATTGATGCAGTCCACGGGCAAAACCCTTCTTACCATGTTCACTCAGGGCTTCGGCGCCATTGTAAACATCATCCTTGACCCCATTTTCATTTTTGCTCTTGATCTCGGTGCAGCAGGCGCCGCTATTGCCACGGTAATCGGTCAGATCGCCGCGTTCATCCTCGCCATCATCCTTCACCACAAGTACAACACAGAAGTTCGCATCAGCCGCGAGGACTTCAAACCCAATCTCCGCATCATCGGTACCATTTACGCAGTTGCCATCCCCTCCATTATCATGGTAGGCATCGGCTCTGTTATGACCACCTCTCTGAACAAGATCCTCGGCGGCATCTCCGCTGAGCTGAAGGACATTCCCGCAACCGTTTTCGGCGTATATTTCAAGCTGCAGAGCTTCATCTTTATGCCCATTTTCGGCTTGAACAACGGTGTCATTCCCGTTATCGCCTACAACTACGGTGCCCGAAAGAGAAAGCGTATGCTGGATGCGCTGAAAGTGGCGGCGCTTATTGCCGTTTCCGTTATGATCGTGGGACTTCTCCTCATGCAAGTGTTCCCCGAGCAGGCGCTGAAGCTGTTCGATGCAAAGGACGATATGATGGCGATCGGCATCCCTGCACTCCGTACCATCAGCCTCAGCTTCGTGTTCGCAGGTGTCTGCATCGTCCTCGGCTCCTCCTTCCAGGCGCTCGGCAAGGGAATTTACTCCATGATCGTTTCCTTCGCCCGTCAGATCGTTGTGCTCCTTCCTGCGGCGTACCTCTTCTCACTGACAGGAAACGTGAACCTGGTATGGTGGGCATTCCCCATCGCGGAGATCATGTCTCTTACCGCCAGTGTGGGATTGTTTATTTACCTTTACAAAACAGTTATTTCAAAAATCGAAAAATAAAACACAATACCGATGCCGACTGCATTGCGCAAAACAGCCGACATCGGTATTTTTCTTATATTATCTCCCTGTAACTGCCGAGGTAACGGAACTCGTCGCACATGGACTCAATGGAGCAGATCAGACGGGCAAACTCCTCGGAGTAAACGGAGGTGTCAAAATCAAAATAGAACATGAACTCAAAGTCGCGCTCGGGAATCATGGCGGAGGCAATGCTCGTCAGATTGATTCCGAGAGCATAAAACCGTGACAGCACCTTATAAAGCGCACCCGGCTTGTTTGGGGTGACGAACATAACGCTGGTTTTGTCAGCCCCGGGGTAAATTTCAAGCTCCTTTGCCACGCAGATGAATCTGGTGTAGTTGTTGCCCACATTCTGCACGGACTTTCTGAGACACTCAAGGGAATAAAGCTCCGCACAGGCGTAGGACGACAGTGCCGCAAGGTCTTGCCTTCCCGATTCTGCCACCATCTTCGCCGCCATTGCCGTATTGGCAACAGGGGTGATCTTCACGCCCTTCAGGGTGGAGAGAAACTCGGAGCACTGATTGATTGCCTGCTCGTGGGAGACGATCTCCGTGATCTCGGAAAGGGATACGCCCCGATTCACCAGCAGGTTGTGATCTACCTTCACCCTGACACTGCGGACGATGTGGAAGTTATGCCGATGAAGCAGCTTGTTGACCCCTTCCACCGTTCCTGCCGTACTGTTTTCCACGGGGAGCACGCCGTATCGGCACAGCCCGTCCTCCACTGCCTTGAATACACCCTCGAAGGTCTTGGTATACATAATATTCGGGACCTTGAACAGTTTTTCTGCCGCCGCCTGGGAGTATGCCCCCTCCGTTCCCTGACAGGCAACCGTGGCAGCCTCGGGGAACAGCCTCGGAGTATTCTCAACAGCTCCCGAGATCTCCTCAAACAGAGGTGTCACCCCGTTCAGGATCTCATCCTGGTGGGAACGGCTCACCTCAAACAGGAGGGAGTAGAGCATCTTCGTGTAGTTTTTGTATCCGTCATCCGCAAGCTCGGCGACGGACTCCAGCTTCGCCCTTTCCCGCGCACCGTCATACACGGGCTTGCCTGCCTTTTTTTTATATTCGCCGATCTTTGCCGCCACATCCATTCTTTCGCAGAACAAACGCACAAGCTCGCGGTCGATTCCGTCTATCTTGTCCCGAAGCACAAGCAGTTCGTTTTCCATAAATAGTACCAATCCTTTCGCAGACTTACTTTATCAGGTGTGGGGCAGTCCGCCCACAATCCAGACTGCATAATATCCTCATCACTCGGCAATGGCATCTCTCACCTTTGCCACTTTGCGGCAGAGGGAGTCGAATTCCTCGGGGGTGAGGGACTGGGCGCCGTCGCAGAGAGCTGCCTTCGGGTTGTTGTGCACTTCGATCATCAGTCCGTCCGCACCTGCAGCAGCCGCCGCCTGTGCCATGGAGGGAACCAGTCTGGACACCCCCGTTGCATGGCTGGGGTCGATGACGACGGGAAGGTGGGTCAGCTCATGAAGAACGGGGACTGCGGAAAGGTCGAGGGTATTTCTTGTCTGTGTCTCGAAAGTACGGACGCCGCGCTCGCAGAGAATGATGTTTTCGTTGCCCCCTGCCATGATATATTCCGCGCTCATGAGCAGTTCCTTTATGGTGTTGGCAAGGCCGCGCTTGAGGAGGATGGGCTTATTGGTTCTGCCCAGTTCCTTCAAAAGCTCGAAATTCTGCATATTGCGCGCTCCGACCTGAATCATATCAACCTCCTCGAACATGGGGAGATGGTTGGCGTTCATGATCTCGGTGACGATGGGCAGACCCGTCTCTCTCTTTGCTTCAAGGAGAAGCTCGATGCCGTCCGCCTTCAATCCCTGGAAGTCGTAGGGGGAGGTTCTGGGCTTGAATGCACCGCCGCGGAGCATAGTGGCGCCCGATGCCTTTACCGCCTTTGCCACCTCAAGAATCTGCGCTTCGCTCTCCACGGAGCAGGGACCTGCGATAATGCCGAAGTGACCGCCGCCCACTTTTGCTCCGCTGACATCCACGACGGAATCATCGGGGTGGAACTTACGGTTTGCACACTTGAAGGGCTCGGAGATCCGCTTTACGGATTCGACGATATCCAGTCCCTGCACCATTTCAATGTCGATCCGGCTTGTGTCGCCGATGAGACCGATGATGGTCTGGTAATCGCCCTCTACGATATGCACACCCACGCCCTTCTCTCTGAAGAATGCGGTAAGACTGTTCAGCTGTTCCTTTGTTGCTCCGTGTTTGATAATCGCTACCATGATACTACCATCCTTTTGTATAAAAATTCATAAATATTCGGCTTCGGGGATATCTCGCGGGATAAAACTCAAACAAAAAACGCACGGCTTTGATTCACCGTGCGTTGATTTCTATGACCCTCTCACAGATTTCATTTTTCAAGATTTTCGCATGGCAAATCAGCTCTACTTTTGTTTGTAAAAAAGTAAAAGCTAAAGTAAAAATATTCGCCTGCGTACATCTTGTAGTTCTTCATCTGTGTTTATCCTGTCTTTGCCTTGTATTTGTCATTATCATACTCCCCTCGAAGGCATTTGTCAAGAGGATTCCGCCAAAAAACAAAATATCAGCATTTTAACTAATTTTGCTTTTGATCCGCACCATGTTTTTGTTACATCAAACACAAAACTTTACCGCATTAAAAAACCCATCGCATAAAGCAGAACCAGATGTGCGGGGTAGAAAATATAGAAAAAGTATTTAAGCCGATATTTACCGGGCTTTCCGTTGTAGAGGGCAAGGGGAACCAGCGCAAGCAGACAGACGATTTGCGTTGTGCTTCCCATTTTATACTGAGCAAAGGAAAGAGCAGTCAGACCGACGGCAAAAGCGAGAAGCCGCCGTGTTTTGTCGGGGAAAAGTGCCGCTAAAACGGGCAGCATGACCCCAACGAAGCCGTAATCCACATGAATGACGCAGGTGAGTAAAAATACGGCTGCCACGGAAATAATATACACAGCACAAAAACGGTATTCCCTACGGCGCAGTCCACGGATGCACTTCTCCTGCAATGCCATGAGAATCATTGACAGGGAGAAGGTGAGAAGGATGCCGAGGTAGATATCCCTCTCGACTATGGTGTACACGATCTGACAGAGCACGCCGAGGATGAATATTCTGAGAAAGTATTTTACTCTGTCTTTAGTATATCGGAAGCCTTCGGCGATACAGTATGCGTAAATGGGAAACGCCAGCCTGCCGATCACACGGAAAATGATCTGACCGGGGAAAAGGATCATCCCCATATGGTCGATAAACATGGTAACGGCGGCGATTATTTTCAGCCAAAATGAAGTCATAGCTCCTCCAAACAGCAAAGAACAGGGGGAATCCCTGCTCCTTGCTTATTTTCATTTATCTTCTTCGGAATACATAGCGTCGATCTTTGCGGAATACTCCCTCCACACCTCCGCAATGGCGCCGAGGTCATCGGCATTGATGTCGAAGGTAGGAGTTGGGTCAATGGCATAAAGGTCGGGCACACCGACGGTCTGCTGATTGAGCTGCCAGCGCATACTGTCGCGGCGAGTGACAAAGGCGGAGTTGTCCGTATCCTGCAGTACGCCGGGCATGGAGATGGAGAAAATCTTTCCTCGTGCGGAAAGGTCCTCCGGATTGCGGCGGTTCTGCGGAACATAGTCATGAAGTCTCGCCTGGTCGCAGAGGTGCGCAAAATAGGGATGGCAGGCACTGTTATTGATCAGAGCGTAGGGCTTGATCTCCTTCGCCTTTGTGTAGATGCGCTCCATATAATCATACAGCAGCTCGCATCCGTACTTGCCCGAATATGTCTTGAAGCCTCTGCCCTTGGGGTTCATGAAAGCGAAGTCCATCTTGATGCCGTCGCAGTCGTAGCAGCCCTCGGCAGATGAGAAGATGCGCTCAATGGACTTGTCGATATTCTCAAGCACACGGGGATCGGAGGGGTCAAGGACATTGTGCTCGTAATCGTCGGTGATCCACATAGATTTATCCTCCCAGCCCTCCGCTTCCCACATGATGAACCAGAGCATAGTGTGGATTCCCTCGGCATGGCGGCGGTCAACAAAGGCGCGCAGATCGGGGAAGCGTTCCTTGTCAACCACATAATTGGAGTATTCCTCGCTCCACTTGTCATCGATGATGAGCGCCTGAGGATGGAGATCGTTCTTCCTGCACTTTTCAACGATATCCTCATACACCCACTCCTGACAGTAGGGAGCATAGTTGCGCAGATTCTCCTTGAATGCATGAGTGCCCTGCTGAATCCAGCCGCAGACAATGGGGCCGTGCCAGAAACGGGGGTATACGGTGTTCCTTCTTGCCTCGGCAATGCCGGATGCGAAATAGTAATCGCTGTACTTCCGGCAAGCGTTATAGTCGTCCGTTGCGCTGTAACCGATGATATAAGGTGCCGTCCATTCACCGTCAACATAGGTATGGCCGTCCTGGTCGGTGGTGAGATAGAAGCCCGATCTCAGATTATAGAGAGGGGAGATGTTGTAGTAAAGGTTATGGAAATTGTGCTCGCCCTTTTCAGCCACGAGACCGAGGGCAAGACGGTCGCCGATTCCCTCACAGCGGAAGGAATACATATGCATGGGAGGGATCATAAAGCCGTTGGTCTTATTGGAACGGCGGCAGTTGACGCTGGCACGGAAGGTGTAATCCTCCTCACTGTCGCTGAACGCCTTGTTCGGAACAAAGCCGTAGGAGAACTCATAGCCGCTGCCGAAGCCCTTTTCCGCCATGTTTCCGGAGAAGTAGTTTACGCTGTCCACTCTGCCCTGTCCCTTGATCTTCACATAGAAGCGGAAACGGGTGTAGGTGCACACAAGGGTGTATTCCTTCTCCCAGAGTGAGCTCTTTCCCGTCCACTTAAACATCGCCTCTCCCTGCTTGCTCTCAAGGGAGTGGAGTGTGGGAACGGTTTCCTCAACATCGGGGGTAACGGAAAGGTCGTCGTTGGTCTTTTCCACAGCGGTACGGATATCGAGAGACGCAAATGCAGTACCGCAGATGATAACGTCAACGATATGTCCGCGCACGAGAAGGTCGTAGGACGCACCCTTGACGGAAATGGTGCCGTTGTCGTGTTTTGTGATCATGGTTCCTCCTTAAAATAGGAATTATTTCTTTCGATTCTGATTATATCATGTGCATTGTTTTCTTGCAATCGCCACATTCACCAAACAATTCACAGAAAAGCTGTATATATCTCACAACAAAAGCGGTTTGATTCTTTTCAAGACTTTACTGAACAAAGGTCTCCCAGTTTTCGTAACTTTCCCTCGCCTGACGGATTCGCTCCTTCACCGTGTCATCCGCCGCATTCCATGCTTTATCCAGCGCTTCCTTCAGTGCATCGAAAATGTACACGCCGTCCGCTTCAATATCGAGGAAATTGTAGTAATACTCCCACGGCTCAGCGTAAAATTTCAGCAATGAGTTGAACTGCTCACCATAATATTCGGCGCCTTCCTCCCAGCCCAGCTCAAGGAGCCTGTAATACTCCCTCATGGGCTCTGCGGCATCACCGTAGCATTTTTCGCAGAAATAGTCGATGAGTGCATCAATATCTTCCTCCGGGTTCCATGCCAGCTTTGAATAGAGCCAGAAGGTCAGGGTATTCATTTCCCACACATCGGTATAGAAGTACTCTCCCTCGGGAGTTTCCGTCATACGGAAGGTGTGCCCCGGCAAATCGGAAACGCCCTCGGGAACCATACCGTGGAATCCGTTCTCTGCATAGTATCGGAAATCCGCCTGCATTCTGCTCCAAATGGGTCGTTCAAATACGGGAGAAACGCTGAAACAGCCGTAATAATTGTAGAATATCATCTTCTTTGTCTTGTCACTCCAGCCCTGAAGGTTGTCCCATAAATCCTCCGCGAAACTGTTTTTCGGCTCATCCGTTGGGAAACACAGATCTTCAAAGTAGGTGCAGAATGTAATATAGAGATTATCCTCTATGCCGCATCTCGGCGTTTTTTCCGTAAAGGTGTATGCATAGGTGTGAATGATTACATCGGAATGCTTCTCTGCAACCCTTCGGGCAATCTTATTCATAAAACTGTAAAAAACGGTGGACAAATAGTCGCTGTCCGAAGGTTCAACAAACTGACCGGGGGCGTATTCATAGGACGCGGTCTGCTCGGGACAGACAAAAGGCTCCTCCCAATCCTCAAGGCAAATGCCCACATAGTCGATATCCGCCTGCAACTTATACTCATCAAGAAACGCAATCACATGATCTGCAACCACCTCAACCGTCACATCGCTCCAAATATTCACCTGGGAGGATTCAGCAGCAGAGGCGGCATGGTTTCCGTTTTCGTCCGTGCTCCAGTATTCGCGGCAGTCGGGATCATAGGACGGGCTTTCGGTAATCCACCACTTTATGTTGTGGTTTGAAATAAAGGGCTCGATGCCGATGGCGTTCTGGTTCTGCCACACGTCGATGCCGTTTGTGGTTCTGGTCATGGAAGCGTTCATTTTATTCCGCGACAGCATAACTTCCGTCTCATATGCATAGGTTCCTTCCATCGCCAGTGTCCATCCGCGAAGCCCGAAGGGAGATTTTTCACGGTAATCAACCTTTTCTGCGGTGACAGTGGGCATTTCATCGTAAATCAAGCCTGTTTCCTCGTCGGCGCGAGTCCACAGCACACCCATGTTTTCTTCAATGAAGTCATACACACCGTTCAGCGCACCACGGGGAGTAACGCCGAAAATGTAAATCGCTCCGTCAAGCTGTCGGATGGCGAAACCGTCGTCGCCGTATCTCTCCGCCGAGCCTTCCTCCCCGGTTTCCCGAAGCCATGCTATATCCTCGGGGAACAGCTCCGCGATCTCGGGCAGGCTGTGGGGGGTGGCGATGATAATGGGCAGACCGTCTCCCTTCCCGGATGTCACGATTTCCGTTTGAGCTCCGCTTACCTTCGCGGTATGATAGGCAAGCTCCTCTGCGGCGTATTTTTCAAGCTCAGACGCATTCCCGGAGATCACGATATGCGCCCTCGCCTCCCCGTTTTCGGCAATAAGATTCCCTGCCGTCTCCGTCACGCCTTCGGGAGCCCGAGTCTCGGAAATTGCGGTTTCGGTGCCGTTCTCCGCGGTCTCCCTCTCTCCTTCTCCGCAGGAAACAAGGAATGAATGAACCATAATGGCACAAAGGATAAGGGATATGATCTTTTTCATTGGCGCACTCCTTATAATATTGATTTTTTATAAATATTATAGCAAAAAAACGATGCCGTTGCAAGTGAGTCGGCTCAAAAAAGCATGAATCAAAAAACACACAACGAAAAGGGGATGCCGCACAGGGAAAAATCCCGAAATGCGACATCCCCGTGACAAACTCGCGGACATCATCCGTAGGTTTCGTTCAGGTATTCCATCATTTCCTTGATGTATTTGATGCGTTCCTTTTCCTTGTCATCCGCCGCATCCCATGCGCTTTTCAAATTTGTGAGGACATCCCCCATGAGATTGGGGTTTTCCTCAAAATCAGGATTCAGAAGGAAGTAATCGAGATAAACATTGAGGTATGAACCCCAGCGCAGAGGCTCGTTGAACTGCTGCCACAGCTCCTCCTTACCCTCTTCCATTCCTGCCACGAGGAGGCGATAGTATTCCTGCATATAGGGGGCGGCATCACCGTAGCACTTGTGGCAGAACTCGGCAATAAGAGCATCCACATCGTCATAGGGGTTCCACAGCAGCTTGTTGTAAAGCCACAGGAACAGCTCGTTCATGGACCATGCATCGCCGTAGGTGTGGATCGCACTTCCGCCAACCGTGTAGTAGCTGTGTGTACCGTCGTCGTTGGTGTCATAGGCAAAGGGAACCTCGTCGTCCACCCATCCCTGGGGACAAAGTCCCACAAAGTTATTCTCGGCATAGAACTGCAGGTCCTTCTGCATGGTGTACCACATGGGTCTGCCGTAATAAGGTGCGGGAATGTAGCAGGCGTAATAGGTGTAGAGGAAAATATTGTCCGTCTTTTCCATCCAGCCATTGAGAGCGTCCCACATATCCTGGGAGCGTTCCTGCTTCGGCTCGTATATGGGGGTTGAGGAATCCTCACTGAATGTGCAGAATTCCACGGCAACATTGTCCTCAAGCTCGCACGCCGGAGGAATGGTTGCAATATTGTATGCATAGGTGGTAATGGTAAGATCGGGATACTTCTCACCGACCTTCCGTGCAACCTTATTCACAAAGGAGATTACAACGGTTGAAAGATAATTCTCATCCGTGGGGTCAACAAACTGACCGGGCGCGTATTCATAAGGCTGCGTATCTTCGGGGTACTGATTTTCAAGAATAAAGTCCTCGGGGTTGATGGCAATATACTGCAGTCCGCCCGACTCACTGCTGTCCTCAGCCAGCTTCATGATGGTGGCGGCAATGGCATCCACGCAGAGGTCGCTCCAGAAATTGATCTGTCTGGAGGAATACTGGTCTCCGTACTCACCTGTGGGGCTTGTGTTCCAGTATTCTTCAATCTCCGGGTCGTAAAGGGGGCTGTTGAGAAGCAGGCTCTTGATGTTGTGACCCGAAATAATGGGGTTCAGACCCAATCCCAGCTTGCTTTCGTGGAAGGAACCCCAGACAACATTGGGTGCATAGGATGCATTCAGCTTGTTTCGGGACATCATCACTTCCGTGGGGTACACATCGTAGTTTTCTCTGCCGCAGAGGTACCAGCCGCGGATGGAGAAGGGTGACTTTTCACGATAATCTGTCTTTTCAACGGTAATGGTAGGCATTTCATCGTAAACCAGGCCGTAATCCTCATCGGAACGGATCCAGAGCACGCCCATGTTTTCTTCAATCAGCTCATAGGCACCGTTCAGCGCACCTCGGGGGGTAACACCGAAAACATAGACACGGTTTCCCTCTCTGCGAATGGCAAAGCCGTCGTCGCTCCAACGCTTGCCATCAGCATCCTCGGTTTCGGAGAGCCATGCAATGTCCTCGGGGAACAGTTCTGCAAGCTCGGGCACGCTGTCGGGGGTACCGATGATGATGGCGGTTCCCTCGCCTGCTCCAACGGAAACCTCGGCGCCGCTTACCTTCTTGATATGGTAGGAAAGCTCCTCTGCGGCATACCGTTCAAGCTCGTCCGCATTTTCGGAAAGAACGATATGCGCCTTCGCCTCACCGTTCTCCGCAATATACAGCGCGCCATCCTCCGCCATCTCGGGTGATGCGGTTTCGGCAGCGGTGTCGGTTTCCTTCTGTCCATCCGCTGCACATGAGGTGAATGCCGACAAAAGAAGGATTGCGGCTAAAATAAATGATACGATTTTCTTCATAGGAATTACCTCTTTCTGATACAATGGCTTCTCAACCGTAGTTTTCGTTGATGAGATTGCTCGCCGTTTCCGGATTCTCTTCGGGAGAAGCAGTCTCCGTCACGGTCGTGTCGGCGGCTTTTTCGTCTGTCTCAGCCTGCTCACCGCCGCAGGATGCAAGGGAGGAGGAAAGCAACAATGCAGCGAGAATAAGGGATAAGATTCTCTTCATTGTAAGTCTCCTTTTCGGTGGAAAAATTCTTCATAAAGTATACAGGATATGCCACAAAAAATCAAGTGCAATTCCGCTGAAATATAACGGGGGGTATATATTTTTTTGTGCAAAAGCACGAAGTTCCGTTTTCTTACGGAATCCCGTGCTTTTTTGGATTTTGTTCTTTTTTATTCCTCATTATACATGGCATCAATCTTCGCGGAATATTCATTCCAAACCTCAGCAATGGCACGAAGGTCGTCGGAGTTGATGTCCATATGACCGTTGGGGCTTACCGCGTAAAGGTCGGGAATGCCCACGATCTGCTGATTGAGCTGCCAGCGCATCGTGTCCCGGCGGCTGACGAAGGCGGAATTGTCCGTATCCTGCAGAATGCCGGGCATGGCAATGGCGAACATCTTTCCTCTCATGGAAAGGTCCTCCAGATTGAAGCGGTCCTGAGGCTCATAGTCGTGGAGTCTCGCCTGGTCGCAGATATGGGCAAAATAGGGGTGGCAGGCGCTGTTGTTAATGACCGCATGGGGCTTTACTTCCTTCGCACGGCGGTAGATCTGCGCCATCATATCGTACATAAGCTCAACGCCGTATTTGCCCGAATATGTATTCACACCGCGCCCCTTGGGGTTGGTGAAGCCGTAGTCCAGCTTCAAGCCGTCAATGTCGTAACAGCCCTCGGCATCCGAGAAAATGCGCTCAAGAACGGCGTCCAGATGGGCGACAAAACGGGGATGTGAGGGGTCGAGCTTCACGTCGCCGTTGTCTGCCGTCACACAGATGCTCTCGTCCCAGCCTTCGCTGTCCCACATCATGAACCAGAGCATTGTATGGATTCCCTCCACATGACGTGCATCAACGAATCCGCGGAAATCGGGCCACTTTTCGGTGTCGATAACATCGGTGGCATACTCGGTCATCCACTTGTCGTCGATGATCATGGCGGCAGGGCGGAGGTCGTTCTCCTTCAGTTTTGCGAGAATGTTGTTGTAAACCTCCTCGGTGCAGAAATCACGGTAGTAGCGGCGAGGGTTGCTCTTGAAGGCATAGCTTCCCTGCTCGATCCAGCCGCATACGATGGGACCGTGCCAGAAACGGGGAACGATCTGCTTCTTCACGGGCTTCGCGATGCCTGCGGAGAAATAGTAATCGCTGTACTTCTGCATGGCGTTGAACTCATCCGTAGCGCTGTAACCGATGATGCAGGGAGCTGTCCATTCGCCGTCAACCACGGTATGACCGTCCTGGTCGGTGGTCAGATAGAAGCCCGATTTCAGGTTGTGAAGTCTCGAAAGGTTGTAATCGAAGGAATGGAAGTTGTGCTCCCCTCTCTCAGCCACAAGACCGAGAGCCAGACGGTCGCCCACACCCTCGCAGCGGAAAGCATAGCAGAACATGGGAGGGACCATGAACACGGACTGACGGTAGCAGCGGACGCTGGCGCGGAAGTAGTAGTCATCCTCTTTTGGATAGGGCTTGCAGGGATAGAAGCCCTCGGAGAATTCATATCCGCTTCCGAATCCCGGCTCTGTCATGTTTCCGGCGAAATAGTTCACGCTGTCCACTCTGCCCTGACCCTTGACCGTTACATAATAGCGGAAACGGGTGTAGGTGCAGACCATTTTGTATTCTTTCTCCCAAAGAGAGCTTTTGCCCGTCCATGTGAACACAGCCTCGCCCGGCTTCTCCTCAACGGAGGCAAGGGTGGGGATGGTGCTTTCCTCGTCGGTGATGGGGGTAAGGTCATCGCTTGTCTTATTGACGGCTGTACGTACATCAAGAGATGCAAACGCGGTGCCGCAGATGATAACGTCAACGATGTGTCCGCGAACAAGAAGATCGTAGGACGCACCTTTTACGGCAATGGTGCCGTCGGGGTTTCTTGTAATCATGTTATTTCTCCTTTTTATGGGGAATTGTTATCTCTGATTTGTTGATAATATGATTATATCATGGGTTTGTGCAACTTGCAAGCGGATTTTGACAAAAAAGAGAGAGAGCCGCTTCAAAAGGTGTTCTGTCGACGACATAGTCATATA
>SVSU01000036.1 GCA_015064135.1 Oscillospiraceae bacterium
GTATTTACATACTCTTTCACACCTCTGATGGTTCGTGAAGGAACAACATTCGCAATGAACAACTGCGTTCTTGAAATGGACGGCTGGGTACAGTCTCTCTACTCTGACTCCGCATGGTTCTACGCTCCCTACTGCAACAAGTACACACTGGTTGGCACTGAAGCTGGCGGCAGCGGTGAAACACAGGAACCCGAGACAAACGAACCCGAGACAAACGAACCTGAATCTAACGACCCCGAGACTAACGAGCCCGAAACAAACGAGCCTGAAACAAACGAACCCGAAACAAATGCACCTGAAACAAATGCACCCGAAACCAACAAGCCCGTAAGACCCGAAGAACCCGAAACAAACGCTCCTGTTGTTGAAGGTCCCGATTTCGATATGCAGGAATGGTACGGCGCTGTTCAGTATGTTCACAACCAGTACTACTCTGTTAACGCTATCGCAGGCGAAGGCGGTAAGGCTGAGGCTTCCGCATTCTCCGCTAAGTACAACAGCAATGTTACAGTAACCATCACTCCCGATGAAGGTTACGAAATCAAGGACGTTCTCGTTAACAACAAGAGCATTGGCGCAGTTACCGAATACAAGATCAACAGAATCAACAAGCACTATGTTGTAACCGCTATCTTTGAAAAGGTTGGCGCAGTTGAGACAGAAGCTCCCGAGACTGAGGCTCCCGAAGCAGAAGTTCCCGCAACTCCTTTCGCAGACGTTGCTGCTGACGCTTGGTACGCTGCAGACGTTGCATTCGTATATGCTACCGGTCTGATGAACGGTACTTCCGATACAACATTTGAACCTGACGCAGATCTGACTCGTGCAATGATCGTTACAACCCTGTGGAGACAGGAAGGCGAACCCACAGCTGACGCTGCTGCATTCTCCGACGTTGCTGAAGGCGAATGGTACACAGCTGCTGTTAACTGGGCTGCAGCAAACGGCATCGTTCTCGGTTACGAAGACGGCACATTTGCTCCCGACAAGGCTATCACAAAGGAAGAAACAATCGCTATCATCGCTCGTTACGCTGCTCTCAAGGGCATCGACACAGCAGAAGTTTCCGATGCTGCTGAAGTAACATACAGCGACTGGGCTGCAGAATCCGTTCTGTGGGCTGACAAGGCAGGCGTTCTCGCAATCGGCGCTGAACTCAGCGATCTGACTGCAGTTGCTAACCGCGCTGAAATCGCAGCATTCCTTACAAGACTTTCCGCAGTTATTGCAGGCTAAGTTTACATAACAAAAATTGCAGCTGACCAAATGGTCGGCTGCTTTTTTTGTGTATATATCTGACATCTCCGTTTGTTTCCTACAAATTGAATCTCTTTTACTGCCAAAAACTTGACATACTGCCATTCGTGTGGTATTATGAATAAAGAAAGAATAAGGCTCAAAGAGGTATACATAAGCATGAAAAAATTTCTCTCCTTCCTCCTTGCATCTCTCTGTACCGCTTCCCTCACCCTTAATATCAATGCCGACTCGACGGAATACGGGCATTTTTATATTCCGAAAGCTGATATAGCCCCCACAATCGACGGGGTGATCACAGGCAACGAATGGGACAACGCACTGACCATTCCCTTGACCACTGACACAACGGAGCTCATTACAGGTGTTGTCGATGTTTTCCCAACTACCGAGATCCGATGGCTGTGGGACGAGGAGGGGCTCTATTTCTTCGGGGATGTTAAGGATGGAACCCCTACGGAAATCGTCCATGAACCCGACAGTGGTTCATACAACAAGGGGGATGGGCTCCAGTTCTGCATTTATCCCGACACAACGGTAATAGGTACCGCCCCCGGTAATATGTATTTCTTCTCTCTTGTCATCAACAAGGAGGGAGAGACGGAGATTGGTGAACATTTCACTTTCGGCTCAGTCAATGCAGGGGCGGATGTACCCGACGTGGTTTCCGCCTGCACCCAAAACGGCACGAACTACACCATTGAAGCATTCTTACCGGCTTCCTGCCTGACAAAAAGCACCACCCCCATACTCATGGAGGACGGCACCGAATTCGCCATGACTCACGTTATCATGGAATCGGATGAAAATCGTCAGGCACTCATCATCGACTCCGCGTGGTTTTTCGGTCCTGCGGCGAACAAGTACACTCTTGTGAACACTATCCCCGAGCCCGATGAGGAAACCGAAGTTGAAAGCACTGTTGACCTCCCCTCTGCTTCAGGTGAAAAAACGGACGAAAACAACACTGCGACAGGAACCATCATTGCCGTCGTATCCGGTGTTTTGGCTGCTTCGGCGATTGTACTCATCAACAAAAAGAGAAAGCAATAATCTAACTTTACGAAACGGAGAACAACATGAACGAACCAAGAAAGATCATTCTTGACACAGATCTCGGTCCCGACTGCGACGACTGCGGCGCCCTTGCCATTCTTGATAAATACCACAAGGAAGGAAAGGCGGAGCTTCTCGGTGTGACACACTGCACATCGGATCTTAACAGTGTGAACGTAATTGCCGCCATCAATGAGTGGTTTGGAGTGGACGTACCCATCGGTCAGACGGACAGAAAAGGCTTTTTCGATGGTGTTGAGTATCAGAAGTACACAAAGCCTGTGTCGGATGAATACCTCAAGACCCACGAGCCTGCCAAATATGAGTCCGCGGTTCCTCTGATGCGCCGACTTCTTGCCGAGCACCGCGATGTTACCCTCGTATTTATCGGCCCTCTTAACAACATGAAGGAGCTTCTGGTGTCCGAAGCGGATGAATACTCCCCTCTTTGCGGTATTGACCTTGTGAAGCAGTCCGTGTCAACCGTTGTTTCCATGGGCGGTTACTTTGAGCCCCCCTTCACCCGAGAATTCAACATCGAATGCGACATTCCCTCAGCCCAGTACACCACCGAACACTGCCCCGTTCCCATCGTTTACTGCGGGTTTGAGGCAGGGAGAGATGTTATCACAGGAGCCTCTCTGGAAAGCTGTAACGACACTTATCCCGTAAAGCAGTCCTACCGTCTTTACATCGAAAACTCCTTTCTCCGCCCCTCCTGGGACCTTGTAACGGTGTACTATGCCCTGGAGCCCCGGCTTGACCGTTGGATCGTGTCCGAAGAATGCAAGATCCGCTTCAACGACGATGCCACCTCTGCCGTTTCCGAGGGAACGGGCGCCAGATTTGTGAAATACGCGGACGAACGTGAATTGGAACAGATCATTAACGGAATCATCGGCTGAAACAAAAATAACTCCCGAAGCGAGGTATCTGCACAACCGTGAGGATATCGCTTCGGGAGTTTTTCTTTCATCTCACCTTAAACTTTCTCAGCGCTGCCGTGAGAATCGGAACACCCACAACGGTTTCGATGATCTCGGGGATCATGAAGGTGCCGTTATAGATAAGGGAGAACATCCACGCGCCGTACTGATGGACGATGTGTGTGGGGTCGTCCGCGTACCACTGCAGGTCAAGGGCGTACCAGATGACCGCACCCGACACAATATGGCAGAGGAAACGGAGTAGGGTCACAAGAAGGGTACCGAGTATCGCCGCGATGGTGGTGTTAAGCCCCTGATTGTCTGAAAAATGTACATCGCGGAACAGTCCGCCGAGACCGAGAAGGGTGAAAGGCAGGATGTAGTCAAAAAGAATGCAGAGAACGATTCCCCAAGCGGTTGGAACATATGCCACACTGCCGATTCCGAGGACAAGCTGGAGAACAGAGTAAACAAATGCGCCTGCCAACCCCACTTTGATGCCACGCCGCATGGACAAAACGATGATGGGCGCCATGGATAAAAGAGTAACGGAGCCGCCGAAAGGTGCTTCGTACACCTTTATCATACTGAGTACCGTTGCCAGTGCTATCATAACAGCCGCTTCCACAAGAAGCTGTGTTTTTTTGGATCGCATCATAATAAATTCAGCCATAACAAATGAAAAACCTTTCAATTATGTTAAAGATACAAACACTTGCCGTGATCTCGCAACCGATGCACTGACGGTGATCGGTCGTCAGAACATAAAAAATCCGCAGTACAAACGTACTACGGATAATTGTTAGCTTCGCTTGAAAATGTGCTGCAGTGTAGTTTTATCGGGCCCGTCACTGCACAAACAAATTCTCCCTACGCCGGTATGATCCGTATCAGGTTTAAAGGGTTCGGATGTTGATCCATCTCAGCCAAAAAGGCACCCCTGCGTTTGTTCGTGGATATTATAGCATACAGGCGCGGTGTTGTCAAGTACCAAATATGCAAAAAAACAGGATATGCCACAGATTTTGCATATCCTGTCGGTTTTTGTATGGGTTTCAGACTCCCACTCGGTTTATCCCCTTCCCCGTCTCCGCAAAGGAGGTCAGGTTGGCGTCCAGTATGTCAAGGAGTCTCAGTCTTGCTTCCCTTGAAGTCCACGCGCAATGGGGGGTGATGATGGTGTTCTTCGACTTGAGCAGGGGATTGTCGGGACGGGCAGGTTCTGCCGACAGCACATCAAGTCCCGCACCGCCCAATTTGCCGCTGTTGAGTGCTTCCGCCACATCTGTCTCGTTGAGCACCGCACCGCGCGACGTATTGATAAGCACAGCCCCGTCTTTCATCTTCGCGATAAACCCACGGTCAACCATCCCCCTTGTCTCATCGGTAAGAGGACAGTGGAGGGAGAGAAAATCGCTTTCTCGAAGGAGCCGATCGGGGGTGACATAGGTGATACCGTCCTCTTCCCCTTCGGTTTTGGAACGTCGTGTGGCAAGAACCTTCATTCCGAAAGCCCTACACATCTTAGCGAACGCGGTACCGATTGCGCCGCAGCCGTAGATGCCTGCCGTTTTGCCCGAAAGTTCGCGGAATGTTATATTCTGATACATGACACCGGGCATACCCGTCCACAGTCCGTCCTTCACCAAGCCGCTGTAACCGTTGAGGTCAAAGGCATGGGCAAGAAGGAGAGAAAAGGCGGTCTGTGCCACGGACATGGTGGAGTATCCGGGAACATTGCACACCTCGATCCCTCTCGCGCGGCAGGCAGGCACGTCGATCATGTCATATCCCGTACCGAGGGCGGATATATAGCGTATATTCGGGCAAGCATCAAGCACTGCCGAGGTAATCTTCACTCGGTTTGTGAAAACCACATCACAGTCTCCGATCACCTCAGCCGCCATCTCATCGGGTGTTTTGTCATATACGGTGAATTCACCGAATTTCAAAAGAAAATCCCAATTAAGATCTCCCGGATTGACGGCAAACCCGTCAAGAACGATTGATTTCATAATTTCTCCGTTAGTGTCGGTTTTTCGGTTTATTTTTCGGTCGGCTCTCTCCGCCTTCCTGTGACAGCCTTCGATTTAAACTGCACAGGTGCCGATATTGCCCGTCCGGGCTTCCCAACCCCAATTTATCTCTTTACTCGTGCGTTTCCGCCCCAGATGGACCAAACCTGTTCTTCATCCGCAGGCTGTGCATAGTCGGTAAGGAATGTGGTAGCCATGGCGCCCGAAGCCCAACCGAACTGAACCCACTTTTCGCTCTCCCAGCCCTTGAGGATAGCGTAGAGCATACCGCCTACAAAGCCGTCACCGCCGCCGATTCTGTCAAGAACCTGGATTTCACGGGGCTCTGCAATGTGCCATTCGTCACCGTCAAGGAGGATCGCTCCCCAGAGGTGACGGTTTACGCTGATAACCTGACGGAGGGTGGTAGCATACACGGATGCACCCGGGAACTTCTCCTTTACGCAGCCGATCATGCCCTTGAAGCTCTCGATCTTGGAAGCAAGGTCCTTACCGCCGGCTTCGGGTCCGTCAATGCCGAGAGCGAGCTGGAAGTCCTCCTCGTTACCAACGAGAATATCGGAAATGGATGCGATCTCGCTGAAAATTTCACGAAGCTCAGCCTCTCTGTTTTTCCAGAAGGACGCGCGGTAGTTGAGGTCGAAGGAAATGAGTGTGCCGTACTTTTTTGCGGCTCTCGCCAGTGCCAGGCAGAACTGACTTGTCTCGGGAGACAGAGCACCGATGAGGCCTGAAAGATGGAGGATCTGCACACCTTCCTCACCGAAGATACGGTCGGTATCGAAGTCCTTTACGTTCAGTGTACGTCCAACTTCACCTGCGCGGTCGTTGCAGACACGGGGGCCTCGAGTACCGTAGCCGCTGTCCGCAATATTGAACTGGTGACGATAGCCCCAGGGATCGCCCTGCTCTACCTCAGCACCCTCGTAGTCGATGCCGCGGGAACGGAGGTTGCGCTTGATGAAGTCTGCAATGGGGCTGTCCTTCACGAATGTGGTCAGCACCTTTGTTTTCATACCGAGGTACGCCGCAACGGAGATCACGTTTGACTCCGCGGAGGTCGCCTGCATAAAGAAGGTATCGGATGCCTGCACGGGCTGACCGTTCATGGGGCAGATTCTGACACCCATGGAGGTGGGCACAACAATGCTGTATTTGCAATTTTCACGAATTTTCATGATTGTGGTTTCCTTTCTGACCTTAACTTATACCGTATACTGAGTAGCCGCTGTGTCGCCGCCGTGGCCTGTCCAGTTGGTGTGGAAGAACTCGCCTCTCGGAGCGTCAACTCTTTCGTATGTGTGTGCACCGAAGTAATCGCGCTGAGCCTGCAGAAGGTTTGCAGGGAGACGGTCGCAGCGGTATCCGTCGTAGTAGGACAGTGCGGAGGAGAATGCGGGAACGGGCATACCTGCCATAGCGGAGATGGAAACAACCTTTCTCCAGCCGGGCAGCAGAGATGCGATCTTTTCTGTGAAATAGGGGTCAAGAAGCAGATTTGTCAGCTCAGGATTAGCATCGAATGCATCCTTGATCTTGCCGAGGAATACGGAACGGATGATGCATCCGCCTCTCCACATGAGTGCGATTCCGCCGTAGTTCAGGTTCCAGCCGTAGGTCTTTGCCGCAGCTCTCATCAGTGTGTAACCCTGTGCGTAGGAAACGATCTTGGAGGCAAGGAGTGCGCAGCGGATATTTTCGATCCACTCCGCCTTTTCCTCAGCGGTCAGCTTGATTGCGCCATCACAAGCAGAAGGCAGTACCTTGGATGCGGCAACACGCTCGTCCTTCATGGCGGACAGGCAGCGCGCAAATACAGCCTCACCGATAAGTGTCAGCGGTACACCCTCGTCAAGTGCGGCAATGCCTGTCCACTTACCTGTACCCTTCTGACCTGCGGTGTCGAGAATCTTTTCAACAATGGGCTCGCCATCCTCATCCTTATATGCCAGAATATCGCGTGTGATCTCAACGAGGTAAGAGTCAAGGTCGCCCTTCATCCAGTCAGCGAATACCTCATGCATTTCATCGTCGGACATACCGAGAAGGTTCTTCATCAGGTGATATGCCTCGCAGATGAGCTGCATATCGCCGTATTCGATACCGTTATGTACCATCTTTACAAAATGGCCTGCACCATTCTCGCCAACCCAGTCACAGCAGGGAGAGCCGTCCTCAACCTTTGCGCAGATGGCCTGCAGAATGGGCTTTACGCTTTCCCAAGCCGCGGGAGAACCGCCGGGCATCATGCTGGGGCCCATCAGCGCACCTTCTTCACCGCCTGACACACCGGTACCGATGTACAGCTTGCCCTTGGATTCAACATAAGCGGTACGGCGCGCGGTGTCGGGGAAGTGAGAGTTGCCGCCGTCGATGATGATGTCGCCGTCGTCAAGGAGAGGGAGGAGAGTGTCGATCATGGAGTCAACTGCGGAGCCTGCCTTGATCATCATCATGATCTTACGGGGCTTTTCCACATTTGCCACAAGCTCCTCAAGGCTGTATGTGCCGATAATGTTCTTGCCGGCACCTCTGCCCTCAACGAAATTCTTAACCTTTTCTGTTGTACGGTTGTAAACCGCCACTGTGAAGCCCTTGGACTCCATATTGAGAACCAGATTCTCGCCCATTACTGCCAGTCCGATGAGACCGATGTTTGCCTTTGTCATGTTGTATATCTCCTTAAATTTTTATATTATTTTTATCTTTTTTTCATGTTTTCCAGGACTTCATAGGGAATCTCAAGCGCCCCCAGTCCACGTCCGATGCTGATATGCGGCTTGAATGCGCCGTGGAAGTCGGTGCCGCCCGAAATTTTCAGACCGTATTTCGCCGCAAGACCGCGGTACGTTTCTTCCATCTCGGGAGTGTAGTCGGTATAGTAGCCCTCAAGACCCGTGAGTCCTGCTTCCATCAGATGTTTGATGAAATTCTCCAGCTCCTCGCCCGATTTTTTTGTCAGATGCAGGTGCGCCAGGTACGCATCCCCCCCTGCTTTGCGGACAAGCTCAACGGCTTCCGTATCGGTGAGCGCCTGTGACTCGCTGTGGCAGGGACAACCTGCGTTGAGCCACTTGGCAAACGCCGCCTTCGGGGATTCGCTGTACCCCTTTTCCGTCATGATCTTTGCGATATGAGCGCGGCAGAGAATTCCGCCTCCTGCCTTCTCTCTCACCTCATCCATGGAAACGTGCATTCCATATTCCGCCAGCTTTTCGCAGGTCTCTGCCGTGCGCTGTACTCTCACATCGCGGATGTACTTCATGGCAGACATCAGCTCGGGGGAGTCGGGGTCGATAAAGTAGCCGAGGATGTGTGTCTCCGTATCCGAAATGGCGGAAAGCTCAATGGCAGGGACGACCTCAATGCCGATCTCCTCTCCCACAGCCATAGCCTCACGGATTCCGTCCACATTGTCGTGGTCAGAGAGGGCGATGGCAGAAAGACCCTGTTCCTTTGCGTGCCGTATAAGCTCACCCGGGGTCAGTGACCCGTCGGAGCAGAGAGAATGTGTGTGTAAATCGATTATTCTTTTCATGTTCATTTCGTCCAAAGCCCCAGTGCAGGGTTGCTGATGTAGAATATCTTTTCCCCGTCGATCTCATGATAGCCGTCAGTCAGCACTGCGGGGTCGTACTTCTTCGCGGCTTCCTCGTAGGGCATATAGTTGAATCCGGCCTCCCGAACTTCCCCCTCCGTCATTTTTTCGGTGCAGTAGGTGATCTTAAAGCGGCCGTCCGATGAGCCGTGGATGAGATGAGCCGCCACGGACAGGTTTTCGTTGAGGTCATCGTTTTCCTTAACCAGCTCAAGGATCCTCTCTCTGCCCACATATCCGTATTTTCTGATGAGAGCATCGTTGATGTCGTCCTCGCCGAATTTTATGACACCGGGTGCAAGAACGATGAGCTCGCCCCCGTCTGCCATTGCCATTCTGGTTCGGTAAACGGCCTTGTTTCCGAGCCATGTGGTCTTGAATTCACGGGGATCAAGGTAAACCACCGCCTTTCGGAAGGGCTCGTCCACATGGATAAGATTTGTCTTTTGACTCTGTGCCACTGCCGCCTCGAAATTGCTTCTGTCACGGCCGATATAGAGTCCGTGGATATTTGTTGTGTCCCCCGTATTTGTGGTACAGGTGAGAACATAAAGCAAGGGAAGCTCCTTGAGGAAGTTTTCCTCGGCATAGTCGAACACACGGCGAACGGGGGAGAAATCCTTGCCCATGATTCTTTCCATACCGTAGAAAGCGCCCAGCATATGGGAAGAATTGATCATGGATGAGCCGCCGCAGCCAACAAAAATATTCTTTGAATAATTCGCCATTCCAACGACCTCGTGGGGCACCACCTGACCGATGGAAATGATGAGATCGTAGGTCTTGTCAAGAAGTCGGCGGTTTACCTCCACGTCGATTTTGGTGTTCACCAAGCCCTCGGACACTTCGGAAACAAATTCTGAGGGAACCTCGCCGATCTTCACAACATCGTTTCTCCAGTTGTGCACGAGGATCTTTTCAAAAGGCACACCCTGGCCGAAAAATGCGGTGCACTCCTCCTCTGTCATGGGCATATGGGTACCCAGTGCCGGCATAATATCCACATCACACTTGTCTTTGAGCATATCGTAATAGATCGCAGTGATCTTCCCGGCACCCGAGTACATTCTTGTATAATCGGGGGGGAGAATGAGCACACGGCGAAGCTCTCGTCCTTCAAGAGATTCCGCTAAAGCAAAGCGGAGATTCTCGTCGGTGAGCCCTCTTTCGCTTGTATATTTCATTTGATTCAACATCCTTTCCTTCGGGGAAGTATACATAAAATACCACCTTATATTATAATATTTCTCCCCGTGGATTGTCAATAGAATTTTGGATTTTACCCCTCAAAGAAGTCAAGTTTTGTCTTTGCTCTTGACTTCTTTTCCCTTTTGCTATAAAATATTGTATTGAGTAAGGAACAATATTCCTCAAACACCGACAATTCTTCCCTTGGTTGTAAGAAACCGGGAACAAATGGAGACCGAAATGAATCATTTCAAAAAAACAGCCGCATTCCTCTTGTCCGCGCTGATATGTGCTTCCGCGGCAGGATGCAGCTTCAAGGTTATTGAACCGGAAACCGAAAAAGAAACAACTGCCCCCGAAACCGAGTATATTGCGGAGACGGAGACCGAAACTGAGGTTGAAACCGAGGCTGAGACCGAGCTCGAGACCGCATCCCTCCTCCCCCATGAAGCGGAGCTTGTGGAAAACCCTGTGACGGGCTCTGCCCACACCGACGATTCCTCGGATGAGACGGGTGAGACAAGAATATACAACTACCTGAACGGAGCCGCCGCAACAGCGGAAGAACAGGCGCGCCGTCCCGTTGCCATCATGATGAACAACATCAAAAACTGTCTCCCCCAGAACGGTCTTACATCGGGCGATATTTTCTACGAATGTGCGGCGGAGGGCGGTATTACCCGTATCATGATGCTTGTCAGTGATTACGAAAAGCTTTCCGAGGTGGGCTCCATCCGTTCTTCGAGAGACTATTTTATCGATTTTATCGAAAACCACAACGCCATATACATTCACGCAGGCGGAAGTGAGATGGCATACGACAAAATCGACTGGAGAGGTACCGATAATCTGGACGGCGTCAATATGTATGTTCCCGATATGTTCTACCGTGACAACGACCGTTTATACAGCATGGGTCTGGAACACAGCCTTATGACAACGGGAGAAAAGATCGCCGAGGGAATCGCTTTCAAGAATTATGCCACCGAGCATGATGACTCTTTCGCTCCTGCCTTCAAGTTCTACGACGAAACCGTTGACCATCAGCCCGAGGGAAGCATTGCCACCCATGTGCATATGGAATCCACTTCCATTCAAACCGTGGATTTTGTCTACAACGAAGAAACGGGCGAATATCTCCGCTATCAGTATAACGGAATGCCTCAGGTGGACGGTTTGACCGACGAGCAGCTCTCCGTGAAAAATGTGCTCATTCTGTTCACGGATATCAGCCTGATCCCGGGAGATGCCGCAGGCAGACTGAGCGTCAAAACAGAGGGCAGCGGTCAGGGTTACTACATAACAAACGGCAGACGGAAGGTCATCACATGGTCTCGCGCAGGCAAAACAGACCCCGTCAAGCTCCGCTACAAGGACGGCGAAGAGCTTCTCCTCAACTGCGGAAAAACCTTCGTATGCGTTGTTGACACCTCCGTTGCCGATACACTTGTTTTCGACTATTCATGGAATTGATATGCCGTGGAGAAGCGGTTTGAGCATACAGCGGACACAACCGATGTCAGCATCGAACCGTTTCTCCGCTTTTTTTCCGAACAAGGGTTAAAAAGCCGAAAAAATCCCCAAAAACTTTCCGAAAACCCCTTGACATTTCCCCCGTATTCTGGTATAATCTATATCGTTCCGTCGGGAATGCTACTATGGCTCAGTTGGTAGAGCACATCCTTGGTAAGGATGAGGTCCCCAGTTCGAATCTGGGTAGTAGCTCCAAAAAAGTCGCTTAGTTCAGCGGCTTTTTTGCTTTTTTCACCTCCCTCGGCACAGTTTGGTAAATCTCCTTCCGTAAAAAAAGGAGTACCGCAATATTGATCACCGTCATCATGCACACGGTAATATCTGCAAGATACCACATGGCATCCGCCCTCATAACAGCGCCAATAAATACACAGGCTATGGACACCGCAAGATATGCTCCCCTCGCCATGGGCTTTTTTGTCAGGTAGCCCAAAGCGGTAAAACCGTAGTACAGTTGGGCAATAATTGTTGCATAGGCAAACAGCAGGACAGACACTGCAAGAATACCATACACCCATTCCCCCGTTTGGAGAGTGAAAGCGTCCAACGTCAGCGCGGCATCTCCCTCCCCTGCCCCTCCGGAAAGGATTCCATACCTTTTATCTGCCGTAAGAAGCACAAATGCGGTCATGGTGCAAAGAATCAAGGTATCTGCCGCAACCTCAAAAATACCGTAACAGCCCTGATGAAAAGGGCTTTTTGTGTTTGCGGAGGCATGAGCCGTGGGAGAGGTTCCGCAGCCTGCCTCATTTGAAAAGATTCCTCTTGTTATGCCGAACCGCACCGCCTCCCTTGCCCCGATCCCCACCGCACCGCCGCAGACTCCGCGGAAGGAAAAGGCGGAACGGAAGATGTCCCCCGTAATCTCGGGTATAAGTGTCAGATTTGTCCCGATAACATATATTGAAAGGAGCATATAAACGGCGGTCAGCGCAGGGATCAGACGGGAGGTAATCCTGCCGATTTTATTTACCCCACAGGCGGCTGAAAATGCCACAAGGACGGCAAGTATACCGCCCGTCACACCTCTCGGAATAATATGGACAACCGCTGCCGCTGAGTTCGCCTGGACGATATTTCCCGTCACCAGAGAATTCAAAACGCAGAGCAGGGCAAAAACACCGCCGAGCAGGGCAAAAGATCTGCCGGGGAAACGTCTCCCGAGCCCATCGCTTATGTAATACATGGCGCCGCCGTAAAACTCTCCCTTTGCCTCCCGTCTGTATTTTACAGCTAAGGCTACCTCACCGTATTTGATGCTCATGGAAAGAAGTGCACCTGCCCACATCCAGAACACTGCCCCTGCCCCTCCCGATACCACGGCCGCCGATACTCCGGTGATGTTCCCCACCCCCAGCGTACCTGCCAAAGCCATAGTCAGTCCGCAGAAGGGAGAAGTACCGCCTCCCTCGGAGGTATCGGAAAGCACCCTGATGAATCTCCGCGGACGGAGGATGTGCGTTATTCTGATTCCCCCGGCGAGTGTGATTCCTCCTATGCAAATAAGCACAGGGGTGAGATAGCCGCACAGCAAGGATGATATAATCTCCGCCATCGCATCCTCCCTTTCCCGTAGGATTTCGTTGAGTATTGAACATATTAAATCATATTCCGAATCCTTCTTTTCATTCCATCCGGTATAAAAACCGCCGCATTATATACGATTTGCACTGCCATCCACCCAATACCGCCTTGCATTTTGTTCAATATTCCCTCTTGACAGAGTTCCCCTCCATGTGCTATACTTTTAGCGTAAATCAAACATAAAGACTGTGACGAAGACGTGTGTTTCTCAAAACGATGTCCCAGAGAGCCTGTGGCGGTGGAAGCAGGCACATCAGAGCGATACACAATCACTTCCGAGTCGGGAACGGAAAGGCTTCTCGCCGAGTAATAATTCCCCGTGAGCTGCAACGTGAAGGCAGGGGGCTTGATTGAGTCCGCAGAGTGGCACAAATGTGCAATTTGAGTGGTACCGCGAACGATCACTGTGATGTTCGTCTCAAAGAATGAGACGGACTTTTTTTGATTTTATCCGCCTCTCACATACATACAGAAAGGCCTGGTAGAACTTATGGAACAGATCATCAAAGAAGTGGCTGCCCGCATCAGAGAAACGAGACTTGTATGCGAGGTATCCGAGGAGGAGATGGCAAAATGCACCGGTGTTTCCCTTGAAGCTTATCGCGAGCTTGAAGCCGGAAATGCGGATTTCACCTTCACCTTCATCTACAAATGCGCGGCAAGATTCGGCGTTGACACAACCGATCTTCTGAAGGGTGAAAGCCCAACGCTGGAGGAATACAGCATCACACGCGCAGGCGGAGGACTTCCCATTGCAAGAAGAAAGGGCTTCCAATACCGCAATATGGCGCCCCTGTTCAAGGGGAAAATTGCTGAGCCCTTCGTTGTTACCGCCCGCTATTCCGAAGAGGAGCAGAACAAGCCCATCAAGCTGAGCAAGCATGAAGGGCATGAATACAACTACATTCTCTCGGGTTCACTTAAAACATCCATTGACGGTCATGAGGAGATTCTCGGTCCCGGCGACTCCATTTACTACGACAGCTCCAAGCCCCACGGCATGATCGCACACGGCGGCGACTGTCAGTTCCTCGCCATCGTTATTTCAAACGGCGGCGCGGCATACGACTACCCCGACGAAGAGGCTGAGGCCTCAACCGCACCTACTGCGGAAAACACCCTTTCTCCCCTGCCGGAAGATCCCGTTGCACTTCGCTTTATCGAATGTACCGAAGAAAACGGTAAGCTGAAGAAGATCGAATTCAAGAATGCAGACCGGTACAACTTCGCCTACGACACCGTGGACGCCATTGCGCAAAAGACCCCCGACAAGCTGGCACTCCTCCATCTGGATGTAAACAAGAACGAGCGCCGCTTCACCTATCGTGATATTTCCCTTCTCTCCAACCGTGCGGCGAACTATTTTGAGTCTCTCGGTATCAAGCACGGCGACACCGTTATGCTGGTGCTGAAGAGACACTGGCAGTTCTGGATCGCATCCATCGCACTGCACAAGCTGGGCGCCGTTGCTATCCCTGCTACGCATATGCTTGTGGAGCATGATTTTGAATATCGTTACAAGGCGGCAAGCGTTGCTGCTGTTGTATGTACCGCTGACGGCGACACCGCAATGCACGCGGAAAATGCGGAAAAGCTGGTTGAGCAGGATATCGTCAAGATCATCGCAAACGGTCATCGTGACGGCTGGCACTCCTTCGATGACGAGTTCATGGCATTCCCCGAAACATTTGAGCGCAGAATGAACGCCTGCGGCAACGAGACCATGTATATGCTGTTCACAAGCGGCACCACAGGCTATCCGAAAATCGCCGCACACAGCTTCAAATATGCTCTCGGTCACTATATTACCGCACGCTACTGGCATAACGCAGACCCCAACGGAATCCATTTCACCATTTCCGACACAGGATGGGGCAAGGCGCTGTGGGGCAAGCTGTACGGTCAGTGGCTCTGCGAAAGCTGCGTATTCGCCTACGACTTTGACAAATTTGACGCTGACGACCTCCTTCCCCTCTTTGCTAAGTATCAGATCACCACATTCTGTGCGCCGCCCACCATGTTCCGCTTCTTCATCAAGGCAGGCATCGAAAACTACGATCTCTCCTCCCTGAAGCACTGCACCATCGCAGGCGAAGCACTGAACCCCGAAGTTTTCAACAAGTTCAAGGAATACACGGGGCTGTCCCTCATGGAAGGCTTCGGTCAGACGGAAACCACGCTGGTTATTGCAAATCTGGTGGGTGACACCCCCAAGCCCGGTTCCATGGGCCGTCCTTCCCCTCTCTATGATGTGGATATCGTGGACTACGACGGACGCTCCTGCGATGTGGGTGAAACGGGTGAGATCGTCATCCGCACAACGGAAGCCGTTCCCGCGGGTCTCTTCAAGGGTTACTACCGCAATGAGGAAGCCACAAAGGAGGCATGGCACGACGGCTACTATCACACAGGAGACACCGCATGGCGCGACGAGGATGGCTACATCTGGTATGTTGGTCGTGTAGATGACGTCATCAAGTCCTCCGGCTATCGTATCGGTCCCTTCGAGATCGAAAGCGTTATCATGGAGCTGCCCTATGTTCTGGAATGTGCCATCACCGCCGTTCCCGATGAGATCAGAGGACAGGTGGTCAAGGCGTCCATCGTTCTCGTGCCCGGAAAGGAAGGCTCGCCCGATCTTGTACGGGAAATCCAGACCTATGTTAAGGAGCACACCGCCCCCTACAAGTACCCGAGAATCGTAGAATTCCTTCCCGAGCTGCCAAAGACCATCAGCGGAAAGATCCGCCGTGTGGAACTTCGCGCAAAGGATGCGAAAAAATAAGGCTGCAGGCTTTTGCAGAAAAAAATTTCCCACGCCGATAATAAATAATAAAGGTGTCGCATCAAGGAAAACTCCCGAATGCGACACCCATTTTTTATGTTCATATTGCTCTTATTGCGGCAGCACCTTTTCCGCCTGCCCTTAATTAACTGTAAAACAACGCCTCTGCATTGTCGTAAACCTCCACGATATAGCGGAGGCGTTCCTTCTGCTCGTCGTTTGCCGCATCGTATGCCTTGTGGAGGGTCTCCTGAATGGATTCAACCATGCAAACGCCGTCCACTTCAATATTCAGGAAGTAGTCCCAGTACATATCGGCGCTGGTGCTCCAGGTGTAATAGCAGTTGAATTCTGCTGACATGGTCTCGCTGCCGTCCGCCCAGCAGAGTCGGAGAAGGCGATAATACTCCTGCATATCCGCCGATGCCTCACCCCAGACCTTGTCACAGTAGAACTCGATCAGTTCATCCACATTCTCACTCGGATTCCATGCCAGTTTGGAGTAGATCCAGAAGGTCATGGCGTTCATGCTCCATCCGTTTGACATTGTCAGGTACGGCTCTCTCACATCGTTGTTGATGTTGTATTCGGGGCCCGTGCACCAACCGGCATCCACATCGGCAAATCCCTCCGGCACGAGACCGTTGAAGCCGTTTGCCGCATACAGCTGCAGGTCGGACTGAATTCTGTCCCAGATGGGTCTTTCAAACAGGGGGGCTGCGGTATAGCATCCGTAGTAGTTATACACCTGAACGTTGGAGGTGATCTCCATCCACCCCAGCAGATCCTCATACTGCTTATTGGCAACGTCTCTCTGGGATTCCCCGAGAGGAGAGCAGAGATCCTCGCCGAGGGGGCAGAATGTAATATAGAGATTGTCCTCCAATTCGCATTCGGGCGGTGTGATTACGCTGGCGTAGGCATAGGAATGGAGCTTCACGTCGGGGTATTTCTCGCCGACGACCTGTGCAATCTTGTTCATGAAGCTGAAGAACACGGTGGAGATATAATTGTTCGCGCCGGGGTCGGCAAACTGACCGGGTGCGTATTCATAGGGCTCGTTCATCTCGGGATAGACACGGGGGACATCGAAATCCTCCAGGCAGATGCCGACGTAGTCGATGTCCGCTGACTCCTTATGCTGATCGAGGAAGGCGATCACATGATCGGCGATGGTCTGCATGGTCACGTCACTCCAGAAATTCACCTGCTCGGAGTCGGCGGCGGAGACCGCGTGTTCTCCTGCCATGTCGGTACTCCAGTATTCGTGACAGTCGGGGTCAAAAGTAGGACTTTGGGTGATCCACCACTTAATGTTATGGTTGGAAATGAAGGGCTCAATACCGATGGCTGTCAGGGAAGCATAGGCTTCCGTAGTCTGTCCCACACCGGCACACAAACCGTTCAGTTTATTGCGAGCCATCATAACGAAGGTTTCACGACTTCCGCCCGACAAAGTCCATCCGCGAAGGTCGAAGGGGGATTTTTCGCGGTAATCCGCCTTTTTCACGGTGATGGTGGGCATCTCGTCATAGATCATGCCACGGCTTTCGTCCGCACGGGTCCAGAGAACGCCCATGTTTTCCTCAATAAAGTCGTACACACCGTTGAGCGCACCGCGAGGGGTCGCACCGAAGATATACAGCTTGCCCTCAAGCTGTCTTACTGCAAATCCGTCACTGCCGTAGCGGACATTTTCGCCCTCGCCGGAAAGTGTACGGAGCCAAACGAGGTCATCGGGAAACAGTTCTTCAAGCTCGGGCACACTGTCGGGGGTACCGATAATGATGGAAAGGCTGTCGGAAAGTGCTGTATTCACCACGGAAATATCCGCACCGCTTACCAGCTTGATATGGTACGCCAACTCCTCAGATGCATAGGAAATGAGCTGATCTGCCCCCTCCGCAACCACGATATGTGACGCCGCTGTACCGTTTTCCGTTACAAGGTCAGTTCTTGTGCTCACCTCAGCCTGCTCCGTCTCGGCAGTGCCTGTCTCCGTTTTATTCGGAGCATCATCGGAGCAGGAAACGAAGGCAGTGCCTGCCATAAGTATCGCCAAAAACAATGACATGAATCTTTTCATGTTTTTTTCTCCTTAATTTGGTTTTTTCCATTATAGCATATATCCATACCACAGTCAATCGATTTTTGAAAAGAAAAGACCGCATATCAAACGATGTACGGTCTTTATATTCACTTAATAAACTCGATAAAATCAAGTTTTTCTCTGGAGTGGGACGGTTCGCTTACAGCCCAAACTGCACATTATCCCCACTCTATAAATTCAAACAGCACATTGGAGAATTTTCCGCAAGGGAAATTCTCGGGAGTGGGGCAGTTCGCTTACAAATCAAACTGCAGCTTATTCCCACTCAGGCGTCCAGAGCATCTCTGCGGGAAAGGTTCATTCTGCCCTTTTCGTCCACACCGAGGAACTTAACCTTGATGCGGTCGCCCACATTGCAGACATCCTCAACCTTTTCGGTACGCTTCTTGTCCAGCTTGGAGATGTGAACCATGCCTTCCTTTTTGGGCGCGAATTCAACAAACGCACCGATGGGGATGATTCTTGTAACAACACCTTCGTAGATCGCACCAACTTCGGGCTCGAAGATGATACCGTCGATAATCTCCTTTGCCATCTCAATCGCTCTCTTTTCGATGCCTGAGATGTATACGGAACCGTCGTCCTCGATGTCGATCTTTGCACCTGTGTCGGCTACGATACCCTGGATAACCTTGCCCTGCTTACCGATAACCTCCGCAATCTTGTCCACGGGAATCTTCATGGACAGCATCTTGGGAGCGAATTCGGAAACCTCGGGTCTGGGCTCGGGAATTGCCTTCAGCAGAACCTCGTCGATGATGTAGTCACGACCCTTGTGTGTAACAGCCAGAGCTTCCTTGATGATCTCGGGTGTCAGACCGTCGATCTTCAGGTCCATCTGAATGGATGTGATACCCTTGTGTGTACCTGCAACCTTGAAGTCCATGTCACCGTAGAAGTCCTCAAGACCCTGAATGTCGATCATGGTCATCCATCTGTCACCCTCGGTGATGAGACCGCAGGAGATACCTGCAACGGGAGCCTTGATCGGAACACCTGCATCCATGAGAGCCAGTGTGGATCCGCAGACGGATGCCTGAGATGTGGAACCGTTGGAGCTGATTACCTCGGAAACCAAACGGATTGCATAGGGGAATTCTTCAACGGAGGGAAGAACAGGTACAAGAGAACGCTCAGCCAGTGCACCGTGACCGATCTCGCGGCGTCCGGGGCTTCTTGATGCCTTAGCCTCACCTGTGGAGTAGCCGGGCATATTGTAGTGGTGCATATATCTCTTGCTCTCTTCT
>SVSU01000037.1 GCA_015064135.1 Oscillospiraceae bacterium
CTTGTTTTTGGTATTCTGGCTTCACCATTACATCTGCTAAATACGCAATGTATCCTTTATCCCAAAAGATTCGAGCACAACCAACAATGTTATCATCATCACGACAAGCAATCATGAAATCGGAGCCTTTTAGACCAGATTGTGCCTGTTCTTCAATAATTGGTTGCCACGCAACAGCAGAACGCAACTCACAATACTCTTTAGCCGATAGTGTATTACTATATTCCAGCATGTCGTACCTCCCATACAAATTCTTGTTTATCGAACTGTTTATAAATATCTTTTATTCAATTATAGCATAAAAATGTAAATAATTCAATCTGCCTTGAAATATTCATAATCTTATGATACAATAAAAACGTAATCAATAGCATCTAATGGCGAGATTTTCGTTCATCAATTACCGTTTCGTCGGGTGCCGACCGAAATAAGGTTGTAAAGACCAATATTTAGAGTGTCAAAGGGGCAGTTTAGACCTGCCCATTCGTAATCAGCAGGTCGAGGGTTCAATCCCCTCCACCAGCTTTTTTCAGCCTGTTTTGCGCAATAACCGCAGAACGGGCTTTTTTTGTGCTTGAAAAAGTTTTTTTATTCAGAAAAACGACAAAATTATGCTTTTTTTGCCAAAACCTATTGCAATCGTGACAGAATTGTGATATTATATTTACGAAATTTATTATTTCTGACGAAAAGTCAATTTTTTTGGAGGTTATCATGCGCAGATTTTTCAAAGTACCCGGCTCACGCATTATGTTCTCCCTGATTGCGGTCCTGCTTACCATGACCATATCCATGGGACTTACAGTGTTTGCCGACACCGACCCCGTTGAAGCGGCAGATACTACTGTGTTCGCCGTCGAAAACTACGACCCCGATGCACTCACAGCAGAGCAGGCATCGGAAATTCTCGCCTATGTTGAAACATTGAGCGAGGAGGACACCTTCGCTGAGGACAACGCGAACCTCATCGAAAAGGCACAGATCGTTCTCACGAGAGAGGACACACCCCTTTATGCAACGGCGGCGGCTCTCCTGCCTCCCGTTATCGCCATCATTCTTGCCCTCATCACCAAGGAGGTTTATTCCTCCCTGTTCATCGGTGTGCTGGCAGGTGCGGTGCTGGCATCCAATTTCTCCCTGACGGGAACTGTTGACCTTATGATCAACGACGGTCTGGTTTCCGCGGTTTCCGGAAGCGCCGGTATATTCATTTTCCTTGTTGTTCTGGGAGTTCTCGTTTCCCTCATCAGCAAGGCAGGCGCATCCGCGGCATTCGGTCGCTGGGCGCAGACCCATATCAAGTCCAAGGTTGGCGCGTCTCTTGCCACATTCGTGCTGGGCGTACTTATTTTCATTGACGACTACTTCAACTGCCTCACCGTGGGCAGCGTAATGCAGCCCGTTACCGACGCGCACAAGATCTCCCGCGCAAAGCTGGCGTACCTCATCGACGCCACAGCGGCTCCCATTTGTATGATCGCTCCCATTTCATCATGGGCGGCTGCCATTTCTTCTTACGTTTCCGTTGAGGGATATTCCGGACTGACCCTGTTTGTCCGCGCCATCCCCTACAATCTCTACTCACTCCTGACCCTCGGATTCATCATCGCGCTGACACTGATGAAGTTTGACTACGGCCCCATGGCGCTCCACGAGTACAACGCGGAGACCAAGGGCGACCTGTTCACCTCCGGTGCCGAGCATGATGCTGTTGAGAGCGAAAAGGGAAGCGAAAAGGGCAGAGTGATTGACCTTGTTATTCCCGTTGTCTTCCTCATCGGTATTGTCCTCATAGGTCTCCTGTACGTTGGCGGCTATTTCGAGGGCGGCATCAGCTTCTTCGATGCATTCAACAACACCGATTCCACAGTTGCACTTCCCTGGGGCGGCATTATCGCGCTGTTTGCAACCGCTATTTATCTCATCTGCCGCCGTGTTATTACCTTCAAGGATGCAATGCGCTCCATCCCCGCAGGCTTTAACGCAATGGGTCCTGCCATCATCATCCTGACCCTGGCGACAGCACTGAAGAACATGACAGGTCTCCTGGGTGCTGCTGACTTTGTTGGCGGAATCATGAAGGGAAGCGCAGCCGGCTTTGCAATGTTCCTGCCTGCCGTTATCTTCATTGTGGCTTGCTTCCTGGCGTTCTCCACAGGTACATCATGGGGCACATCCGCGATCCTTCTGCCCATCGTGGTGAGTCTGTTCGAGACACCCACAGAGCTCATGTTCGTTGCCATGTCCGCGGCTCTTGCAGGTGCGGTATGCGGCGACCACTGCTCCCCCATCTCCGACACCACCATCATGTCCAGTGCCGGTGCGAGATGCGACCACATCAACCACGTTTCCACACAGATGCCCTACTCCATCACCGTGGCGGCGGTGTCCTTCGTATGCTACATCTTCACGGGTATCGTAGCTGAGACCGTGGGCACACTGGCGACAGCAGCGATCTGCCTGCCCATTTCCTTCGTTCTGATGATCGCGACCCTCGTTGTCATCAAGAAGGTGACGGTGAAGAAGAGTCCCAAGGCAGG
Source organism: Oscillospiraceae bacterium (assembly GCA_015064135.1). GTDB lineage: Bacteria > Bacillota > Clostridia > Oscillospirales > CAG-272 > UMGS1696. The sequence continues at coordinate 2,541 of SVSU01000037.1, forward strand.
AAAGGCGCAGTAAAAATGCAAAAAATGAACGAGGTGCCTGAGTTGTCAGGTGCCTCGCTCTTTTTGCGCCTATTCGGTTGACATGGGGTCAAAGTTGTGCTATAATAGTTCAGCATACATGGTGTGCAGAATATGCGGGTATGGCGGAATTGGCAGACGCGACGGATTTAGGATCCGTTGGGCAACCGTGAAGGTTCAAGTCCTTTTACCCGTATCGGCGGCAGTGCCGCACCCAAACTCGGGTGACGGTACTGCTTTTTCTTTGCCCATCCCCCGAGGGTGACGTCAGCCTTTGTCAAACAGATTTGGCAGTGCCGCACCCAAACTCGGGTGACGGTACTGCTTTTTCTTTGCCCATCCCCCGAGGGTGGCGTCAGTCTTTGTCAAACAGATTTGGCAGTGCCGCACCCAAACTCGGGTGACGGTACTGCTTTTTTATTGAAAAGAGGGGAGATACTTTTTGAAAAAAGTACCTCCCCTGACCCCTCCTCAAAAACTTTTATACGGGGAATTGTGATAATATGTATTCAGTCGATTTTGCCGTACAAATTGAATAAAATCCATTTGCGAGGCAACGAAGCAAATATACATTACCTTTCCACTATTCACTTTTCACTATTACTTTTTAATAAAACCACTTCACCCAACCGAACTTCTCCTTTTCACTGAGCCGCACCACCGCAAATGCCGCCGCGGTAACCGCCGCAATGGCGATGAAGGACTGCCATGGGAGGAGGTTAATTTCCGTCACCTTCCGCACCGCGCTGAGTGCGTAGATCACAAGGGCGTAGGTGAGGTAATGACCGTAGAAAATGAGGGTTCCCGCCGCCCTGAGTTTTTTGTATACGGGGCGATCCTTCAGTCTGACGCCGAGGGCGAGGGAGAAAAGAAAGAAGGCGGCAGGGAGGAGGGAGAGATACATATTATAGCTTCTCGGAATCTCACCACTCTCAAGGAAGTATGCCTCAGCCGTGAGCAGTGCCATGGAGAGGGCAAACCCAACGGCGGAGGGGACGGGCTTCAGCTTGATTCTGCCTTTTGCAAAGACTGCCCCCATGAGAACGAAGGGAAAGCCCATGAAAACGCCGTTGCGCGTGGTCTCAAAAAACACATCGTAGCCGTGGAAGAGGGCATTTACAGCACCGTTTCCGCGGATGGCATCCGTCAGCCCGTACCACGAATCCCCGAGAAGCCCCATGAGGTAGAGAATGAGGGCGAGGGGGGGGAGGAATGTGAGCTTTGCTCCTTTGTGAAGAAGGAGGGCAAGCATGGTGACCGCCACAACGGTGCCTCCGAGGTACCAGAGCTGGAGGTCGCAGTCCATAATGAGCAGAAGGCCCCACAGACCGGCGAGGCGGAGGAGGTTGAAGCAGTATTTTTTGACAGGCTCGGGGTCGATATTGTTAAAGTCCAGCTTTCTGAACAGGAGGAACCCCGATGCGGTGAAGAAAAAGGGAACGGCGATGCGCGCGAGGACCTCGGGAATGAGAAAATTCAGCCCCGAGGAGGCGAGAGGGTTCCCCGTGGGGAATGGGGGGATGTGGATAAAGCAGACGAGGAAGGCGCAGATGAATTTCACAAGGTCGATGCCGTTGTAATTCCGTGTCTGCCGCATGGTGTTATCCATAGCACAGCTCCTTTGTCCGATCATCTCTTCTGTGCAGCGAGCCATTCGATAAGGTCGCCCTCCGCGTAAGCTCTGTACCAGCTTCCGTGTCCCACCTTGTCGTAGGCGATAAAATCAACATCCGCACCGCATTCACGGGCAGCGTCAACCATCTGCTGAGAATAGGAGATGGGCACAACATCGTCGTCAAGACCGTGGTAAACGCGGAGCTTCTTGCCTCTGAGAGCGTCGCATCTCCAGGAGAGACCGCCTCCGCAGATGGGCGCGCCGCAGGAGAAGAAGTCGGGGAAGGTGAGAAGCATTTCCCATGTACCGAAGCCGCCCATGGAGATACCCGTAATGCTGATGCGCTCGGGGTCGCCGTTCAGCTCGGCAACGGCAGCCTTTATCCATGTCATGAGAGGGAAGGCAAGGTGGTTCCATGTCATGCCCTCGGGACACTGGGGGGAGATGGTGACGACGCGGAGTCCGTGATAGTCGGGGTCGGCGGAAAAATGCATGGGTATGCCGTGTACCTTAACGCGGCTGATGTCGCTTCCCCTTTCGCCTGCACCGTGAAGGAACACGATGACGGGGAGGGATTCCGTTTTGGGGTCAAACCCCGTGGGGACGGTGACAACGCCGCTGAGGCTTCCTGCAACCTCGACGGGATGGGTGAAGATGAATTCGTTCTGCATGATGATACTCCTTTTTATTGATAGGTTTGGTATAATTAGGTTTGATATAATTATAAGAAAGATTTGGCGGATTGTCAAGTGGTGGGAGGGGATATCTTCGATGTGATATGCCTGCCGCGTCGGCCCTCCCTATTGACAAAATGACAAAATTTTGGTATAATTATGGCGTAAATTCATTTTATTTAATAAAAAACATAAGGACGGACAGCAAATATGAAAAAACTTGCAAAGCGATTGCTCCTTGCCATGCTTGCGGCATCCATGTGCATGACGGGCGTGGCCTGCGGCACAGGTACGGGTGAGGATGACACCGCAGGGGAGACTGCCGCACCCGAAACGGCGGCTGTTGAAACGGCGGCTGCGGAAACTGAAGAGGCGGAGATTGCAAAAACGGAGGACGACGGCATGAAGCGTTTTGAAATCACATATTTCTACGGCCCCCACAACGAGCAGCTTATCGACGAGAGCTTCTATGAGAAGATCGCCGATGCAGGATTTACCTCCATTCCCCTGGAATACGGCAATACGGAGCTGAATAAGAAGGCGCTCCCCATCCTCAAGAAATACGGGCTGACCTGCTCCGCACTGTCCGATTCGAGAATTGACGCCGTCATCGGCTACGACCGCACCTTCTCCCCCGACACCCCTCAGGAGGAGGTTGACCGCGTAATCAGCGAGGTTGTGGCGGATTATGCCGAATACACGGACGTTATCGAGGGCTGGCTCCTGCAGGACGAGCCCTGTGAAGCGCGATTTGAGATTCTCGGCAAGGTGGTCTCCGCCTTCCGCAGATTCTCCCCCGGCAAGCTGACCATGATAAACCTGCTCCCCTGCTGGGCAGGCGAGGTGAATTTCGGTACGGCGACATACAGGGAATATCTTGACGAGTTTGTCTCTCAGGTGAATCCCCATTACCTCAGCTACGACAACTATCACTTCTACGAAGGCGGCGGCTACCGTGCCGAGGACTTTTTCACCAACCTTGAGCTTGTACGGGACAAGGCAAAGGAGTGCGGTCTTGACCCCATGGTTATCATTCTCCTGACAAAGCACCATAGATATGCCGACCTGACATTCGACCAGATCGAGTGGGAGGTGAACACTGCCATGACCTACGGAATGAAGCGCATTTCCTACTTCACCTTCATCCTTGAGCAGTACCTCCTTGACGACGGCTGGGACAACTCCTGCATGAACTACATGGGCGAGATCTACCCCCATTATTACGATGTACAGGAGATAAACCGTTGGCTTCTCCCCCTCGGAAATGAGCTCTTTGACAAGGAATCCGTGGGTGTATATCATCTGAGAAAATTCGACTGGGATGTGCTTGAGGCGGAGTGCGAGGAATACACCCCCACAGGCGTGCTCGGCGAGGTAAAGGGAGACCGTTTCGTTATCGGTCTCTTCGACGACGGTTCCTTCATGATAACAAACAAGCTCTGGGACGAGCTGGACGGGGAGTACAACACATTCGAGTTTGTTGACATCAAGGACGGACTTGAGTATTTCGACACCACCGACGGTCAGTGGAAGGACGCTGTGGCTGAAGGTTTTGTAACACGGAACGAAAACGGCAATCTGACAAGGGAATTCCATCTGTCGGAGGGCGTCCTGTTCAGAGTAAAGTAAAGGAAGCCGGGATATGAACGGAATGACAAGACGTGAGCTTGAGATCACGGACCGCCGCGAGATTCGCGACATACTTGACCGATGCGGTGTGGTTCACATCGGCATGGTGGACGGCGGTGAGCCCTATGTGGTGCCCATGAACTACGGCTACACCATGGACGATGACGGGCGGCTGAGCCTGTTCATCCACGGTGCGACGCAGGGGCGGAAGATTGACGTGATGCGTGCAAATCCCCGTGTGTTTGTGGAGATGGAGTGCGACCTTGAGCCCTTTTCGGGGGATGTGGCGTGCAGATACGGTCTGGCGTATCGTTCCCTCATGGGACGTGGCAAGGCGGTATTTGTTGACGACCCCGTCGAGAAAGCGGCGGCGCTGAATCATCTGATGCGGACTCAGATGGGGAAGGGCGATTTTGAGTTTACCGAAAAATTGGTGAAGGTTGTGGCGGTGATTCGGATTGATGTGGAAGAATACACCGCAAAGAGGCGGCCTGTGCCGAAGCGGTAATGATAAGCGATGGTGTCTCGGGGGTTCGGGAAACCATCGCTTGTTTTGTTGGGGGGAGGGGGGATGAGGCGAACGTGGGGCGTTGGTTTATGGAGCGTTGCTGTCTATTACAGACATAAAGCGAACGAACAGCGTTTCTCGAACTTTTTCTTTTGCGTGGACAAAAGAAAAAGTTCTTGACAAAAAGAAAAGTCCACTTAGAGAAGGGGGCGCCCCTTCTCTAAGGACTCAACCCCTTTAGGGATGTGCAGTTTTGATTGCTAAAAAAGCTGCCGGATGTCGTTGGGTGCAGAGCACCTCTTTTTCATTGGCGCTGTCGCGATTATGGGTGTAAATTTAGTTTATAGTGTAGGCTGCTAAAATTGCCTTTCTCTGTTAATTCTTGTAAAAGAAGGCTTAAATCCATTCGTCTCCCTCTTAAAAAAACGATTGTTTAAGTTTATTCCTAATTCTATCCGCTAAAAATTCGCTCTCGCCTACTCCCCCTTCGCGACAGCGCCGATTAAAAGTTATACCTGCGCCCAAAAGAATGCATGGTACGTTCGGCAAAACCCTAAACTGCAGTAGCCATCTCAAGATGGGAACAATGAGGTGGGATATTTAAGGGAGGACCCCTCCTCCCTTAAATGGACTTTTCTTTTTGGCAATACCTTTTTCTTTTGTCCACGCATGAGGTTGTAAACAACCTCTGAAAAAGTTCGAGAAACGCTGTTTGTTCGCTATATGTCCGTAATCGACAGTAACGATTCAAAAACCAACCGCCCCACGTTCGCTATACCCCTGTAACCCACACCCCCAAAAAAGAAAAACAGCGGTATCGAACCCAATACCGCTGTATAAAAACAATACTCAGCCAATGGTTGCCATTAGCCAATGGTTGCCGTCAGCCGATTGCAATGGTAAAGCTCTGCTCATGCACAGCCCCTGCCGCCAGACGCATCATGTCGCGCTTGGTCTCAAGGTCATCCACACAGCCGTCGTCGGCAGGGATGCTCGTCCAGGGCTCAATGCATACATAGGGCGCCTCGGTTTTCGGCTTGTGCCAGAAGCCCACATACTTCATTCCCGGGTATGTCACCTTCACGAAACGCTTCGATACGGAGGACTTCAGCGTTACCTCCGATGCCACATCGGTGAGGAATACCGCATCATTGTCGAAGAGATCGTGGCGGAGAGGGAAGCTCTTGCCGCAGCGTACCTTGAAGGGGGTAGTCTCCCCGAGGTAGTAGCAGGTCTCGCTCATCTTCAGCTGACGGGGCTCGCACTTCTCGGCGAAGGAGAGGGTGTAATCCTCAAATGTGTCACCCTCCGCCAGAGGTACGTTGAAGCCGGGGTGGCCGCCCAGGGCGAAAATCAGCTCCTTGTCGTCACGGTTCTCCACACGGAAGGTGGTGATAACGGACGCGTCCTCCAGGGTGTAGGTGAGCAGCAGCTCAAAACGGAAGGGGTAGATCTTCAGGCTCGCTTCGCTGTCGGTGAGACGGAAGGTCAGGGACGTCTCCGTCTGCTCCGCGAGCTCATACTGCGTCTTTCTCGCGAAGCCGTGGAGGTTCATTTCGTATGTCTCACCGCGGTAGGTGTACTTGCCGTCCCACAGTCTGCCGCAGATGGGGAAGAGATTGTACGCGTGTCCCGTCCAGTATTCGGGGTCCGCCTGCCACAGATACTCAACCCCCGTTTTCTTCAGTACGAGGGAGGTCATCTCCGCACCCATGTCCGATACGGTTACTTTGATCTTTTTGTTCTCAATGGTGTATTCCATATTAAAACTCCTTTGTTTGTTTTTGATTATAGTATACATGAAATACCCTGTTTTGACAAGAGCCTCGGTGAATATTTTCGGGGGCTTTTTTGATTCTTGAACGATTTTAGGGAAAATCATTGCAGGTGTATACCTTAAAATCAGCCGATTTCATGCAAAAATTACAGTTATCCCCCTCCAAAAACCCCTTTTTTCGGAAAAGGTATTGATTTTGTGAAGATTTTGTGATACTATTATAATAACTATTTGTGTAATAACCATGCCTGCAATTTTGCGGTGCATTTGTACGGGAGGATTACATGGAAGGAAAATCTGTTGATACCGTGGAAAAGGTTCGCGGGCGGCGAGGGATGCGCAGACTGTCCCTTGTGGTATATGATCTCATCCTGCTGCTGATTGTAGACATCCTCATCCTCGGAGTCTATCCGAGCCGGGAGGTTGGAATCCCCTTTGCGGATATGGTTATCCACTGCCTTATCTCTGTTTTCTGCATTTTTGTGAGCAGATGTGTCGCCCGTGTGTATAATCAGGTGTGGCGATACGGGGACACCGCCGCCTACATCCGCCTGCTTATTGCGGATACCGTGGCTTTTGTGGGCTTTTTCCTGCTCAATACGGTGCTTCCCATGGAGAAGATCGAGTTTATCCGCATTTTCTCCATTGTTGCCTTCAATCTCCTCCTGACCCTTACCATCCGGCTTTTGTACCATTATCTCTATGAATACATAAATATGCACCCCGACTCCGCAGGCGTTGTGGGGAAGCTGTTCAGCCTTGTGGCGAGAGTTCCCGTGGGTGAGAGCGTCCCGAAGGCTTCCGAATCGGACAAAAACCGACGGATCCGCATAGCGGTTGTGGGTGCGGGAAGCGTGGGCGTTATGCTGGTGCGCGAAATGATGATGAACCCTCGCTTTGCCTACATCCCCTGCTGCTTTATCGACATCGACCGGGCGAAGGTGGGCAGGCAGATTGCAGGTATTCCCATCCTCTCAAGCGAGGAGGCGACGGTGGAAAAGCTGGCGTCCCTCTCCATTCAGGAGATCGTGTTCGCCCTGCCGAAATCCACTCCCGAGCTGAAAAAGGCGCTTTACGACCACTACAAGCAGACGGGCTGCAAGCTGAAGGTGTACGATTTTCCCACCATGCAGACCGCAGGGGGCGGCAAACGTCACCTGCGCGAATTCGATATTGAGGAGCTCCTTTTCCGCGAGCCCGTTGCCTTTGAGCGCGGCATGACCGACGCCTACTACAAGGACAAGGTGGTACTTATCACGGGGGGCGGCGGCTCCATCGGCTCCGAGCTTTGCCGACAGATTGCGAAAATGCAGCCGAAGAGGCTCATCATCCTTGACATATGCGAAAACGGCGCCTATGATATTCAGCAGGAGCTGAGGATCGCCTACGGCGGTGCCCTTGACCTTCAGGTGGAGATCGTCTCCATCTGCGACAGAGAGGGAATGGAGCAGGTATTCCTCCGCCATCGCCCCGATATCATCGTTCACGCGGCTGCTCACAAGCACGTTCCCCTCATGGAGCACAACTGTGTTGAAGCGGTGAAGAACAACGTGTTCGGTACGCTGAACGTGGTCAACCTCTGCGAAAAATTCAACGTGAGCCGATTCATGATGGTATCCACGGACAAGGCGGTGAACCCCACCAATGTAATGGGCGCCACAAAGCGGATGTGCGAGATGATCGTTCTTGCCCACAGCAGAAGCGGCTCCTCCGTGGTGTACAGCGCCACACGATTCGGCAATGTGCTGGGCTCGGCGGGCTCTGTTATCCCCCTGTTCAAGCGGCAGATCATGAACGGCGGCCCCATCACTCTGACGGACAAGCGGATCATCCGCTATTTTATGACCATTCCCGAGGCGAGCCAGCTTGTGCTCAAGTCGGGTGCCATGGCGAAAAACGGGGAGCTGTTCGTCCTTGACATGGGCAAGCCCGTGCGGATCCTTGAGCTGGCGGAGAACATGATCCGTCTCTCGGGATATGAGCCTTACGAGGACATCGGGATCATCGAAACGGGGCTTCGTCCGGGTGAAAAGCTGTACGAGGAGCTGCTTATTCGCACAGAGGAGCTTCGCAAGACGGACGACAGCATGATCTTCATCGAGAAGGACGCGCCTCTCACCCCTGCACAGATCGAGGAGAAGATGACCATTCTCCGCGAGGCGGTTGCCACAAACGACGACAACGCGGTGCGCGATGCCCTGAAGCGTACTGTGCCTACATATTTCAGCCCCGAGGAGGTAAACCGCACCGCCGCCGATACGGAGGAGATGAAGGAAGCCTTCGGGGGTAAAGTGCAGGTTGGGGTGTAAGTGAAGCTGCCCCGAGGCGAAAAAGTCTTTCAAAATGGGACCCACCATTTTGAATTGGCTTCGCCAACCGACTTTTTCCAACGTGCGGCTGGATTTAATGAGGGTAAGGTGCAGGTTGGGGTGTGAGTGCGGCTGCCCCGAACACGAAAAAACCTTTCGGAATGAGGCACTCATTCGTGGGCCCCACCATTTTGAATCGCCTTTCAGGCGACCGGTTTTTTCCAACGTGCGGCCTGATTTAATGAGGGTCGTGTGCAGGTTGGGGTGTAAGTGAAGCTGCCCCGAGGCGAACAAAATACAAACAAAACCCTGTTGGGGCGGATTTCATATCCGCCCCTTTTGTGTGCCTGAAACCAATGCTGCGGCAGGAGCAAGCCCCTCGCCCCACGGGATATGTCGGAATCTCCCCCCAGCCTCCCACTTTGGGGGAGGTGTCGTCGATTTGGTGAGGTTTGAGGTGATTTTTTCTTCATAATCGACGACGGAGAGGGTCAACGACTGCCGCGCACCCTGCCTCCCACTTTCGGGGAACGATGCGCCCTTCGGGCATGATGCCCCCCATCCGCAAACCGCGCAAATTCCGCGCAGCTCACCCCCGTCGGCACACCCCACGACTCCCCAAATAAATATTGCGGATTTGCAGTTTTTTTCTGGTTTCGTGTTGACTTTTTTTATGGACAGTAGTATAATAATCAAAGGTAAATAATCATTACACCGCATTGTTGATGAGAATGCCGAACAGTGTGCCGAACACATCGGTTGAACTTGTCAATATTTGCGTTTTTTGTGCCTTAAAAGGAATATGCCGACCCCATTACCTCGGCAGAGATTGGAATAATGACCGAAAAAGAGTTAAAAAAACTGAACAGACGTCAGCTTCTGGAACTTCTTCTCAAGGAAACGGAGCAGAATGAGCTTCTTCGTGCGGAGATTGACGCCTTGAAGGGAAAACTGCAAAGCCGCGTCCTCCTTGAAACAAAGGCAGGCTCCATTGCCGAGGCGGCACTCAGACTCAACGGCGTCTTTGGTTCGGCGCAGGCTGCGGCAGATCAGTATCTCAGAAACGTGGAGCAGCTCGGGGAGAGACAAAAACAGCTCAACGAGCAAACCGCCCGTGAAGCGGAGAAAAACGCCAGACGGATGATCCGCGCCGCCGATATGTACTGCGAGCAGCAGAAGGCGGAGGCAGAACGTGTGCTGGCGGAAGCCCGTGCTCTTTATCGCTATCTGAATGAACAGAGAAAAAAGCTTGAAAGCAAAGGGAATACAGGTCACATATGAAAAGAAGAACCCCTGAATCTCCCGAGACGGAGACGGAATCCAACGGTCAAAGCCTTTCCTCCCTCCTCGTGAAAGAGGAGCTGAAGCGCGAGCGAAACAAGATCCGTTTCAGGCGGATCATTAAATATACCGTCAACACCATGATCGTGGTTGCCGCCATTGCGGTGCTGATCACGTCCCTCCTGCTGCCCGTTCTCCAGATATCGGGGACCAGCATGGAGCCCACCCTTCGGAACGGGGACATCGTGGTGCTGGTCAAAACCTCGAATATGGATCGGGGCGATCTTTGCGGATTTTCTTACTCGAACAAGATCCTCATCAAGCGCGTCATCGGTCTGCCCGGGGATATCATCTTCATTGAATCGGACGGGACCGTGTATGTGAACGGGATCCTTGCGGATGAGCCCTATCTTGCTGACAAAGGCCTCGGGGAGTGTGACATCGAGTTCCCCTACACCGTTCCCGAGAACACCTTCTTCCTGATGGGAGACCACCGCACCACCTCCATCGACAGCCGAAGCACCGTCATCGGATGCGTCCCCTATGAACAGATCGTCGGCAAGCTGTTTTTCAGAGTATGGCCCTTTGAAGAAATCGGGGTTCTGAGTTGATTTAATTTTAAATATAGTATATGTAAGTTTTATCGCCTTCTTGTGGTTTTTCATGGCTCTGCCTGTGCTGTGGGGACGATGAGGGGCGAAGTTTATTTTCATTCATAAACAAATTTACGGAAAGGAGTGGGGATATGAACCGAAACGGTATGGAACACTATGTGGAATCCGCGCGGAACACAAAAAGATTGAAAGACCGCATCCGAGCCCTTTTGCCCATATTCTCTCTCCTTGTGATCCTCGGTGTGGGCTGGTGGCTCAGGCTGACGGGCATCACCATGGCAGGAGAGGCGTTCTGCGGTTGGGACGAGCACGCCCACGGGGATGAGTGTATTTCCGCCGTTCTCGTCTGCAAGGATGAGTCGGAGGACCACATTCACGATGAATCCTGCACGGTGAGTGAGTACATATGCGGCATGGAGGAGCACATCCACGATGAGAGCTGCTACTCCGATCTCTCCGCCGACCTTGAATCAGCGGCTGACTGGGAGGCAACCCTTCCCCATCTTCCCGACGAATATACAATTCTTGAGAAGATCACCGCCGTTGCCGAGTCCCAGCTCGGATATCGGGAAAGCGAACTGAATTTTGTGGTGGATGCCGATCTTGTCCGTCACGGGTACACCCGATACGGCGAGTGGTTCGGCAACCCTTGGGGCGACTGGTCAACCATGTTCACCGCGTTCTGCCTCCGCTACGGCGGACTTGATGATATGCCCATCCACGGCGGCGCTGATGCCATGCGGCTGGCTTGGGAGGCGGAGGGAAGAGTATTCCCGTCAGACAGCTATGCGCCCATGGCAGGAGATGTGGTGTTCCTTGACAGCAACGGGAACGGTGCCGCAGATTCCACCGCCATCGTTTGGGATGTGACGGAGGTGGGTGTGACCGTTATCGAAGGCGACAGGGATAACGAGGTTGCACAGACGGAGTACCTCTTTGACGAAGGTGTGATCGTGGGCTGGGGTATGACCTCCCCCGAAAATACGCTTCTTGTGGTCGAGCCCGAGACGGAGCCCGAGACGGAGCCCGAATTTGATGAAAATGAGACGGAACCCACGGAGATCTTCATTGGTTCCGGAGAAGCCTTGACTGTGATCGGTTCCGAGACACCCGACGAATATATCGAAACGGAAACCGCCGAAATCGAAACGGAGACCGCCGAAATCGAGACGGAGACTGCCGAAATCGAGACGGAAACGGCTGAAATCGAGACGGAAACGGCTGAAATCGAGACCGAAACCGCCGAAGTTGAGACGGAGACTGCCGAAATCGAGACGGAAACGGCTGAAATCGAGACGGAGACGGCTGAAATCGAGACGGAAACGGCTGAAATCGAGACGGAGACGGCTGAAATTGAGACGGAGACGGCTGAAATCGAGACGGAAACGGCTGAAATCGAGACGGAGACGGCTGAAGTTGAGACGGAAACGGCTGAAATCGAGACGGAGACGGCTGAAATCGAGACGGAAACCGCCGAAGTTGAGACGGAGACCGCCGAGGCTGAGGATGCGATCACCGCGTTGGCGATGCAGACGCTGGGTAAAACGGTGCCGTATTCGACCTCCCTCTTTGAGGAGGATACGAGCTTTATCCTGTATGTAAACAGCGGTGCCAACAGTTATGCCATAGACGGAAACGCAAATGCGGTGCAGGTCTGGGTGGATGACAACGGAAACATCACCGCGGATGTGGAGGATGTAAACCTCCTCCTCTGGACGTTCACCTACTGCGGAACCTATGACAATCAGACTACCTACTACATTCAGAATGTGGGTACGGGAATGTATCTCCATCCCTATGCGGACAGTGCCGCAAATCATGGCGCCATCCTCACGGGCAAATGGGAGAGTGCCGTGTATTCACGGGGCGGCGGCGTCAGCTTCCGCGGTGCCCGTCAGAATGCCTATGCATGGCTCAGCGGCACCACCGCCTTCACCAACACCTCGACCTTGAACAACGCTTCCGTGTTCAGCCTCGGACGGAGCGCATCCAAATGCACCGTATGGCTTGACGGAACAAACGGCGGACTTATGAGTCTGGGCGGCTCCCTGAACAAGTCCTACTCAGTGGACGAGGGCAGCACCATCCGCCTTCCCGCCGAGTGGCAGTCCCCGTCGAAATACAGCTATGTGCTTCGCGGCTGGTACGATGTGAAGAACAGCACCTATTACGCCCCCGGCGCCGAGCTCACGGTAAACGAGAGTCTGGTGCTCTACGCGGACTGGACTGCGGCAACCTACGATGTGGGTCAGTTCAACTCCCATGCGGCAAACACGGTGAGCACACAGAACTTTATCACCACCCACGTTTTCGACTACAACAGCCTGTTCAACGTTTACTCCCTGAGCCCCACGGTGACGGTCAACTCGTCGGGGCACACGGAGACATGGAATCAGGTGACGGGCGGAGAGGTGCCCTACGGAAACGGGGAGACGCTGGACTTTGACTTCCTCGACTACGACGGAGGAGGCGATATCTCCTACGCAAACGGCAGAGGCGGCAACAACATAAGCGGAGATGTATACCCGGGGCTGTATTCTGCGGAGCTTGCCTCCATCCTCTTCGGAACGGACAATTCCTTTGACCCCGCGACGGGTACGGGAATCATGGGCAAGGAGTACATCGGTACGGCGGACCACCTGTTCCAATTTGACTCCAACCCCACGGACGAATACTACGGCTACTATTATTACGACTCAAGACTGAATGCGGCATCCTACAACAGGAGCGCAGGCAGATTCTATGTCTACGACTATCTGGAGAGAACTGCCGACTCCGAAAAGGACGGCGGTGTGGGCGGTCATTCCGACTTTTTGCCCTTCAACTCCCCCTACGCCAACACAAACGGCCACGACCTTGTGACATACACCTACGAAGGGGAGCACGGGGAGTACGGCGGCGTCAACCATATCCAATATGACGCAAAATACAACACAAACAACAATGCCGAAGGAAATGTGGGAACAAACTACTGGTTCGGTATGTCTATCGACATCAACTTCTATCTTCCCGATGAGCCCGGAAGTGTGGATTCCTCGGGCGAGACGGGAAACCGCGACGTGTTCGGCAACGAGATGCACTTCAGGTTCTCGGGTGACGACGACGTATGGGTGCTCATCGACGGCGAGCTCGTCCTTGACATCGGCGGCGTTCACGGTGTGGAATCGGGAGACATCAACTTCTCACGCGGCATCGTTACGGTGAACGGAGTGCAGACGGGGATCCTCAGCGGCATCGGCGCAGGCGAACACACGCTGACGGTGCTTTACCTCGAGCGAGGCAGCTCCCAGTCAAACTGCGCCATTTACTTCAATCTGGCGCCCCGATTCACACTGGATATCCGAAAGGAGGATGTGCTGACGCAGGAGGTGCTCAACGGAGCCCGGTTCTCCGTTTATACCGACGCGGACTGCACGACCCCTGCCATGCTGTGGGAGAGCGAGGCGGATCATGATGCCGGGCTGCCCTCCACCAACGTATTCACGGTGGAAAACGGCATAGCCTCCATGTGGGGTCTGAGTGCCGGCAAGACCTATTACATAAAGGAGACCCGTGCGCCGGATGCACAGGGCTACGGAATTGCCCACGGCATCATCTGCCTGACCCTTGACGTGAAGGGAACTGCCACCTATGATGTTGAGATCATCGAGGAGGCGGAGGGCGTCTCCCCGGGCTACACGGTTTACGGCTACCGTCTGGACGAGGAAAACCAGGCGGCATACATCATCATCACCAACGCTCCCGAATATGTGGAGGAGGTCACCACGGTCCGTGCAGACAAGATCTGGAACGACACGGAGAGCCACGCCGACGATTACGTTACGGTGTATCTGACGGTTACGGATGAGGACGGAACGGTGAGACGAATCCGCGAGGCGGTGCTGGGTGAGGAAAACGACTGGACATACACCTGGACCAACCTTCCGAAACACATGGCAGACGGTGTGACCCCCGTGGAATACGGTGTGGACGAATCCTACACCCCGGGCTACTCCTCCGTTGTGGAACAGATCACGGAGAGCGTCAGGGAAGAGACCGAGTGGGCGGAGGCTTACACCTTCGTGAACGGGGAGACATACATCCTCGGCACGTCGGGCGGCTGGCTGTCCACCACATCCGAGACCAACACTGCCCTGCGCAGGGAAACGAACGAGGAGGGGGCAAAGAGCTCTCCGGCATCCCTGTGGACAGCCACGGTATCGGGCAGCAATGTGAAGCTGACAAACGGCTGGGGGCATATTTTGACCTTCAACTATTCAAGCTCGTCCTCCTCCCGATATTTCTATGCAGCCACATCGAGTGCAAGCTATCAGACCTTCCGTACGGTGCAGACCACAACGGGAGTAAGGCTGTACACTACGCGGAGCAGTCGGAATTACTATATCGGAAGCAGCCTGTCAAACGGACGGCTTTCGGCAACCACGACACAGACATCCGGCGCTGTCATCACCCCCATGGTCAGAACCATCACCCAGACCGTGACGGAGGTGAAGGACGTCGCCTTCAGCATAACCAACACCCCCCTTGATGCGGAGACCTCCCTTACCGTGACCAAACTCTGGGACACGGGCATGGCGACGGGCGTTGACTGGTCCATGGCACAGGTAACGGTGAAGCTGTACGCTGACGGGCGAGACACGGGGCAGACGGTGACATTGAGCCTGAAGAACAACTGGACGGACACCTTCCTCGGACTTCCGTACACGGACACTTCGGGCAATGTGATCCGCTACACCGTGGAAGAAAGCTGGACGACGGACGAATGGACCCCCCTCTACGGCGAAATTGTCACCGTGGACGGCACCATTCCCACATACACCGCCACAGTGACCAATGTATACAACTACGGTCACGGCGTAGAACTTCCCTCGACCGGAGGAGCCGGTCCCCTGCCAATGATACTCTGCGGAGCGAGTCTGATGCTCACCTCGCTGGTATACGGATACATTCTGACGCGCAAAAAGACGGAAAGGAGGATGAAATAAGCCTCACGAGACGGCAATACGGTGCCGCAGGATATATCCAAAGCAATAAACACGTTCAAAAAATTTATTTTAAGAAAGGAAAGACCCCATGAAAAAGTTTTTATCCATTCTCCTCACAGTCATGATGATCATGACAATCGCTGTTCCTGCATTTGCAGCGGGCGAAACAGGCTCCATCACCATCAACGGCATTTCCGAGGACGCCAGCTCCGTTTACGAGATCTACCGTCTCCTTGATCTGGAGAGCTACAACACAACCTCAGGCGCTTACTCCTACACGGTAAACAGCGACTGGACGGGATTCTTCGCTGACGCCGGCGCCCTTGCATACGTTGCCATTGACGACGCAGGCTACGTTACATGGATCGGCGGCGCAACCGATGACGACTACGCCGCATTCGCAAAGCTGGCACTTGCATGGGCTGAAGCAAACGGTATCGCTCCCGTGAAGTCCTCTTCCACAGACGGTGACATGACCGTGACCACCGATGCAACAACAGGAAAGACTGTGGGCAAGTTCACCGACCTGCCCCTCGGCTGGTATCTGGTTGACTCCTCCGTTGGTGCGCTCTGCGGACTGACCACCACCAACCCCGACGCATCCATCAACGCAAAGAACGGCACACCCACCATCGACAAGCAGGTTCAGGAGGATTCCACCGAGCAGTGGGGCGACAGCAACACCGCCGATATCGGTCAGACCGTATACTTCCGCGTTACCATCAACGTACACGCAGGTGCGCAGAACTATGTGCTGCACGATGTAATGTCCGCAGGACTGACCTTCGATAAGGTAACAAGTGTTGAGCACATCGTTCCGG
>SVSU01000038.1 GCA_015064135.1 Oscillospiraceae bacterium
AGAGGGCGGCGAGATGCCCTACGAGGAGATCAAGGAAAATCTGATGGCGGCACTGAAGGAAGAAAAGCAGCAGGCGGCTTACCAGAGCAAGGTAAACCAGCTGAAGATCCTTTATCCCGTTGACAAGTTCTGATTAACATCTGAATGAAACAAATGACCGAGTTCAGCCCACATAATGGGTTGCTCGGTCATTTTCAGTTCAAAAAACAAGGGAGTGCCGACTATCATTCATCGGGAACTCCCTTGTTTCGTTTAAATAGAATTATTTGACAATCTCGCCGAGAGTGTAGGTGATCTTTTCGGGCATTCCGGGGTAACTTCCCGTGGTTTCAACCTTCAATTCACCGTTCACAACGGACAGATTGGATATGGTGCCTTCACCGTTTCTGTAACCGAAGGAGATACCGTCGTCGTCATAGAGCATACCTGTCGCATTGTCGCCCCATGCGCGGATGATATAGGATTCGTAAGGCTTGTCACCGACTGCCTGACGTTCCTCACCTGCAAAGGGAATTGCGGAACCGCCCTTTACGAACAGCGCACCGCCCTTGCCCTTTTGAGGAACATAGAAGATCTCCTGTCCGCCCTCGTATTTTTCGCCTGTGAAGAAGTCGTACCATACCTCACCTGCAGGGAGGTAGAAATTGGTCTTTTCCCCGTTCTCGCCGGTCTTTTCACTGCGGTCGAGGAACACACCCACAAGGAGACTGTCTCCGAGCATATACTGGCTCAAGCGCTCGTGGGTACCCTTATCGCCGGGGAATACAACGGGAAGAGCACGCATGACGGGCATACCCGTTGACCATGCCTGATATGCGGCGGTGTAGAGATAGGGAACAAGGCTGTAACGGAGCTTGTCATAATCGCGGAAAATGGCTTTCATCTCGTCGGTAAGGAACCAGGGATGACGCCAGTAAGCCCAGCTGTTGAGCTGCGCCCAGGGCATAAGGAATCCGAAGTGGATGCCCTCAATACTGTATGCATCCATGTCACAGCTGGTGTTGGAGTGGCCGCAGAGACCGTTGTTCATCATGGAAACAAGGGGACCGAATCCGCCGCCTGTGTCACCTGCCCATGTTGCGGCGTACTGCTGGATACCGGTGTAGCCGCTGACGGTGTAGATCATGGAACGCTTGCCCGTGTAGTCGGAATAACCGAGGGACATCTGCTTTGCGTAAACCACGGGGTACAGGTTGTGGGCTTCCTCGTCCAGCATACCGTTGCCGTAGCGTCGGTCGGGATGGTCCATAACCTGATATGCACCGTCAAGCTTGAAGCAGGCGGCACCCTGGTCAACGAATTTCTTCAGATGCTCAAACCAGGGCTCGTCGGGCTTTGTAATGGTGTCCATCATTCTGAAATCGTTCTTCAGATGCTGGTCGTCCTCGAATGCCTCGTTTTCGCTGTTTTCTTCGTATTCCTCAATGGTGAGGTATTTGTCAAGAGTATCCTCTGTATTGCCGCGGATGAGCTTTTCCTCGTAGTAGAACAGGTCATATTCACAGCAGAGCCACAGGCTGAGCTTGAACTGGAGTCTTTCGACAGCGCGGAAAAAGTTTGACGCACCGTTGGGAGTCCAGAAGGGGATATAGAACCGTTGGGGATGCCACTTTTTCTCCGTGGACAGGTCGTAGTCGGTCTCCATCCAGCCGGGCTCCAGACCGATGATGTCGCAGGGGATATCCTCGTAGCGGAAGTTGCGGCAGTCGCTGATGAGCTGTGTGGCATCTGCCTGCTGATTGCACACGAAGGTGAGACCCATAGCCCACTTGGGGAGCATGGTAGGTCTGCCTGTTACGGATGTATAGCGGTACAGGAGCTCTGCATAGTCCTTGCCAGTGTAAATGGTGATATCGGGCGTTTCATAGCGGCAGGTCACCTTCAGTTTGTCCTTGTCGGTGTTGCCCACATCGTAGAAATGCTCAAATGTGGTGTTGATTCCGATAGCCCAGCCTTCGCTTGACATAAGGTAGGGGATGGGCATATAACGGGCAACGTCAACGACCCACGCGCGGTAGGTGTGACCTCTCTTGTCGAAGCGGGTACGGTTGATGTCACCGAGACCGTAGAGCTGCTCGTCCTCCGTCAGAGGGAGGCTGACCTGCCATCCGGTTGGTGTTTCGAGAATAGAGACGGATATGATAACATCGCCGGCATCATTCTTTATGATAAGTTCGTTTTCATTGCACTCATAAACGGGGAGTGCGGTCTCCTCTGCCACATGGGTGATGTTGTAACGGTCAAGTCCGCAGAATTTTGCACCCGGCTTGCGGATTCTGATAGCACCCACGGTGGGGGAGGAGATGTCATATGTGTTATTGGATAATGTAATGGTCATTCTGAATCTCTCCGTTGCGGCTTATTTAATGATTTCTCCGAGGGTGTATGTTACCTCGGGCATACCGGGATAGGAGCCCTTTGTTTCTGTCTTGAGTTCGCCGTTCAAAACGGAGATCTCGGTGAGGGTATATTCGCCATTCTGATAACCGAAGGAGATACCGTCGTCGTCGTAGATGAGACCCGTGGCATTGTCACCCCATGCACGGATGATATAGTGATCGTAGGGCTTGTCTCCGACTGACTTGCGTACTTCTACTGTGGGGATCGCGGAGCCGCTCTTTACGAACAGCGCACCGCCCTTGCCCTCGGGTACATTATAGAAGATTTCACGGCCGCCATCGTACTTTTCGCCTGTGAAGTAGTCGTACCAGGTACCCTCGGGGAGATACATATTGTACTTTTCGCCCTTTTCGTTGGTCTGAACCGCTTGATCGAGGAAGCAGCCGACCATCATGCAGTCGCCGAGCATATACTGAGCCAGACGTTCGCACGCCTTGGGGTCGTCGGGGTAAGCAAGCTCAAGAGCGCGCATGATGGGCATACCGGTTTTATTCGCCTGATGTGCCGCAGTATAGAAGTAGGGGATGAGGGAGTAGCGGAGCTTGTCGTACTCACGGAACGCCTTCTGCATATCGTCGGTGAGGAGCCAGGGCTCTCTCCAGTAAGCCCAGTTGTTGAGCTGAGACCAGGGCATAAGGAATCCGAGGTGAAGGTCGGTAAGGTTGAACACGCCCATGTCGCAGCTTACGTTGGAGTGACCGCACATACCGTGGTTCAGGAAGGAAACGAGAACGTCGAAGCCTCCGCCTGTATCACCTGCCCATGTTGCGGCATACTGCTGGATACCGGTGTAACCGCCGTCGGTGTAAACCATGGGTCTCATGCCTGTGTGTTCCGCATAGCCGTTGCACATCTGCTTTGCGAGAACCAGGGGGTACAGGTTGTGAGCTTCCTTGTCGATCATGCCGTTGCCCCAGAGACGGTCGGGATGGTCTTCCACCTGGTCGGAGCCGTCCAGCTTGAAGCAGGAAACACCCTGGTCAACGAACTTCTTCAGATGCTCGAACCAAGGCTCCTCGGGCTTGGTGATCTTGTCCATGAGCTGATACTGGTTCGCAAGGTGGACATCGTCCTCGAAGGACAGGGTCTTTTCCTTCGCCATAAAGTCGGTGATGTCGGGCTGCTTATTGCGTTCTGCAACCATATCGCGGCCAAGGAGCTTTTCTTCATAATAGAACAGGTCATAGCTGGTGCAGAGCCAGAGGGAAAGCTTGAATCCGATACGGTTGAGGGCGCGGATAAAGGTGTTGGGACCGTTGGGGTTCCAGAAGGGGATGTAGAACCGTTCGGGATGCCAGTTCTTTTCGGTGGTGTAGTCGTAATGATACAGCTTTCCGACGGGGTCGTAGTCTGCCATCCAGCCGGGTTCCAGACCGATGATATCGCAGGGCATATCCTCTCGACGGAATGTGAGGGCTTCATTCAGCATATTGAATGCGTTGATCTCCTGGTTGCACACATAGGTGAGACCCATAGCCCAACGGGGAAGCATGGTGGGTTTACCGGAAACCTCGGTGAAGCGGTCGATGATCTCAGCGTAGTCCTTACCGGTGTAAAGGGTCAGGTCGGGTGCACCGTGATGGCAGAGCACGCGTAGTTTGTCGGGATTGGTAGCACCAACGTCGAAGAAGTTCTCGAATGTGGTGTTTACACAGATCGCCCAGCCTTTGTTGGAAAGAAGGAAGGGGATCGGAATATAGCTTTCGCAGTTGATGACCCAGATACGGTACACAAAGCCTCTCTTGTCAAGGCGGCTGCGGTTGATGTCGCCGAGACCGTAGAGCTTTTCGCCTTCAGCCAGATTCAGATATATCTGCCAGCCATCCTCGCCCTCTGTAATAGTCAGTCTGGTCAGTTCTTCACCGGCTTCGTTTCTGAGAATCAGCTCATTTTCTGTGCAGTCGTACTTGGGGAAGCCTGTTTCTGCAGCGATTTTTGTTACGTTGTAACGGTCAAGTCCGCCGTAGGGAGCACCGGATTTGCGGATGCGGATTGCACCCGTCACGGGGGTGGAAATGTCATAGGAATTGCCTGAGAGTTGGATGTTCATTGTGTGTCTCCTTATGTAGATTTTTCGTTCCTGCGGAATGAAGTACAGCGGCGGAAATAGTCCCTGAGCATACGACAAAACCACAAAACATATCAAATCATAGTACCATTTTTGTGTGAATATAACGTTGCCAAAAAGAGAATAAAGTGTTAATATGCCGCGCGGAGATTGAATATTTTCAACAGACAACGGGATGGCGGCTGTGAGAAAAAAGCGTAACATGAATCATGAGATCCATATTACGCTTTTTGATTAACAGTTTGAATTTATCCGATTATTCCGCATCATTCAGGGGACTGAGGATATCCTCATCGCTGTAAATGCTGAGACCTGCTTCCAGATCCTCTTCATCGGTTTCAAATGCATCGAACTGGCTTGCAATATCGTCGTCATCGTCCATGCGGTCGTCTCTTGTGTCTGCGAGCTCAAGATCAGCAAGGTCAATGTCGCTGAAGAGAGGTTCCGGGGGAACGGTGCGCTCGATTTCAATGTTGCGGTAGCAGTCCATGCCTGTTCCGGCAGGAATCAGCTTACCGATGATAACATTTTCCTTAAGCGCAAGCAGATGGTCGATCTTGCCTTTGATGGCAGCCTCTGTGAGAACCTTGGTGGTTTCCTGGAAGGATGCGGCGGACAGGAAGGACTCTGTGAGCAGGGAAGCCTTGGTGATACCCAGCAGAACAACCTCGCAGGTAGCGGGACGGAGTTCCACCTCGCCTGCCTTGATGCGGCTTTCGATCTCCTCGTTCTCGTTGATGAACTCGCTGAGGTTTACGGTGGAGCCGGACAGGAGGGAGGTATCGCCGGAATCGACGATCTTCACCTTTCTTGTCATCTGACGTGTGATAACTTCGATGTGCTTATCGTTGATGTCGATACTCTGAGAACGGTAAACGCGCTGTACTTCCAGAATAATATAGTCGTAAACCGCGTCGATGCCGTTGATGCGGAGGATATCCGCAGGGTTCTTGTCACCCTCGGTCAGCTCAGCTCCGGGGAGAACGTGCTGACCGTCCTCAACCACGATTCTGGTACCGAAGGGAATCTGATAAACCACTTCTTCGCCGCCCTCGTCGGGTGTGATGACAATGTTGTGGATCTTCTTTACATTCTGGATGGAGACCATGCCGGCACATTCCGCGACCATGGCAGTCTTTTTGGGCTTTCTTGCCTCAAAGAGCTCCTCAACTCGGGGAAGACCCTGAGTAATGTTGGCAGCCGCGACACCACCTGTATGGAAGGTACGCATGGTAAGCTGTGTACCGGGTTCACCGATGGACTGTGCCGCGATGATACCAACGGATTCACCTACATTGACGGGCTTGTCGTTTGCAAGGTCGGCACCGTAGCAGTGTGCGCAGACACCGTAGCGTGCACGGCACTGGAGAACGGTTATGAGGTGAACCTTTTCGATTCCTGCCGCAACGATAGCCTTTGCCTGAGCATCGGAGATCATTGTGTTGTCGGCAACGATCAGCTCACCGGTTTCGGGATGGACAATGTCGCCGATGACATATCTGCCCACCAGTCTGTCGCGGAGAGGCTCGATGGTGTCGTTGCCTTCCTTGATGTCGGATACCCAGATACCGTGTGTCGCGCCGCAGTCGTCCTCGCGGATGATAACATCCTGAGCAACGTCAACGAGGCGTCGTGTCAGATAACCGGAGTCAGCCGTCTTGAGCGCCGTGTCGGAAAGGGACTTACGGGCACCGCGGGCAGCCATGAAGTATTCGAGGATGTTAAGACCTTCACGGAAGTTGGACTTGATCGGGATTTCCATGACCTTACCGGAGGTAGCGAACATCAGACCACGCATACCTGCGAGCTGACGCATCTGTGTCATGGAACCGCGGGCTCCGGAGTCGGACATCATCTTGATGGAGTTGTATCTGTCGAAGTTGGACTGAAGAGCTGCAACAACGTCCTTTGTGGTCTGTTCCCAGACAGCGATGACGTTCTCATAGCGCTCTTCTTCGGTCAAGAGACCGCGGAGGAAGCTCTTGCCGATCTGGTCAACCTTCTTTTCAGCCGCGGAAACGAGGGCGTACTTTTCCTTCGGGATGGTCATATCCGCCACGGAAATGGAGATAGAACCTCTTGTGGAGTATTTGTAACCCATAGACTTGATCTCGTCAAGTACAGCGGCGGTAGTTGCAAATCCGTGCTGGCGGATGCATCGGTCAACGATGTCACCCAGCTTGCCGGATGTGGTTACGAACATGATTTCAAGGTCAAAGAGCTTCTCGGGATCGCTTCTGTCAACATAACCGAGGTCCTGAGGGATAGCGCGGTTGAAGACGAGACGACCGTAGGTAGCGTCGATGATCTTTTCCTGCATAACGCCGTCGATTTCCTTCTCAACACGAACCTTAATGGGTGCGTGGAGACCGAGGAGACCGTTTTCGTATGCCATAGTAGCTTCGTCAAAATTGCGGAATACCTTTCCTTCACCGGGTTCACCGGGTTTGTCGAGGGTAAGGTAGAAGGAGCCGAGGACCATATCCTGAGAAGGAACGGCGATTGCACGTCCGTCAACAGGCTTCAGAAGGTTGTTTGCAGACAGCATGAGGAAACGAGCCTCAGCCTGCGCCTCAGCGGAAAGGGGAACGTGTACGGGCATCTGGTCACCGTCGAAGTCGGCGTTGAATGCCTTACAAACGAGAGGATGAAGCTTGATCGCCTTACCTTCAACGAGAACGGGCTCGAATGCCTGAATGGACAGACGGTGGAGGGTAGGCGCACGGTTCAGCAGTACGGGATGGGATTTGATAACATTTTCGAGAGCATCCCAAACGTCGGTGTGAACTCTGTCAACCTTCTTCTTTGCATCCTTGATGTTGGAAGCCTTGCCTGTTTCAACCAGTCTCTTCATAACGAAGGGCTTGAACAGCTCGAGAGCCATTTCCTTCGGCAGACCGCACTGGTAGATCTTCAGATCGGGTCCTACAACGATAACGGAACGTCCGGAGTAGTCAACGCGCTTACCGAGCAGGTTCTGACGGAAACGACCCTGCTTACCGCGGAGCATTTCGGAGAGAGACTTCAGAGGACGGTTGGAGGGGCCTGTTACGGGCTTGCCTCTTCTGCCGTTGTCGATGAGGGCGTCAACCGCTTCCTGCAGCATTCTCTTTTCGTTGCGGATGATGATATCGGGAGCATGGAGCTCCATCAGTCTTTTCAGACGATTGTTTCTGTTGATAACACGGCGGTACAGATCGTTGATGTCGGAGGAGGCGAAACGGCCGCCGTCAAGCTGTGTCATGGGTCGGATATCGGGGGGGCTTACGGGAAGCACATCCAGAATCATCCATGCGGGGTTGTTGCCGGATTTGCGGAAGGATTCCACAACCTCCAGTCTCTTTACCAGATGGATCTTCTTCTGGCGGCTTGCGTCCTCAAGCTCTGCCTTGAGCTGTTCGGAGAGTTCGTCCAGATCCAGCTCCTCAAGGAGCTCTTTGATTGCCTGAGCACCCATGCCCACGCGGAAATCGTTTTCATACTTGTTGTATGCGTCTCTGTACTCGCTCTCCTTGAGGAGCTGGTACTTTGCGAGGGGAGTTGAACCGGGATCGATTACGATATAAGCGGCAAAATAGAGAACCTTTTCAAGGACTCTCTGAGAAAGATCCAGGAGAACACCCATCTTTGTGGGGATGGCGCGGAAGTACCAGATGTGGGATACAGGGGATGCAAGCTCGATGTGACCCATACGCTCACGGCGTACCTTCTTCTGAGTCACTTCAACGCCGCACTTTTCGCAGATCTTACCCTTGTGTCGGATGCGCTTGTATTTTCCGCAAAGGCACTCCCAGTCCTTGGTGGGACCGAAGATTTTTTCACAGAAAAGACCGTCACGCTCTGCTTTTAAGGTACGGTAGTTGATCGTTTCGGGCTTCTTGACCTCGCCGTAAGACCAGCTTCTGATCATTTCCGGAGACGCCAGACCTATTTTTATAGAATCGAATACATTGCGTTCCATCAGCAGTATACCTTCTCTTGTATATATTGAATCGGCGGAGGGAATTCCCAAAAAACAAGCGGGAATCCCTGCCGAATGGTTTAAAAATCGTTATTTCAATCAGAAATCTGTATCAAGATCGTCACCGAAGAAATCGTCGCCTTCCTCTGCGGCAAAGATCTCGGCATCGTCCGGTTCATCGTCATCGAAATCGTCGTCGAAGAGATCTTCTTCAATATCCTCTGTCTCCTCAACGTGGGGAATCTCCTCGCCGATGGGTTCATCGGAAACGATATTCGGTGCTTCGATGGCATCCTCACCCAGGGTGGCAAGGTCGATCCTTTCGCCGTCCTCGTTGAGAATGCGGATGTCGAGGGCAAGGGTCTGCAGTTCCTTGACAAGAACCTTGAAGGACTCGGGAACACCCGGTGTGGGGATGTTCTGACCCTTGACGATTGCTTCGTACGTCTTGACACGGCCGATGGTGTCGTCGGACTTTACGGTAAGAATTTCCTGAAGTGTGTAAGCAGCGCCGTATGCTTCAAGCGCCCATACTTCCATCTCACCGAAACGCTGACCGCCGAACTGAGCCTTACCGCCGAGAGGCTGCTGTGTTACCAGTGAGTAAGGACCGGTGGAGCGCGCGTGGATCTTATCGTCAACCAGATGGTGAAGCTTCAGGTAGTACATGATACCAACCGTTACGGGGTTGTCGAAGGGAACACCTGTACGTCCGTCGTAGAGGATGGTCTTACCGTCAACTACGCGGAGCTTCTGTTCGCCGCGGAGCTTTTCGATGTATTCCTCATCGTTTCTCTCGTCGCCGACAATGGGACGGAGAGTGCGATTTCCTTCTTCGTCAAAGATCTCTTCGTAGAGATTCTTGCCGTTTACGTTTTCAAGGGGTGTCACCAGTCTGTCAAGGTTGGCAAGTGCCTGACAGTCGGAGATGTCCTTCTCTGTTGCGCCGTCGAATACGGGGGTCATGATCTTCCAGCCCAGCTTCTTTGCTGCGATACCCAGGTGAACCTCAAGCACCTGTCCGATGTTCATTCGGGAAGGAACGCCCAGAGGGTTCAGCACGATATCGAGAGGTGTACCGTCGGGAAGGAAGGGCATATCCTCGGGGGGGAGAATTCTTGAAACGACACCCTTGTTACCGTGACGGCCCGCCATCTTGTCACCGACGGAGATCTTACGCTTCTGCGCGATGTATACGCGGACAACCTTGTTTACTCCGGGGGGCAGCTCGTCGTCGTTTTCGCGGGAGAATACCTTAACGTCAACAACGATACCGCTTTCACCGTGAGGAACCTTCAGGGAGGTGTCTCTTACCTCTCTCGCCTTTTCACCGAAGATGGCGCGCAGCAGTCTTTCCTCCGCTGTCAGCTCGGTTTCGCCCTTGGGAGTGACCTTACCCACCAGAATATCGCCTGCGCGAACCTCGGTACCCTTTCTGATGATACCTTCTGCGTTCAGATCCTTGAGAGCATCCTCGCCCACATTGGGGATCTCACGGGTGATCTCCTCGGGACCGAGCTTGGTGTCGCGCGCTTCGTGTGAGTATTCTTCGATATGGATGGAGGTGTAAACATCATCGCGGACCAGTCTTTCGTTCAGAAGGACCGCGTCCTCGTAGTTGTAACCTTCCCATGTCATAAAGCCGATGAGGGCATTCTTACCGAGGGCAATCTCACCCTGGGAGGTGGCAGGACCGTCTGCAATGATCTGTCCCGCTTCCACACGGTCGCCTTGGCTGATGATGGGACGCTGGTTGATGCAGGTGCCCTGGTTTGATCTCTTGAACTTGATGAGACGGTAGGTGTCCTTGTGACCGTCGTCGCAGTGAACCACGATCTCATCGGCGGTAACGGACTCAGCCCAACCGGAATTCTCGCAGACCACCACAACACCGGAGTCAACGGCAGCCTTATATTCCATACCCGTGCCGACGATGGGAGAATCGGTAATCATAAGGGGAACCGCCTGCTTCTGCATGTTGGAACCCATGAGCGCACGGGAGTTGTCATCGTTTTCAAGGAAGGGGATCATAGCTGTGGCAACGGAAACCACCATCTTGGGGGATACGTCCATGTAATCAACTCTTGCAGGGTCGATTTCCACGATATCCGCGCGGTTTCTTGCCGTTACCTTCTTATTTACAAAGTACATTTCGTCATCGAGGGGCTCGTTTGCCTGAGCAACGATGTAGTTGTCCTCAATATCCGCTGTCATGTACTGAATTTCGTTTGTAACTCTGTGTCTGACGGTGCCATCCTCCATGGTTTCGTGAACCACCTTGCGGTAGGGCGCCTCAATGAAGCCGTACTTGGAGATCTTCGCGTAGGTGGAGAGGTAGGAGATCAGACCGATGTTGGGACCTTCGGGAGTCTCGATAGGGCACATTCTTCCGTAATGGGTGTAATGTACGTCGCGGACATCGAAGGAAGCTCTGTCTCTTGAAAGACCGCCGGGGCCGAGGGCTGACAGTCTTCTCTTGTGAGTCAGCTCAGCCAGAGGGTTGTTCTGATCCATGAACTGAGACAGGGGAGAGGAGCCGAAGAATTCGCGGATCGCTGTTACAACAGGGCGGATGTTGATGAGTGTCTGAGGAGACAGAGACTCGTTGTCCTGAATGTTCATGCGCTCCTTGATGATCTTATCCATACGAGCCAGACCGATGCGGAGCTGGTTCTGGAGGAGCTCACCAACGCTTCTCAGACGGCGGTTGCCGAGATGGTCGATATCATCCACGGATCCCACATCGTGAGAAAGGGCGAGGAGGTAGTTGATGGAGGAGAGAATATCCTCTCTTGTGATGTGCTTGGGGCAAAGCTCGGCAATGCGTCTCTTTGCGGCAGCGCGAATTTCTTCTTCGTCGCCGTTTGCCTCTTCCATGATCTCCTGAAGGACATCAAGACGGCACTTTTCGGCAACACCGCTGTCAACAAGGTCGTATCCGAGGATGCACTTGGGGTCAACGGCACCGTTTGAGAATACCTTGCATTCGGTACCCTGTTCGTCAACGATGAGGTAAACCTCGCAAACACCGGCTTCCTCGATTGCCATTGCATCTTCCTTGGTCAGTGTTACGCCGTCCTCATAGAGCAGCTCGCCTGTGAGGGGGCTGATAACGGGACGGGACAGAGTGAAGCCTGCGATTCTCGCGCCGAGAGCCAGCTTCTTGTCGTACTTGTGACGGCCGACGGGGTACAGGTCGTAACGCTTGGGGTCGAAGAACAGACCGTTCATCAGAATCTCGGCGGACTCAACGATTGCAGGTTCACCGGGACGGAGCTTCTTGTAGATCTCCTTCAAAGCCTCGTCGCGGATGGATGACTTGTTCTCAATGGCATCTCTCTCGCAGGTGTCCTTTTCCAGGGTGGCGATGAGCTTGGGCTCCTCACCGAACACTTCAGCGATCTCCTCGGGAGTCTCAATGCCGAGAGCGCGGATCAGATTGGTGATGGGCAGCTTGCGGTTCTTGTCGATACGGACATAGAACACGTCGCTGGCATCGGTTTCGTATTCAAGCCATGCGCCGCGGTACGGAATTACCGTTGCCGCATAGGTTCTCTTACCTGTCTTGTCGATGGCACTTTCGTAGTAGATGCCGGGGGAGCGAACGATCTGAGAAACGATAACGCGCTCCGCACCGTTGATAACGAAAGTACCCTTGTCGGTCATCAGCGGGAAATCGCCCATGAAAATGGAAGACTGCTTGACCTCGCCCGTCAGCTTGTTGGACAGGCGAACCTCCACCTTGAGAGGCGCGGCATAGTTGACGTCACGATCCTTGCATTCTTCGATGGGATATTTGGGCTTGGAATCCAGCGAGTAGCCGACAAAGTCTATAAAAAGATTGCCGGAATAGTCTGTTATGGGGGAAACATCCTCGAGAACCTCCATCAGTCCCTTGTTGAGGAACCACTCGAACGACTCTTTCTGAACCTCAATGAGATTCGGCATTTCAAGAGCTTCGTCGATTTTGGAGAAACTCATTCTTATGTTCTTTCCTACCTTCTGGGGCTTGACCATTTGAGCTATCACTCCATTCTTATGACTTGTACCGCCCGCGTCTTTTTCACTTTTCCAAAAGGACTTTCCCGAGGGTGTGCCTTATATATTAAAAGGAAGCAGAGCTGCGAATCGGCATAGTTTTCACCTGAAAGGCGAATATATATCAGCATACAATTTTATCACCTTTTTCTTCATCTGTCAATAGTTTTCCGGGAAATCAAGTATATTTTTCCAACATTTACAAGTTGGCGTAAGAAAATTTACATAAAATTAAAATGTAAATATACTGTAAATTTTCAATAAAAATAAGCCATGTGACGGTAAAATCACATGGCTTACGGTTTGTTTTTGGTTAATCCTTACAGAGTTTCAACCCAAACGTTGCGGAAGCTTACGGGGTTGCCGTGATCCTGAAGCATGAGGGGACCTTCCTTAACGGGACCTTCTGTGATACCGCCGGGAGTAGCCTGATGGAGCAGGATGTTGTTCTGAACGCAGATGCCGTTCTGGATGATGGTAGCTCTTGCGCATTCGGTCATCTCGCCCTTTTCGTTGTATCTGGGAGCGCGGAGGTAGATGTCGTAGGTCTGCCATTCAAGAGCAGGCTTGCAGGCATTTGTGCGGGGAGAATACATACAGTAGATACCGCCGCAGTCGTTGGACTTGGGGTTTTCGATGCCGTAGGAGTCGAGAACCTGAAGCTCGTAGCAGCCGTGGATGTAAACGCCGCTGTTGCCCTTCGCCTGACCTGTGCAGTCGGGCATATCGGGTTCCTTCCACTCAACGTGGATGTGAGCGTCGCCGAACTTTACGGTGGAAACGATGTCCTCGTTGCCGACTGTCATGGAGCCGTCGTCGTTGATCTTCCAGTTGATGGGAGCGCCCTCGCGGGTTGTCCACATATCGGTGTTTTTGCCGTCAAAAAGGATGTACTTTGCCATAATTTTTACCTCTTTATATATAAATTTTTTGGGATTACAGAGTTTCGATCCACACATTGCGGAACCGAACGGGGTCAAAGCGGTAGCCCTGAAGCATGAGGGGACCTTCCTTCACGGGATGATCGGTGATTCCGCCGGGGGTTGCCCAGTGGAGGATCACATTGTTATGGATGCACTCGCCGTTGTGGATAACGGTAGCTCTTGCGGCTTCTGTCATCTCGTCCTTTTCATTGAAACGGGGAGCGCGGAAGTAGATGTCGTAGGTCTGCCACTCGCGCACAGGTCTGCTTGCATTGACGCGAGGCATATACATTTCATACACCGCACCGCAGGGGTTTTCCTTCGGGGGAGCATCACCGTAGGAGTCGATGATCTGAATCTCGTAGCAGCCGTGGATGTAAACGCCGCTGTTTCCGTCGTGGAACTGGCCTTCCTCGCGTTCATCGTCGGAGGGCTCGCGGAATTCCACATGGATGTGAGCATCCTTGAATGTAACAGTGGAAACGGTGTCGTCACGGGAGGGGGTCATGGTGCCGTCCTCGTGGAGCTTCCAGTTGGAGGGTTCACCGTCGGGCTTGCGCCACATATCTAGGCTTGTGCCGTCGAATAAAACAATTTTTGCCATAGTAATACCTCGCTTGGTAGAATTTATAAGGTTTCGATCCAGATGTTGCGGAACCGAACGGGGGTCTTGTGATCCTGCAGCATGAGAGGACCTTCTTCGACTGCGTATTCCGTTACGCCGCCGGGGGTGTGCTGATGAAGAAGGATATTGTTCTGGATGCACTCACCGTTCTGGATGATGGTGACTCTCGCACATTCCGTTCTCTCACCCTTTTCGTTGTATCTGGGGGCGCGGAAGTAGATGTCGAAGGTCTGCCACTCAAGGGCGGGGCGGCAGGCGTTTTTGATGGGGGCGTTGAATTCGTAAATGCCGCCGCAGTCCCAGCAGGTGGGGTCTTCGATACCGTATGAATCGAGTATCTGGATCTCATAGCAGCCGTGGATATAAACGCCGCTGTTGCCCTTCCAGTCGTGTTCAACATCGGGCATATCGGGTGCCATCCATTCCACATGAATGTGGGCATCCTTGAACTTGACAGTGGACATAATGTCGCCCTTTCTTGCCACAACGGTCATTGTGCCGTCGCCGTTCAGCTCCCACTCGGCGGGGGAGCCGTCGGTTTTTCTCCACATATCAAGGTTGGTTCCGTCGAAAAGAATAATTTTTGCCATAGGGGTCTCCTTGTATCAAAATGCACTTGAAGTTACTCGGGTTTTCTTGCCGTAATGTACCATCTTTCCGTGCCCTCGGTTATCTCATCGAAATTGTATGACGAGACAGCGGAAATAAATTCCAATCCTGCAGCACCCAGCAGATTGCGGATCGCCTTCATTCCGTAACACCGTTCCCGCTGAACACCGTCCGTTCTTTTGTACAAGCCGTTTGGCTGTTCTTCAAACACGGTCAGATAGAAGTCGCATACATCCCCCTTTTTGTTCAGGCGATTCTGCCAGCAGCATACGGCACCGTCGTCCTCAAGGATGTAGTCGTTGTCTGCGTACAGAGTTTTGAATTTGTAGGGGGTGTTTAAATCAAAGAGGAATACACCGCCCGGTTCCAGATAGTTGGAAACCAGAGAAAAACAGGCGGCGGCATCTTCGCGGCAGGTGAGGTGGTTGATGCCGTCGAGACAGCATATAACAGACTCCACGGTGCCGTAAAGCTCAAAGTCGGTCATGTCTCCGCGAAGGAAGAGGATGTTTTTGAGCCCTTCCTCTTCTGCGCGCTGATGAGCAACGGCAAGCATATCCTCGGAAATGTCAAGAGCAGTCATATCATAGCCCCGTTTGGCAAGCTCCAATGTCATGCTTCCCGTACCGCAGCCCAGCTCAAGCAGGGAAGTGGGTTTGCGGGAGGAAAATTTCTCAAAACACCGTTCGGTGAAATCTGCCCATGCGGCATAATCCACATCTCCGTTCAAGCGATCGTAAACGGAGGCAAGTGCGCGGTATCCGTCATTCATTCTCGGGGGCTCCTTCTGCGGTTTCGTCGGGGAGGATACCCTTTTCATCAAGACGGCGGATGGCCTCCGCGTAGCCGTCACTGCCGTACTTCAGGCATCGGTTGATGCGGCTGATAGTAGCGGTGCTGAGTCCTGTGGCTTCCGTAATCTCCGTATAGACCTTGTTTTCCGCCAGCATTTTCGCACCGCACATACGCTTTGCCATTTCCGCAAGCTCTTTGATGGTGCAAAGGTCCTCGAAAAAATTGTAGCAGTCGTCGATGGACTCAAGGGCGAGGATGGCTTCAAACAGGTAGTCCTTTTGTGAGGTTCTCTTAGGCTGCGCCATATTGTAATCTCCAATCGTAGTTTTTACGTTCGGCTCTCTCCCACTATTATACACCAAAACATTAACAAAGTAAAGTGCAAAATTGCCGAAAGGGCAAAAAAAGAGGATTTCTGTCACCGAAAAATGCAGAAATCCCATTTTTTCTAATCCGAAGCGGTACCGTCCTTGGAATCCTCGACCGGAAACTGAGTCATGCGGCGCTTTCTGACACATTCCGTCAGAAGATATTCAATCTGCCCGTTGACGGAGCGAAAATCGTCCTCCGCCCAGCGTGCCAGTTCGTCATACAGCGATTTTGACAATCTGAGAGGCAGTTGTTTTTTCTGTCGGTCGTTTTCCGCCATATGCGAACTCCTTTCGTTTGTGATAGCACATACATTTTATATGAAAATGAAAGAAAAAGCAAGGGGGAAAGGGCATTTTGTGATTTTTTGCGGAGATTTAATAAATGCTTCCCGAATTTACGATGGGCTGCGCATCCCGGTTTCCGCAGAGAACCACCAGAAGATTTGAGACCATCTGTGCCTTTCGCTCATCGTCAAGCTCGCAGATCTTTCCTTCGCTGATTCTGGAAAGAGCCATTTCCACCATTCCCACAGCACCGTCAACGATCTTCTGGCGCGCTTCGATAATGGCGGTTGCCTGCTGTCTCTGAAGCATTGCCGCGGCGATCTCGGGGGCATAGGCGAGATGGGTTATTCTCGCTTCTATAACCTCAAGTCCGGCAAATTCAACCCTCTCCTGAAGTTCTTCCTTTAATTGAAGTGCGATCTCGGCGGAGGAACCGCGCAGGGATTTGTCCTCGGTACCGGGGGCATCGTAAGGATAGCATCTGACCACATCCCGAAGGGCGGAATCGGCTTGTGTGGAGAGGAACAGCTTGTAGTTTTCTACATTGAATACTGCTCTTGCTGTGTTCTTTACGCGCCAGATCACAATGATGCCGACTTCGATGGGATTGCCGAGCTCATCGTTGATCTTCTGTTTTTCATTGTCGTGGGTGAATGCCTTCAGGGATACCTTCTTGTTCTGGGGGGTTACATTGATGCTCGCGGATGCTCCCGTCAGTGCAGATATGGGCTGAGTCTGGGAGACCCTTGCGTGAACAGCGGTGTCTGCCGCAGGGTTTACGGAAATGCAGAAGGGGTTTACGAAAAAGAATCCTTCCGATTTTATCGACCCCACATACTTGCCGAATAATGTCAGCACAACCGCTTCGTTGGGGCGTATTACCTTGATGCCGAGCCACCATATCCAGCCGATGCAGAGGTAGACCACGCAGGCGACAAAGCCCACGATTCCGCCGATGTTTCCGTTTTCCATTGCAATGGCACACAGAACGGTTCCCACCGTTGCGGCTATGTACGCAAGAATGGAGAGGATCAGCACTGCCCATCCGTTTGCCGGGCGAAGCACCTTTTCGTCATAAATCATGCTCTCGTTTTGTTGTTTCATAAAGAACCTCCTTGTTGATACTAAAATGATATCACAATAATATTATAGCACCACGGGAGTATCTTTGTCAAGAGGAAACGGATTTTTGATTGACAAAATAGTGTGATTTGTGCTATAATTCTTGTGTACATAATGATTCAAAATATAAAAACTACAATATTATATGTAACAGGAGATAAAAGATGAAAACATATCCCATGACCATCGCAGGTGTGAAGCGGGAACTTCCCATCTGTCCTCTCAACGACAAAATCGCCATTGGTGCATTTGTGATTTTCGGCGACCCCGAGCTGACAACAGCCTGTGCCCAAAAGCTGCTCTCCCTGGCACCCGAGTATGATTATGTGATCACCGCCGAGGCAAAGGGTATTCCTCTCGCTCACGAAATGGGCAGACTGGCAGGGAACAGAAAGTACTTTGTTGCGCGCAAGAAGGCGAAGGCTTATATGACAGGCGTGTTTGAGGTGACGGTCAATTCCATCACAACGGCAGGGGAGCAGAAACTGTACCTCGACTCGGCAGATGCGGAGCTGATGAAGGGCTCGAAGATCCTTATTGTTGACGATGTGATCTCAACCGGGGAATCTCTTCGGGCGGTGGAGCAGCTTGTTGCGGAAGCAGGCGGTATCATTGTGGGTAAAATGGCGATTCTTGCTGAGGGAGATGCCCAGAAGCGGGAAGATCTGATCTATCTCGAGAAACTGCCCCTCTTTACTGCTGACGGAGAGGTCCTCGAGTAAGCGTTTGTTCCCTCAGATTATCGGAATGCCGCGGTATTTGCGGTGAACCGCTGCTTTTTCCGAATAAAAGACTTCTTTTGAGGCAAACAATGGCGGAGAGAGCAGGGAACGGTTTTTTTCGTGCAGAAATATTCCTAATTGGGAGTATTATTGTGGGGAAAAATTGTGCAAGTGGGAGAAACTTTTTGTGAGATGACACTCTCTGCTTGACAAGGACAAAAAGTGATGATATAATACCAACGTACGCGCCATAGGGCTATTTCTATGCCTATGCGCGAAAACAGCATACTCCCGTTCCCAAAAGGGCGGTTGTATATAAACATTTATTACTGAAGAAAAGGAGGAATAACAATGCCTACGTTTAACCAGCTCGTTAAGCAGGGAAGACAGGATAAGACCTACAAGTCCAAGTCTCCCGCACTCCAGGTTGGCTTCAACTCTCTGAAGAAGCTGCCCACAGATCAGAGCGCACCTCAGAAGCGCGGTGTTTGCACAAAGGTTAGTACAACTACACCGAAAAAGCCTAACTCTGCTCTTCGTAAGATTGCCAAGGTAAGACTGACAAACGGTATGGAAGCAACAACTTACATTCCCGGTAT
>SVSU01000039.1 GCA_015064135.1 Oscillospiraceae bacterium
TGCTGCATCTGCTTCCGCCGAGGGGGATGTAGATATAGTCCCTGAACCACGCGCCAAGGGTGATATGCCACCGCCGCCAGAAATCCGCCATGGTAACAGCCGCATAGGGATCTCTGAAATTCTCGGGAAGCCTGTACCCCAACATCTCGCCCACTCCCATCGCCATAAGGGAATAGCCGAAAAAGTCAAAATACAACCGCAGAGAAAATGCCAGCACACCGAGCCACGCCATAGGAACGGACAGGCTGTCGTACCCGATTCCGCCGACCTCATGCCAGAGCCCCGACAGGCGGTCCGCAACAAGCACCTTCAAACCGAGCCCATAGATAAATGTGCGCACACCACCGTCGATATTGCGAAAACGGACTCGGCTCTCCTGCTCATCCACAAGCCTCATATCATCTGACACACTTCTGTATGGCGCAATAGGCCCCGAGAGGAGCTTCGGAAACATCATAACATATGCGCCGTATCTCACAAAGGATCCCTCAGCCTCCGTCCGACCCGTGTACACATCTATTATATAACTGCTCATGCTGAAAATATAGAAGCTGATGCCGAGGGGGAGGGCGAACGTGTTCTCTCGAAGAAAAAATCCGTTGTATTTAAAGAAAACGAGCAATCCGAACATAACGGCAAGAATAAGGCCCGGCAAAACCCTCGACTTCACTTCCTCCCTTGATATGGCGATACCCGTAAAATAGGTCAGCACCGTAAGGGCGGCAAGCAAAATCATGGAGACAGGGGATGCGAGGGTGCCGTACACATAAAACAACACACTTCCGAGAAAGAGAACAAGGCTCCTCCGCTTAGCAGGGACAATATAGTACAGCATCAGAAAAACGGGAAGAAATACGAAAATAAAATCAAATGATGAAAATGTCATACCTGCCCTCCTTTGTGTTATTTCGCAATACTTTTCAAAAACACCCTTAGCGCGCCTCTGCCGTCGGGCAAAAAAAGCCACAAGCGATACCGCCTATGGCTTTTTGGTTCTTTCAATAAACGAACATCTGCCAAAATCCCTCACGAAAAAGGCAATTTTCCGCAAAGGGACACATTGAATCAAAAATCAATATCTTCTCTGATTGTTATTGTTCGCCTGATTCTTGCCTTCTCTCAGCATCTTGATAATCTCGTTGAAATCATCGTCGGAGATGGGCTCATCATCGTCAGCCTCAGCTCCTACCTGCTGAGCGCGCTTTTCCTCAACACGAACACCCTTCTCGATTCTGCCCGATGCAAAGGGCTTGATGCTTCCGGATGTCTGCTCTGCCTTCTTTACAAATGCAGCATCAGGCTCGTTCTTGTTTTCAAAGCCTGTGGCAATGATAGTAACCTTGATGGTATCTTCCAGAGTTGTGTCGAATGCCGCACCCCAGATAACGGTAGCATCCTCGTGCGCCTCAGAGCTTACCATTGCGGAAGCCTTGTCGATATCATCCAGGCTGATATCGGGGGACGCTGTGATGTTGATAAGAATGCCTCTCGCACCGGAGATGGATGTCTCAAGCAGAGGACTGGAGATAGCAGCCTTTGCCGCCAGCTCTGCCTTATCCTTGCCTGTTGCCTCGCCAACGCCCATGTGAGCATAGCCTGCATCCTTCATAACAGCGGTAACGTCTGCAAAGTCAAGGTTGATATATCCGGGAACATTGATGAGCTCGGAAATGCTCTGTACACCGTGACGGAGTACATCGTCTGCTACGGCAAATGCATTCAGCAGAGTGATCTTTTCCTGAACCTGCTTCAGTCTCTCGTTGGGAATGATAATCAGGGAGTCAACGTACTCTCTCAGCTTGGCAATGCCTGCCTCAGCCTGTTCCATTCTCTTCTTTCCTTCAAAAACGAAGGGCTTTGTTACAATACCGATGGTCAGAATACCCATATCACGGGCGATTCTTGCTACAACGGGAGCCGCACCCGTACCGGTACCGCCGCCCATGCCTGTGGTAACGAACGCCATATCTGCGCCGTCCAGAGCCTTTCTGATCTCTTCTTCGCTTTCCATAGCGGCCTTTTCACCGATATCGGGATTGGAACCCGCACCGTGACCCTTGGTCAGCTTTTCACCGATGGTGATCTTTACAACAGCATCGGATTTTGCGAGAGCCTGCATATCGGTATTGACTGCAACGAACTCCACGCCCTGAACGTGATCGGCGATCATTCGGTTTACAGCATTGTTTCCGCCGCCGCCTACACCGATTACCTTTATATTCACGCCACTGTCATATGTACTCTGTTCAAATTCAAACGGCATTTGTATGCCCTCCTTTTTTCTGTCCGACTTTTTGTATGAAATCCAAATCTGCCGACATTTATCTCAGCATAAATAACACTTTTAACTATACACCTTATATAATACCCGATTTTAATGTTTTTTGCAATAGGGTTTTTGAAATTTTCATAAAATTTATAAAAATTTCTCGTTTGAAACCCCTTTTTATCACATTTTATCCCCTGTTATCGGCAGAAGTGGTGATGGTATGGTCATATCGTACGCTTGCTTCTCCCAAAACGGTGAGGTCGATCTCGGCAGGGATGCCCTGATTGAAGTCGGGGTCTCCGATGGTCTTTTCCGCCATCTTCAGTTTATAGGCAAGGTCCTTCTCTCCGCCAACTTTCAGGAGGTAAAGCCCATCGCAGTATATCACCATGCTGTACGCATCCCTCAGATCTGCCATGCCCACTCTGCCGGAAAGCCCGCTGCGGCCGATAAGACCGAGTGTATCCCTGACGAATCGCTCCTGCTTCTCATCCGCAAAGGAAATGAGCCGACCTGCCACGGAATAGTCCACCTCAGGCAAGCAAAGCTCCGTAAGCCCTCCGTGAACAGCAGGGTCAAACTCCCCGAGCACACGGAGTCCGCCTGACAGCACCAGCCTTTCTCCGTATATGTCTGCGTAATAAACACCCTTGTCCGACTCCACGGCAAAATCGATCTTGTTTGGCACCTTCCTTGTTACATCCACGCTTTTTATATATGGACAGAAGAAAGTGATCCTATTCTCCACTTCATCGGCACGGAAGGAGTAAAGCTTGTCCCCTTCAACCACTCCGGACGCGGCAATAATCTCCGCTTCCGTGTAGTTCACCGTGTTCTCCGCATAAATGCTTCCGATACCGAAGAACAGGTTATACACAAGAAGAACAAAAGCCACAAGGAAAGCAATCATGAACAGGGCAAGGAAGAACCCTCTCCTGTGTTCAAGGAACTTTTTCCTCATGATGGCATTCCGCTTTGCCGTCTCAACATCGTTCCGCCGTCTTTCCTCAATGGACTCAAAGATGTTGATAATGTTCTCCATCACGATCTTGTATCTCTTTTTCGGCTCGCCTCTTCCCATCGGGGCTCCCCTTTGGGCTCTGCCTCCCGATCGGGAATTCATACCCTCACCATAGCCTGCCGCTGCTCCGTATTTTTTGTAGAGCTGGCGCTGCTTCGCTCCCTTGGGGCACACTCTGTCCCCGTAGATATACATGGGCTCTGCACTTCCTCGGGCGGATGCAGTCTGCGCCCCTCTGCTGCGGCTGTCCATTCTCTGCCCTGCCCTGCGGTCGTACTGCGCACCCATGGTATGGGCTCCCATACTATGGGCTCCCATGTTATGGGCGGAATAGCCCATGTCGGCACCGTATCTCTGCTGTGCGGTCATGTTCCGCCCCCTTTCATCTATTTCTTAATTCGGGATAGTGGTTCATGTTGATGAAAACACCTTTCCTTTCACATCCGAATGTTATTTTCCGTGTTATTTTTTATTTACCAGTTTCAGAATATCGTTGTAAATCAGTTTGTTTGCGTCCATAACAGCGAACTGCCTGATACGCTCACCCATCTCTGCCCGAATACTGTCTCCCTCGGGCGAGAGAAGTCGCTCCACCTCCGCAATGAGAGGGGCAGCCCCATCGGCAAGCTCCTTTTCCTCGTAAAGCGCCGCCGCACCTGCATCGTAAAGCACACGGGCGTTCTTATACTGGTGGTTCTCTGCCACGTTCGGGGAGGGGATGAACACCGCGGCCTTCCCCGTCATAGCAAGCTCGGACACCGTCATGGCTCCTGCTCGGTTGATGGTCAGGTCGGCAGCCGCCATTCTCACGGGCATATCGTAAATATACTCATTCAGGCTGATATTCTCGCACTTATCCAGCCCCATTTCCTTGAACTGAGATGTGCAAAGTTCAAACTCAATGGAACCCGTGGCATGGATGTGGTAAACCTCGGGATGCTTGGCGGTAAACTCTCGCATAACGGCAAGAACCGCATCGTTGACCTTCTCCGCACCCATGCTTCCGCCGTAGGAGAGGAGAACATATTTATACTTTCCGGAAAGCCCCATCCTGCGCCTTGCCTCCTCCTTTGAGAGAGAAGTAAACTCACCCATAATGGGATTGCCCACGCGCATAATCTTCGCTCTGTCGCAGGTCAGGGTCTCCGCGGTTTTTTCAAAATTCAGATAGATTCTATCCACATATTTCTGCAGCATCTTCACCGCCACGCCTGCTATGGCATTGGATTCATGAAGTGCTGTGGGAATCCCCATGTCCGCCGCCGCCTTCACCACGGGCCAGGACACATACCCTCCCGTCCCTATGACGATGTCGGGCTTGAAATCCTCAAGAATAGCTCTCGCCTTTCTGGGGGCGGTAAGCGCCAGATATGCCGTTTTCAGATTGGCAGGGGACAAGCTTCGTCTGATTCCCTGAATCTCCACATGATAGAGGGGATATCCTGCCTTCGGGACGAGCTTGTTCTCGATCCCTTTTTTCGTTCCCACATAAGCGATCACCGCCTCGGGGTCGTTATGTTTTATGGTGTTAGCAATCGCAAGTGCGGGATTGACGTGTCCGCCCGTTCCGCCGCCTGTCATAAGAACTCTCATATATCGCCTTTCAATATTGGAAAAATCACATTTATGACCGTGCCTGTCTCAAGCTTGAAGCAGCTTTCTTTCGCCTATTATTCATTGGATTTTCAAACGTCTTTCATCAGCTTTTCGCGATCCAGATCTCCCTTTTTACGGTAATACTGTCGGGAGATGGACAGCAGAAGCCCCATTTCCGCAAGCAATACGATAAGTGATGAGCCGCCGTAGGAGAAGAAGGGGAGTGAAATACCCGTATTGGGAATAATATCCGACGCCACACACATATTGAGGAACGCCTGAAGTCCCACATGGGTGGTAATGCCGAATGCGGTCAGCATGGAGAAAGTGTCGGGTGCACGGGAAGCGATAACATATCCTCTCCACACAAAGGCAATGAACAGGGCAACGAGGAATATTCCGCCGATAAAGCCCATTTCCTCACACCAGATGGAGAAAATAAAGTCAGTGTGCGCCGCGCTCACATAACTGTATTTCTGCCTGCTCTGACCGAACCCGAGCCCCCACAGCCCACCGGAACCGATGGCGTAAATGCCTTGTGTGGTCTGATACAATTCGTCCAGTTTATCTGCATTGTCGTCGGTAAAGGTGGTAATACGCTTCAGAGCATATGGATTCGCAATGAGGAACAGCCCACCTGCCGCCGCACCGCAGATACCGAAGATCAGCGCGGTCCAGCCGAAGTGACATCCCCCCACAAACATAACAGCCAGAGCAACAAGCCCCGTGATGATGGTACCCGAAAGATGCTTTTCAAGGAGAATGAGCACGCAGGCGATACCGACGAAAATACCGGGCCCCACAACGTTGTACTTGATGGTGTGCCACCTGTCCAGGCGAGCATCGATCTGCGGCTTGAACTTTTCGACATACCACGCAAGAATCAGCACAATGGAGACCTTCATCAATTCCGAAGGCTGAATGGTAAATCCGCCGAATCCGATCCACCGCTTTGCCTCACCCTCCGATTTACCGATGAAGAGCACCGCAATGAGAAGCAGTACAGACACGCCGTATGCCACAAAGGGACCCCATTTTTTGTACCACTTATAGGGAAAGAGGGATGCCGCGAGCATGAAAGCTGAGCCGATGGCAACAAAGCGGATCTGACGCCCTACATAGTAAAGGCTGTCCTTCCCCTCTGCCACGGCAACGGGATAGCTGGCGCTGAAAACCATAATACTGCCGAGGCACACGAGCACAAGGATGATAGCCAGCATGATCTTGTCAACGCCGCCCTTTACCCTGACGATGTCCTCCTGCCATTTTCTCTCC
The DNA here is from genome assembly GCA_015064135.1 of Oscillospiraceae bacterium. GTDB lineage: Bacteria > Bacillota > Clostridia > Oscillospirales > CAG-272 > UMGS1696. The sequence goes on from SVSU01000039.1 coordinate 6,162, forward strand.
TTTTCCGCCTCCCTCAGCCGTCTCTCCTCACGTTTAATATCCACAAGAGCCTGAGATCTGGGAGCAGGGGTGTAGCGGAACCGCCGCATCTGTCCCGATGAGCCCCTCGCAGATGTTCCCACATCCGTGCGGCTTCCGTTTCGCCTTGATTGAGGGCGAGAGGGCTGATTATTCGATGATTCTGTCGTCCGCGGTCTGCCGCTTCCCTTACTTGAAGGCGATCTGCCGTAGGTCTGACGCATCTGTCCCGATGCAGTGCCAACGGAAGGCGTAACACCGCCGCGGCTGACATCATCGGGTCTCCGCCTTGCTCTGCCGCCGTTGTTATTCATGTGAAGCGCCCTCCTTTTTGTTGTAATCGATGGTAATTTGCTTTTGTTTTTTATGCTGTTTCAAAAACCGTAAGTTATCCGGGAATACCGAAAGCCAAAGATACCGCACACGCCGCCGCAGTGACGAGAGAAGCGAATACGCCTATTCTGACCTCCGACCAGCCGCATTTTTCAAAGTGATGATGAATGGGAGCCATCTTGAAAAGACGCTTTCCGTGAGTCAGCTTAAAATATGCAACCTGCAGGATAACGGAAGCGGTTTCGATTATGTATACGATGCCGAAGACAAGCACGAGCAAAATGTTGTCCATCATAAAGGCGCCGCCCACAACCAGTCCGCCGAGGAAGAGGGAGCCTGTGTCCCCCATGAACACTCTTGCAGGGTAGAAGTTGTACACCAAAAATCCGGCACATCCGCCGACTGTGACCGCACCGAGAAGGAGCATTCCTCCATCGGGCTCAGCCATACCGTTGAGGAAGCCGACCAGGGTGAAGAAAATGCCCACCACAAGGGTCACTCCCGAGCAAAGCCCGTCAAGACCGTCCGTCAGGTTCACGCTGTTGATAACTCCCGTGAGAAGAAGGAGCGCCACGACATAATACGCAAAGCCGAAATCGATCTCCACTCCCGCAAATGGGATAGCAATGGTGGTATCAATGCCGCAAACCAGGGACATTCCGAGAAGGTACAGCGCCGAGGCAATAAGCTGCAGCAGGAATTTCTGCTTTGCCGTCAGTCCCTCGTTCTGCTTCTTCTTCAGCTTCGCCATGTCGTCCACACAGCCGATAAGTCCCCCTGCCGTACCGAGAGCGAGGGTGAACACAAAGGGAAGGGTGCTGCGGATTCCGTCCGTGATACCCAAATAAATGCATCCCCCAAGTCCAACCGCCACAGCCGCCGCAATAAAGGCAAAGCCGCCCATGGTCGGGGTCCCCTCCTTGCTCTTGTGCCATCTCGGACCGATATCCAGAATGGGCTGCCCCATTTTATGGCTTCGCAAAACGGGAATCAGCTTCTTTGACACAAGCACCGTCACAGCAAATGTGCAGAGCAGTGCCGCCGCATACAGGATTTTATAATTCATTGGTCAATTATCTCCCATCTTTTCGCTTTCGCAGAGCCGCCTCACTCCGGACAGCCCCTTTGCATCAGTTCTTCTTTCCCGATGCCGACGAGGTCTTGCCGCCTCTCTTTGATTTCCGCTTTTTCATACATTCGATGATCTTCTCCGCCCGAACCGCACGGCTCGCCTTCACGAGAAGAACGTCCCCGGGCTCCAGAGCCGACAGGATCATATCCGCCATTCCCTGAGGATCCCTTGTGTCAAGGCAAACATACACATTGTCCGCCCGAACTCCCTTCTTGATGGCAGCCTCTGCGATAATATCCGCCATGGTGCCGTAGCAAAACAGCTTCTGAACCTGCATCTGCGCCGCATACTGCCCAACCTGATCGTGCATCAGTCGGGAGTATTCCCCAAGCTCCAGCATATCGCCGAGGAGCGCCGCCGACCTTGCATTTTTCTTCTGTGCAAAGGACACCAGCACATCCACCGCCGCACGCATGGACTCGGGACTGGCATTGTAGCAGTCGTCAATGATGGTAATGCCGCCCACCTCATAGACCTTCTGGCGCATATCCGCACCAACGAAGGAGGAAAGGCCCACGCGAATCTGATCGTCCGTCATGCCCAGCATCACGCCCACCGCATAGGCGGCGAGAGAGTTGTAAACATTGTGCTTGCCGAGGGCGGGGATCTCCACATTGGTAACTGCCTTGCTGTTGTAGATCAGATCGTACACGATCCCATCCAGCTTCTGTCTGATATTCACCGCACGAAAATCACCGCATCGGTTGTAAACGCTCATGAGCAGAGGCTTCTCCTCCAGAGTGCCGCACTGATCGAACAGAAGGGGCTCATCCGCATTCAGAAGCAGCCGTCCTCCCTCCTTCAGCCCGAGGCGAATTTCCATCTTCGCGCGACAGATATTCTCTCTCGTCCCGAGGGAAGCAAGATGCGATGTTCCGATGTTTGTCACAATGGCAATATCGGGGCGCACCAGCTTTGTCAGGTATTCGATCTCCCCAAGACCACTCATGCCCATCTCCACAACGGCAACCCTGTGATCGGGCTCCAGTCCGAAGAGAGTAAGGGGCATACCGATCTCGTTGTTCAGGTTTCCCTCCGTCTTGTGGGTCTTGAACGCGGCAGATGCCACAGCGGCAACGAATTCCTTTGTGGTAGTCTTTCCTACACTGCCCGTAATAGCAACAAATGATGCCTCCGAAAAGCCTCTGTACCACGATGCAAGGGTACCCATTGCCTCAACCACATTCTCCACCACAACAGCGCAAAAGGGGTGTCCGCATTCCTTCGCCGAGTCGGGCACTCTCTCGCAGAGGAAGCAGGTAGAACCCATGGCAGCCGCCTCAGCAATGAAGTCACAGCCGTCCACGCGAGTTCCCTTGATAGCAAAGAAGATCACACCCTCCCCGGCCTCCTTGGAGTTAATGGAAACCGCCGTCTGAGGGGTATCGGGGGAACATCCGTTGTATATCTCAAGCCTGCCCCCCGTCACTTTGCTGATCTCCGCCGGGGTCAGGGTCTTTAATTTCAGTTGAACACTCATTTTTATTCTCTTTTCTACTTTGAAATCTGTCGTAATTTTCTAACCGTTCAAGGTTGTCTCTTTTTTTATCCATCAATCGCCGAAACAGTGTCTGACTGCTTCTTTTGCGATTTTCTCCTCATCGAAGGGGCGCTTCCCCTCCTTTGTGATCTCATATTTCTCATGTCCCTTCCCGGCAAGGAGGATTATGTCCCCCTCACGGGCATTTTCCACTGCATAGCGGATCGCTTCCTCGCGGTCGGGAATCACCGCATACGGCTTATCCTCACTCATTCCCGAAAGGATCTGTGAAATGATGGCAAGGGGGTCCTCGCTTCTTGCGTTGTCGCTTGTCACCACCGTAAGATCCGCATATTTCTGTGCCGCCGCCCCCATTTTGCTCCGCTTTGCGGGATCTCTGTCTCCGCCGCAGCCGAACACAACGATAAGCCGCTGACCCTCACCTTTGATCTCCGAGAGACTCTTCAGCACCGACTCCAGAGCCGCCGCCGTGTGGGCATAATCGATAAACAGGCTGACGGGCGCATCCGCCCCCACCTCCACTCTGCACATCCTTCCATCCACAGGACGAAGGGAGGCAAGAGCACTTTTCACCGTCAAAGGATCCACCCCACACTCCATGGCACATCGTGCAGCAAGCATGGTGTTGTACACCGAATGGCTGCCGATTATGGGAGAGGTCACTCTGAACACCGCCGGCCCCGAGAAATAAACATATTCGATGCCGTCACAACCGAGGGAACGGTACCTGAGAGCACACACATCCACCTCCGCCAATCTGTCGGGGATCATGGAGCACTTGATAAACCGTGTGTTCTCCGCCTGCTCCGTCAGCATTCCAAACCGCGGATCATCCGCATTTGCGATGCATACGGGGGCACGGCGAACCAGCGATGCTTTTACCCCGAGGTATGTCTCCATATCCCCGTGGTAGTCGAGATGCTCCTCAGTCAGGTTGGTAAACAGGACAATGTCGGGCAAAAAAGCATCCGTCTTGTGCATATCGATGGCATGGGAGGAAGCCTCATAAATGAGCACATCACATCCACGCTTTCTCATCTCTCGGACAGCACCCGTGAAATACTCGGGATCGGGAGTCGTCATTGCCCCCACCCTGTCCGTCAGGGATGAGCCGCCGTTTTGACCCATATCAAGGATATCATCCTCCGCCATGGTCCGCACCGTGGTGACGATTCCCACCCGATGCCCCGCACGCCGCAGAATTTCGCGGAGGATGAACACCGTGGAAGTCTTGCCCATGGAGCCCGTCACCGCGATCTTCTTCATGCCCGAGGAAGGGTTGCCCCATCGGTTGTTCCAGATCACCGCCTCCGCCAGACGTGCGTTTTCACATACCGCGTAGCCCACGCCGGACCGAGCCAGTCTTTCCTCATCCTCGCCAACGAGGAACACCGCACCGTTTTTCCGAGCCTCATCGATATAATCGTGGCCGTCCCGATGCATCCCTTTGATGCAGATAAACATCCAGCCGTGCTTTACCGACCGGGAATCGGAGGTGATTCCTTTCACCTTCCCCTCCGCCCCCCTTGAGGTTTTGATTTCTACCCCTGCAATAAGTTCTCTGATTTTCATGGCATGACCTCCGTGAGAATTTGTCTTTCAACTTCCCAAATCGGCAGTCATTGCCGTTTTTTCTTTGTGTTTTTGCTTTGTATGGATTATGTACCGAGCACACTCGACGGCATCAGTCTGTCATATCGAGATGCCTCAGCGTTACCTCTACGACAGTTCCTCTTGAAACCATGGTATTTGCCGCAGGCGTCTGGCTGATCACCGTAGCGGACGATCCGTTGACGGAACCGGCGAAGGACACATTCAGTCCCAGATTCACAAGGGTCTGATTTGCATTGTATGCACTCATTCCCACCACATTCGGCACCGTAATGGTGTTGGCAGGAGCCTCATCTCCCGTATACAGGAGCAGGATGCCGCTGTCACTGGAGATCATGGTTCCGGCTTCCGGGATCTGTGCCGTTACCGTGTCCCCCGAGCCGATGATCTCATAAGTAAATCCTCGCCAGCTCAGGTCGCGAATACAATTTTCCACCGACGCACCCACATAATTGGACAACGTGATGTCCAGATTTTCAAGCTCCTCGGATGTGTACTGCGCCTCTACGCCGATATACGGCAGGACGAAGCCCATCAGATTGGAAATATAGGGTGCGGCAACCACGCTTCCGTAAACACTGCTGATGGAAGGTTCATCCACCATGATAAGCGCCGCCACCTCGGGGGAATCCGCAGGAGCATAAGCCACACAGGAGCCCACGCGCCACGGTGTGTTTCCGTTTTCGTCATATTTATCTCTCTTCTCCGAGGTACCTGTCTTTGCCGCCACGCGATAGCCCTTGACATAAGCATTCTTCGCGCCGCCGTCTCCCGCAACACCCTCTTCCAGAATGTCCGTAATGGTCTCGCAGGTAGCACTGCTCACCACCTGACGGACCGCTTCCGTTTCAAAAGACTGAATCACGTTGCCGTCGTCGTCCACAATTTCCTTGATGAGATGAGGTGTTACCAAAGTACCTCCGTTTGCCACGGCGGAAACAGCTCTGACCTGCTGAATGGGTGTTGTTTTGAAGGTCTGACCGAAGGAATAGACAGCCAGCGAAACATTGGAAAAATTCTTGTAGGAGGAATAAATGCCGCCCACCTCACCGGGAAGGTCAATTCCCGTTTTTTCCGTGTACCCGAATGCCTCAAAGTAGTTATAAAACTTTTCCCTGCCCACTCTCTCCGCGATCTGCATGAGAACGGGGTTGCAGGACTGCTGGAGTCCAACGGTGAAGGTTACATTGCCGTGGCCTGCCTTATAGTGACAGCTTATGGGCTTCGACCACCCCTCTATCTTGTAGGAACCGCCGCAGAAGAAGGGGGAATCGGGCGACACCACCTTTTCCTCAAACGCCATGGAAGTGGTCACGATCTTGAAGGTAGAGCCGGGCTCGTAGGTCTCCGTTATCGCTTTGTTGTTCCACATGGTGTAGAGAAGCTCCCAGTAAAGCTCGTTGTATTCCTCACTCTTCTCATCCACACCCTGAAGCTTTGCCGCCGAAAAATCATCCAGCACATAGGGAGAATTCAGATCAAACGAAGGGTAGGTCGCCATTGCCAGAATCTCACCCGTGTTTACATCCATGACAATGCCCGACACACGGTTTTGAGCCCCCGATTCAATAAAGGTCTTCTCAAGCTGATTTTCCAGCTCATACTGGATATAGATATCGATGGTCGTCACCAGATTGTACCCGTTCGACGCCTCGATATATCGCTCGTACTCAAAGGGCATATCGTTATTTCTCGCGTCCTGCGCCAGAATATACCGTCCGCTTGTGCCTTCAAGGATATTGTTGTAATACTGCTCCAGCCCGTAAATACCCACGCCCTCGCTGTTGGTAAAGCCGATCACATGGCTGGCAAGGTCGCTTTTTGGGTAATACCGCTTTGCGCCTGCGGTGAAGTAGATCTGATTCTTCAGCCCGAACTCGGCAATGAATGCCTTGATCTTCTCCGCCGTCACATCGTCCACGTTGTTCTTGATGACTTCGTAGCGTCTGCCTACCTTCGCAGCCTTTTCAATGATCCTATCGTAGTCCACCTCAAGATAGGCGGAGAGGACCTTGGCAATAAGCTCGTTCTGCCGTGTGCCCTTGTATGTAAGTCCGTATTCGGGATCGGAGAACTCGTAGAGAACATCATTGTCCGCCTTGCTGTCGCTGTTTGCCGCCTCATCCTCCTCCATAGCTTCGATGATATGCTGAGGAGAAAGGATCACGTTGTAAACCGTTATGTTTGCCGCAAGGATGTTGCCGTTTCGGTCAAGAATACTTCCCCTTTCGGGATTCACTTCCGTCTGGATGGTAAGCTGATTCAGCACCTGGGACTGGTAGTATTCGTTCATCTTCAGCTGATAGTTGGCAAGATATGCCACAATCACCGTACAGATGGCAAGAAAAAAGCAAAACACGATCCCCAGTCGGGTCGTTGTTTTCTTGTCGATCCGATTCAGTCTTTTCGCCACTGCCATCCCTGCCTTTCTCTCTCAAACTCCTGTCTGCAAGTCCCGTTTCAGGGGAATTATATGCACCGCGAGGAGCCTTTATTCGGAAAACGAACGGGCTCTGTCCGACCTGCGCCGCAAACAGTCCCGTCATCCCCTATATGGATTCACCATTCGGGCAAAGCCGCGCATCAATCTTCCTGCAGCAGTGCCCTTTACTTGAAATATTCAAAAAATCCGCCGAAGATCTCGAAAAGTGAGGAAAGCATTGTACTGCCGCCCGACCTCTCCGAGTTCTCCTCCACTCCCACCAGGTCCACACGTTCACCGTCGGACAGGGAGATATATTTTTTCCGGAGAGAATCCTCCTTCACCATACCCAACTCTGCCGTCGCCATCTGCTCGATAAGTCGGATATCATTCTTCTCATCCAGCTTCAGTTCCAGATCATCAATGGTCTCCCTCAGCATGATCACGTTGTCCTCAAGGTCGGATATTTCCCTTGTGGTCTGGTAGATCTGTGCCACGGACATAAGGATCATCATAATCATCACAGTGCAGAAAGCAAGAAGCGCAAGGAAACCTACAGGCAGTTTTTTTCTTGCCACTTTGATCTCCTCAAACACATCCTCTTCCTCGTCACGCACAGTGTATCTCACACGTCTCGGTTCGCTTCCCGGAATTGTTTTCTGCCCACGTCTGTCTTGCTGTCCCCGACGCTGTCCTTTGGCATCCCCTGCCGATGCGTACATATTTCCCGCGGTTTTTCTGCCGTCAGCTCCAAAAGGAGACCTTCCCTGCGCTCCGCTTTTTCCGTATGCGGAGGCTGTTCTGCCGTCTCCCGACACACCTCGGCCACCGCCTGCGCGGTTCGCTTCCCGTCTGCGCAGTCTGTCGCCGAATGCTTCCTCTGCCACATTCACCTTGGGGTCACGGCCCATCTGCGCACGTCTCATGAGTTCGGAAGTGGATGACGCCTGCACACCACTGAGCGATGCGCCGCGGTTTCTGTATTCACTTCTCAGTTTTTCGGCAAGTCTGCCGTTGTAGCCGCCGTTCATCACTTCCGCCCCCTTTCGTTTATTTTCCACGGGCATTCCGCCCTGCTCAATTTCGTTTGTTGTCATTGCGCGGCAGCAATACCTTCGCCCCCGGCAACATCACATTCCACTTTACTTTACAATTTCTCCGCAGTTCTCAGTCTGGCGCTTCTTGCCCTCGGATTGCTCTCGATCTCCTCTGCCGTGGGCGTATCGTTCCCCAGAAGCTTCACATCGGGAGTCTTACCGCACACACATACGGGAAATTCCGGCGGACAATCACAGCCCTTCGCCATTCTGCGGAAAGTGTCCTTCACGATCCTGTCCTCAAGGGAGTGGAAAGTGATAACAGCCATCCTTCCCCCGGGCTTCAGTCTGCGGCACGCCTCTGTAAGAGAGGGTTCGATCTCCGAAAGCTCCCCGTTCACCTCGATGCGGATCGCCTGAAAGGATCTCTTCGCCGGGTGCTGGGATTCCTTCATCCGTTTTGCCTTCGGGATAGAGGACGCGATAATCTCCGCCAGCTCCCCCGTGGTCTCAATGCGCTTTGTCTCTCTGTAAGCCGCAATGCTGCGAGCGATCTTTCCCGAGAATTTCTCCTCACCGAACTCCCACAGTATCTTTTTCAAGGCTTCCTCGGAATAGGTGTTGACCACATCCGCCGCAGTCATGCCGCAGCTTCTGTCCATACGCATATCAAGGGGCGCATCCGCCACATAGGAAAAACCTCTCTCCGCCTCATCAAGCTGGTAAGAGGAAACGCCGAGATCCCACATGACCCCGTCAATTTTCTCGATCCCCAGCATATCAAGGGCGGCGCCGATTCCGCTGAAATTGGATTTCACAACGGTGCACCGATGGGCATAATCACGAAGTCTCGCAGTACAGGCGGCAATGGCATCGTCATCGCGGTCGAGGCTGATGAGACGGGAACCTTCGGGCAGCCGACGGGCAATCTCAAAGGAATGTCCTCCGCCCCCGGCAGTACAGTCAACATAAATACCGCCTCTCTCTGGGCAAAGAGCCTCCATGCACTCCGCCGCCATTATAGACACATGCTTAAATTCCATCTCTCCGCTTCTCTCCCACTTGCCTGCCTGTGGATTTTCTGTTGAAAACCTGTGGATGTTATGGCCAGTTTCCGACAGGTGTTTTTTCGCTCTTTTCGTTCGCATCGAACATTCGATCACATCACTATGCGCTTTTGTTCGTTTTGAACAAATCAAACTCAATTATTATCCCTATTTATTATAATACACTTTTAGGTAAATAGCAATACCTTACAAAAAAATATATTGCAAAAAAGTATAAAATATTTCAGTTTTTCGCCCATTTTCCATTATTTTCCAGTATTTTTCATGCAAAATATTTACATTTTTTACCATTTTGCCCCAAAGTTTTCCACAGCGACGTTTTTCGTTTTCGACACTTGACTTAAATCCCTTTTGACGAGCAAAAATTCGGTAGTAATTTTCCTGCTTTTTTGTAAGATCCTCTAAATCATCATTTCTCGCCAAAGTAGAACAATTTTACTTGGTTCACAAAACCGAAATCTTGAGTTTCCTCTTTCTTAACATCTCCCCTTGCTTTACAAAACACAAAAACGCCCGACACCGAACAAACGGTACCGGGCATATTTGAGTCGCACAAAAACCCTATCAAATTCCGACAATTACTCTTCCCCGAGCACCTTGTCAAGGAGCAATTCGCAGTATGCCGCATCGGCACGACCGCCTGTTGCGCGCATAACATAACCGAGGAAAGTTTTCTTCGCCGTTTCCTTTCCCTTGCGGTAATCCTGAAGCGCCTTCGGGGATGCTTCAATACTTTCTTTGATCAACGGGAGCAAGGTCGCCTCGTCGCGAATGCGGAACAAGCCCTCTCTCTCCGCAATGACACAGGGTGACTCCCCCGTTTCTGCCGAGAGACGAATAAGCTGCTTTGCCACATTGGCGGTGATCCTCTCGTTGCCAAACAGATCAGCCGTCTCGGCAAGGTGTTCCGCGGTGATATAGGAATCCTGCTCCTCACCGCACACCGTCAGCACCTCTCCCACATACAAATTCGCCGCCTTGAGGGGATATCGCGTTATTTCCGCTGTGCGAAGGAAGAATCGGTAGATTTTAGGCAGTTGTGTAATTTGCGCTGCCGTCTCTTCCCCCACGCCGAAACGTTCTGTAAGGTTTCTCCTTGCTTCGTCGGGCATTATAGGCATTTGTCTTTTCACGCTTTCCACATACTCTGCCGACAGTCTGACAGGCGGAATATTGGGTTCCGTGAAATATCGGTAATCCACAGCGCTTTCTTTGCGGCGCATAGTCTCCGTCTCCCCCGTGTCCTCGTTGAACCGCCGGGTCTCCTTTGCCACGGTGCCGCCCGAGAGGATAAGCTCCACCTGTCTCCTGATCTCATACTCCACAGCTTTCCCCACATAGGAAACGGAGTTAAGGTTTTTCACCTCACATCTCTCTCCGTGCGGCTCACCGGGTCTGCGGACGGACACATTCACATCGCACCGCAGGGAGCCCTCGTTCATTTTGCAGTCGGATACCCCAAGAAAGAGAAGCACCCGTCTCAGCTCGTTCAGATACGCCTTTGCCTCGTTGGCATCTCGTATATCGGGCTCGCTTACGATCTCGATAAGGGGAACGCCGCATCGGTTGTAGTCAATAAGTGTCCCCTCCGCCGTGTGGATCAGCTTTCCGGCATCCTCCTCAAGATGGATCTGACGAAGGCGTACACTTTTTTCATACCCGAGCCCCCTGAGCTGTACCTCACCGCCCACGCAAAAAGGGGACTGAGCCTGTGTAATCTGATATCCCTTCGGCAGATCGGGGTAGAAATAGTTTTTTCGATCGAACCACGAAACCTCGGCAATCCTGCACACAAAGGCAAGACCTGCTCTCACAGCATACTCCACAGCCTTTTCGTTCAGCATGGGCAAAGCGCCGGGCATCCCCATGCAGACGGGACAGCACTGTGTATTTGGCTCTCCCCCGAATGCCGCAGAGCAGGCGCAGAATACCTTCGTCTCCGTTTTCAGCTCCGCATGGACTTCAAGACCGATGGTCGCCTCAAATCCCTTATACACAAGCCTTTACCTCCGTCCCGTTAAAATCCGCAAGCTCCGTCTCAAGGGTCAGCGCCGCACCGTAAAGCATTTCCTCCGACCCCTTTCGTCCCATAAGAGTCAAGCCAACGGGCAGACCATCAACGCCGCCGCAGGGAATGGTAATGGCAGGACAGCCTGTCAGGTTGGCATAGACTGAAAATCGGTCGCTGTTGTAAAGATTGGTGGGTGAATCATCAAAGGAGCCGAGGGGAAATGCCGTTGTTCCCACAGTGGGCATGAGGATCATATCATATATCGAGAATATCTTCTCCACCCTCTCGCAAAGTTCTCTCGCCGCAGCCTTCACCCTTCTGTAATAATCCCCCCTGTAAACGGAGGAAAGGGCATAGCTTCCGGCGATGATCCTGCGGCGGACTTCTCCCCCGAAGCCCTCACTCCTTGCGCTTGTCGCATCCGCACCGCCAAAACCGTATTTGATGCCGTCATACCGCGCCAGATTGGAGGAAGCCTCCGCCGCCATGGTAACAAGATAGATGTCCCGTGCAAGATCGGGGGATGGCAGCGCCGCCTCGTCAACCACAGCACCCAATTTGCCAATCAAGCCGATACTGCGGCTCACACAATCCGCCACGCCCGACTCACAGAACCCGGAAAAATCCGCAAAAACACCGACCTTCAGTCCGTTCAGCTCAACGGGCTCAAGAGGAAGCCGAAGGGAGGATGTATCAACGGTGGTCATATCTCTCCTGTCCCTGCCGCAGATTGCGGAGAGCACAAGAGCATTGTCACGAACCGTCCGAGTTATGGGACAGATTTGCTCAAGGGAGGAGGCAAGCTCCACCATGCCGTACCGAGACACTGTACCATAAGTAGGCTTCATGGATACCAAACCGCAGAAGGCTGCCGGCTGTCTGGCGCTCCCTCCCGTGTCGGTGCCGAGGGCAAATGCCGCCTCGCCTGCCGCAACGGAAGCCGCAGCTCCTCCCGACGAACCGCCCGGTGAACGGGTCAGATCAAGAGGATTCCGTGTGGGACCTGCAATGGAGCGCTCACAGGAGGAGCCCATGGCAAACTCGTCCA
>SVSU01000040.1 GCA_015064135.1 Oscillospiraceae bacterium
TCCAGTTGAGGCAGAGGCTGTCCGCCGCCAGAGAAAGTCCCATTCTCGACCATACATCCGCCATCTCAACGTAATGTTCGTCGGTCATGGCGTACAGATATACAACGTCCTGGGGCTCTTTGCCTTCGTAGAACGCGCTGATCTTTACATCAAATCTGTCCTCCACCCGCTTGTTTCTGTCGTAGATCACATCATTTGTGGCAACTCCCGTATAATCCTCCGCTACAAGCTGGAAGAGGGCATCCTCATTGGTGACGATTCGGAAATCACGTCCGTTGAAGGTGATATCGGGGAGATCGTCACTGACGGACATTCTGTCAAACTCCGTTTCTCCGTCTTCTGTTTCGTCAATCTCCGCGGATTCGGTTTCAGCAGATGCTGTTTCGGAAACGATCGTGTCGTCGCTCACACCGCTGTCATTGCAGGCCACACCGCCCACAAGAAGCATCTGGGCTGCAAGCAATACTGCAACTATGCTTTTCTGTTTCATCACAATACCTTCTTTCAAAACAAAATTACTCGTCTGTGCTAACGTTTGCACAGATGCTGATTTAATTATATCCGATTATCCCTCATCTGTCAACTGTATTTCAGAAAAACACAGCAAAGTATTGCAACAAATCGCTGCCGTGTATTTTGTTTATTTTAACAACAGAAAAGATGCGAATCACCACATGGCGAAACGCACCTTTTTCCTTAATACTATCCCATCATTTCGTCAATAATGGAGGCTATATCGGGATACACTCCCCTCGCCGCTTCCTTCACTGCCTGCACGCCGTTCTCCATGGCACAGCCGCGGAATCGGGTCAGCATGGGAAGGTCGTTATAGTTGTCCCCGGCAGTCCATATTTCACCATGGGGTACTCCGAAAATATCGGCAAGTTCCGCCACACCTGTTCCTTTATCCACACCGATAGGCGGCATATCAATACAAACATGATTCTGAAACACATTTATATATGCTCCGTGGCGCTCTTTGATAATCCCGACTGCCTTCGCCGTGATCTCTGTGTTGTCGCACCATGTATTCCCCTGCGTAAAGCCTTTTATCGCCCGGGCATCCGACAACGGGGCATAAAAATCATCTCCATCGGGAACATTCAGGCTGAATTCTCTCCTTGTTTTTCCCGTAACACAGCCGAGATGGGAGCCCCCCACTTCGCAAACGGTTCGGATAAGCTCGGGAAGAACAACGCCGTCCGCCCTTCGCTCAAAGAGGATGTTTCCCTCCCTATCCACGGCAAGGGCTCCGTTCATGGCGATAATAAAGTCGAAGGGAACGCCGCCATCTCCCGTCAGAGGACCGTATGCCATGGGGAAATCCCTCCCCGTGACCACACCGAAAAGGTTGCCGGCTTCCCTGAATCGGATAATGGCAGCCCTGTCCTCGTCCGTGATCACACCGCGGCACAGGGTTCCGTCATAATCGGTTGCAAGTATCATAAGAATACCTCAAATTTATTCTATACCAAATCGGATAAATGCATAACGTGATACATAATCCGCACATTCTCTTCCGTTCCATTCCTTTTCAAAGGAGAAGGTGGGAGGTCCCACGGCATAGGGCTCGGGATCATGGCGATGGTGGGGGCCCATAAGGTTTCGGTTGGAATTGCAAATATCAAGGACGATCTCGTTGGCCCCTTCCGTCAGGTATTCGCCGATATCAAGATATTCGGAGAACATAAGGGTTCCTGCCGCCTTGCCGTTTACCGTCACATCACACACCGCATACCGCCCCGTAATATGGAGCATGATGGGGCCGCCGTCCGTGTATTCATAGGTGAACGCTCCCTTGAAGTGTCCTGCAAAGAAAGGATAGCCGTCGGTGACGATATTGCCCATTCTGCAGGTTTCGCGCTGACTTTCAAGCACAAATCCGCCCTCGTACAGTATGCTGTTTCTTTCGCCGTCGGTAAAGCTGCCGTCACAGCGGAGACAGAAATCGCCTGTGAGGTAAACACATTCCACCTCGCAGTCGAAAACAAGGCAGTTCCTCAGCGCCTCACACACACCGCCGTAGAGAACGTAGTATACATAGTCTCTCTGCCAATGGTGTATCTTAATCACGATCTCGTTTTTTCCAATTTTTGTGTAGGGCAGAATATCCGTCACGCGGAAGCTCTTGTCAAACCACCACTCGTCGGGAATGGGTGTGACCTCCGCACCGTTTACGGATATGGACAGTACATTCATGGGTTCCGTTACAAGGCGCAGATTCTTCGCCGAGCCGAGATAATCCTCTGCTGCCTCATAGGTAAAGCGGAGCCACACATCTCCGTTATACCTTGCACGGAGAAGATTGTCCTTTATGCCCATAACGGAGAGGGCTTCCTCATAATCCACTCCGTTATATGATACCTCCGCCGTATCGAGAGTCAGCATATTCACGGGTTTTTCCGCTATTTTTACCTCTTTGGGTATGTCAATCGTGGGGACGGATGATTTTGTCACATTCTCCCCTGTCATGGGAAGGGAGGAAGGGATCAGAAGATGGCTTTCTCCCTCCTCAAAATTCAGAATTATCTCAAAACCGTCCCCGACCCGACGACCGCACACAGGTTTTTCGTCAAGGGTCATGAGGTCAAGTTCGCAAATGCTGCCAAGATCGGTCACATATGTGGCATCAAGGGTCAGCTTCACATTTTCCAGCACATTGTCCCGAATGTTGGTGACAAACATGAGTTTTCCGTCATCCGTCATCCGCACAGCCTTCCTGAGTTCGGGCACACAACCGCCCCCCTCCCCTGATATAACCGCGTCACGGTATGCGAAAATGTCCTCTTTTGTGCAGGTGGAGGTAAGCCATGTCATGTCGGAGGCGGCTCCGTCGATGCATTCGGGCACTTTATCGAATATCCATACCTTGCCCCCTTCGGCAATATACCGCTTCAAGAGCTCTGCCGTGGTTCCGTCAAGGGTGTATGTAAAGGGTACCACCACAGCATCATAGGTGCACTTGCCCACACGGAACTTTCCGCCTTCCACGGAGGCATATTTCTCCATGAGCCACTCGTCGCCGTAATGATAAGGCACCTGATTGTTTCCGAGAAGTCGGGAAAGTTCGGCAAACTTGCCGTCGATCTCCGCCAGACTGTCGGTATTCTTGATATACTTCATGTATGCGCCGTGTATGGGATGGATCACAAGAATGGGGGCATATTCTTCTCCATCGGACAGCGCGGCACCCAGATTGTTGTAATGGATGCGGAAGTCGCCGAGGCTGCTCTGCCAGGGATTGTGGAAGGAATAGTGGTTGGGGTAATCCCTCTTTCGCTGTCCCCTCTCGGAGTAGGGATAAAGATGCTCGCACATCAGATTGACGCCCCCGGCAAACTGCAAATCGGCAATCCGCTTCAATTCTGTGGGTGTCACATCCCATCCGCAGCAGGCAAACATTTCGGACAGCGCCTTCTTCCGTCCCAGCTGTGCGCACACGGAGCCGAGCTGTTTTGGGGAAATATCCTCCGCTATATTACGGGTCAGATAGTCGATACCGGGGATATGCTCGTATTCGTAAAAGGGCATCACACCGCCGCAGCACATCATCTGTCCGGCAAGGGATGTTTCCTCAATGGCGTGACCCGTGATCCTCATATCATTCGCTTCGCACCAATCGTACACCTTTTTGATAAAGTTGGTGATAAGGAGCTTGTGGATCAGCTTATAGTAATCATATCGGAACTTCTCGGAATCGGGAAAATCAAAGAAAACCGCAGGCAGATGGGGGTAGATCTCATAGCCGTATGCCTTTTTGAACTCCTCGGGGAGAATTTTTGAGTACGGGTCGCTCCAACGGTAATACTGAGGCTCATCGGTGAAAAATCCCGGCATAACGGTACCGCAGTCCTCCTTCGGAATACGCCGCAGGTACTCCTCATGGGTGGCTTTAATAAACTTGTCCGTCACTTCACCATTGAGGGTATCAACATAACTGCCGTCATATGCCATGTACAAGCGAAGATACTCCCTCTCCCCCACGGGCTCGGTGACAACGGTAAAGCTGCCGTCGGCATTTTTTACATAAACCGCAACGGTATCTTTGTCGGGCGACGGAAATGATTTAACAAACTCATACTTCAGCATTGCGGCATGGTTTTCGGGGTCATCAAGGAGAATTCCCCCGGCAAAACCGCTTGGCCAGCCGTTTTCATCATAAGCCCATGCTTCCATCCCTAATTTTTTCGCCTCGTCGATGCAGGCATTGATGCAGGCAAACCATTCGTCGGAGAGATACTCCGTTTCAAGCCCCCCTCTTGCGTGCATAAAGAACCCGTTCATATGGAGAGACTTCATATTGCGGATCTGAGAGCGAAGCTCGTTTTCATCCAATTTATCGTTCCAGCTCCAGAAGGGCAGGCTGCCGTATTCGGGGGCTCGCTGCTTGATTCTTTGGATAATGTTGTTCATAAACAGCACTCCTTTTTTCGATTCAATTCATCTTCCATTATTATATCGTTTTACGGGCAAGAATTCAATATCACCGCGGTATCTTTTGAAAAAATTCACACTGCATCTCTCTTTTTACCCAAACAGCGCCTCGCAAAAAAGATATTTTCAAACTTTTGTAATTGACACAGCGGCTCATTTGTGATAAAATGATATAATGTATAATGCTATCATTGTGTTTACTGTACCATCGTGCGGCAAACACGGGAAAAGGAGCGATCATGGCTGATTTTCGTAAATTCACGGCGCACATTCTTTTAACGGCATTTCTCGCCGCATCGCTTAGCGGCTGCCTTCGCTCCGAAGTGGCTGAACCTGCCGAAACAGGTGGCATCGGTCGATATGCACCCGGCGAAAGACCGCCCGAAACGGCGGCAGATGTCGAAAGCGAAACGGCGGAAGCTCCCGAAACAGACAGCGGCAATGTGGGATATACACCTCCGCCTCTTGACAATAAACCAAACACCCAAACCTCCGAGACCACAGAGATCTCTTATAAAATCGAGGACGGCAAGTATGTCTACACCTTCTCCGAGCCCGACAGAAGCCGCATGAATGACACATCATGGCTCTCCTCCGTAAGCAAGGCTCTCTTCTCCGACCAGGGAGAGGACGCAAGCGGCTCATGGTATTTCGGAAAGGTCAAGAGAGATCTTACCACGGGAGAGATCTCCTATGTCTGGGACAGAAGCGCCGATACAGTGGAGCTCATCAAACAGTACGGCGGCATCTACCGTCAGAACGAGGAAGAAAAGGTTTGCTATCTCACCTTCGACTGCGGCTACGAAAACGGTTATACAGATCCCGTTCTTGATGTGCTGAAGGAAAAGAATGTTCCCGGAATCTTCTTTGTAACGGGACAATATGTGGATACGGCAGGAGATCAGATCCGCCGCATGATTGACGAAGGGCACATCATCGGAAACCACACGGAGCATCACTACAACGCAACAGGGCTCTCCCCCGAGACCTTCCGCGAGGAAATTGAATCCGTGGAGAGAAAGATGGAATCCCTCTACGGCTACACCGAGCCCATGCTGTACTGGAGACCGCCCCAGGGAGGATGCAACGAATACGTCCTCGCCATGTCGGAGGCAATGGGACTGCACACTGTTCTCTGGTCCTTCGCTCACTACGACTACGACACGGAAAACCAGCCCGATTATGCCACGGCACTGCAAAAGGCAAAAGAGGGGCTCCACCCCGGCTGTGTTTATCTGTTCCACACGGTCTCGAAAACAAATGCCGAAATCCTCAGCGAATTCATCGACTGGGTGAGAGCACAGGGCTATGAGATCCGCCCCATTTGCGGATAATACATAACGCTTTTTGAAAGGGGGCGAGAATATGTCGGGTTATCTGATCGCTATGAGTGGCGGTGTGGATTCAAGCGCTGCCGCAAGCCTCATACTGGAACGCCATGGTGACGCTCCCGTCTGCGGTGTAACTCTCGTCATGGGATTCGACGGCGACAAACAGAACTCTCTTGATGCCGCCTCCGTAGCAGGTCGCCTCGGCATCGGACACGTCACCTCCGACTGCAGTGAGGCATTTCGCCGAGAGGTAATCGACTATTTCGCCCACACCTACTTCAGAGGCAAGACTCCAAATCCCTGTGTGATCTGCAACCGTGCCATCAAATTCGGTTTTCTCGCATCGGAAGCGGACAAGCTGGGACTTTATCACATCGTCACGGGGCACTACGCAAGAACAGCGGTACTCAACGGCAGACCCGTTATCCGCAAGGCGGCAGATTCGGCGAAAGACCAAAGCTACGTTCTCGCCATGCTGACGAAGGCGCAGGTGGCACGAGCCGTTTTCCCTCTCGGGGATTACACAAAAACGGAAGTGCGTACCATTGCATCAGAGCAAGGCTTTGCAACGGCGGGAAAGCACGACAGCCAGGACATATGCTTTATCCCCGACGGTGATTATGTGGGCTTTATCTCGCGCACCTTCGGCGTAGAGCCTGTATCGGGAAATTATCTCGACAAGGACGGAAATATTCTCGGCCCTCACAAGGGGCAGATGTGCTACACCATCGGTCAGCGGAAGGGACTCGGTATCTCCATGGGCCGCCATATTTTTGTTTTGTCGAAAGATGCCGAAAGCAACACCGTAGTCCTCGGGGACGAAGAAGATCTTTTCTGCAAATCGGTCTCCCTCGGCGGCTTCAACTGTCAGGCAGCTGACTGTGTATCCGACCTTGACGGACTCCGTTTCGCGGTAAAGCTCCGCTACTCACAAAAGGAATCGGAAGCTGTGGTTCATGCGGTGGGTGAGGATTCCATGATACTCGAATTTGACGAACCTCAGCGCGCACCCTCACCGGGGCAGTTCGGTGTCCTTTACAGCGGCGACATCCTCATAGGCGGCGGCGTAATTGAGGCAAGAGGGAAAAACGAATAGTGAACAGGTGATTTGGGGCAGCGCTTTTCGGAAAAAAGGCAAGTCGGGCTCCGAATCAATGTTTCAAATAAAAAAATTATAAAATTTACATAATCAGAGAGGTAATTCACATGAATGCAGCAGAACTGAAGGCAAAAATCGCAAACGGCGGTATTGATGATGTACTGAAGGACGGACTGAGCGTTCCTGCGGCAAAGATCGAATGTCAGAGAGCGCGTTACGCAAAGGCGGTAGGCGAATTTGAAGCCCTTTACGGCGACGGCGACATCTCCCTTTACTCCGTTGGCGGCAGAAGCGAGATCTCCGGCAATCACACCGACCACAACTTCGGCAAGGTTATTGCGGCAAGCGTAAATCTCGACATTCTTGCAGTAGTTAAGCCCACCGACGACGGCGTGATCCGCATCAAGTCCGAAGGCTTCCCCGAGGACGTGGTTCCTGCATCCGCGGCCGACGCTCCCGACTCCTCCAAATTCTTCAAGTCCGAGGCGATCATCGCAGGCATGGAGCGCGCGTTCCTCAATGCAGGCTACAAAGTCGGCGGCTTCAGCGCGTACACCACATCCAATGTTCTGAAGGGCTCCGGCATCAGCTCCTCCGCGGCTTTTGAAGTTATGGTGGGCAACATCCTCAATTATCTGTACAACGACGGTGCGGTTTCCAACGTTGACATCGCGAAGATGGCGCAGTTTGCTGAAAACGAGTTCTTCGGCAAGCCCTGCGGACTGATGGACCAGACAGCCTGCGCAGTCGGCGGTTTCATCACCATTGATTTTGAGGACCCGAAAAATCCCATCATCGAAAAGATGGACTTTGACCTGGGCAAGAACGGCTACAGCCTCTGCATCGTGAACACAGGGGGCAACCATGCCGATCTTAATGACGACTACGCATCCGTACCTGCCGAAATGAAGGCAGTTGCGGCTGAGCTCGGCGTTCCCGTACTGAGAAAGACCGACCGTGAAGCACTCATCCGAAACATCTGCGCCATCCGCGAAAAGTGCGGCGACCGTGCGATTATGAGAGCGTTCCACTTCTTCGCTGAAAACGAAAGAGTAGCGGCTCAGGTGGAAGCACTCCGCAAGGGTGACATTGAAGGCTTCAAGGCAGGTGTCATGGCAAGCGGCAACTCCAGCTTCAAGTATCTGCAGAACGTATACACCACAAAGAACGTAGGCGAGCAGGGTCTGTCCCTTGCACTCTGTCTGACCGAGCAGTATCTGACAGGCACAGGTGCGGCATGGCGCGTACACGGCGGCGGATTTGCAGGCACCATCCAGGCATTTGTACCCGCTGACCTGACCGAAGGCTACCGCGCCCACATGGATTCCGTATTCGGCGAGGGTGCCTGCCACATTCTGTCCGTAAGAAAGAACGGCGCCTGCAAGATCTGCTGAGTCGGCACGATATAATCACAGAATCAAATGAGGTATTAAGGTGAAAAAGAACGATCCCAACAGCAGACACAAGAAAAACGCGAAAAAACTACTTATTTTGTTTGTCAACTCTGTTCTTTTCTTTGCCCTGTACCGTCTCATTGTAGAACTGGGCGAGAGGCTGCAAAATCCCATGATCTACTATATCGGTTCCTCAATTTACATGGCGGCGACCGCTGTGCTTATCATTGCGTATTTCATCCTGAACGGCGGAACCTTCGGCAAATACAACCCCACATGGGATGATCTGCCCGACGGGGGCCGCTGGACAAAGGAGAGAAAAGCGGAATTTCTCCGCCGTCTCCCCGAGCGTCAGGCAAAAGCGAAGCAGCTTCTTTACATTCTTCTGCCGCTTATCGTGACGCTGTTTCTCAGTTATTTTGAATTATTCTTATTGGCATAGGGTATTCCGAAATGAGCAAAATCAAATTGATCGTCATGGGGCAGCTGACAGACCGATACTATCGCGAAGCCGCTGACGAATACATCAAGCGGATGTCCCGTTCATCTCCCGTCACGGAGGTGGAGCTGAAGTGTGTGCGTCTGTCGGATGACCCATCGGAAAAGGAGATCGCCTCCGCCCTCGCAAAAGAAGCGGAAATGATCCTCGCGGAGATACCGAAGCGCGCCCTCGTCGTTGCCATGTGCATTGAGGGCAAGCATCTTTCCTCCGAGGAATTGGCGGAAAGAATATCGCAGGCGGAAATGCAGGGGTACAGCGAGCTTTGCTTCATCATCGGCTCCTCCTACGGGTTAGATGAAAAGGTAAAGTCCGGGGCGCATCTTCGTCTCTCCATGTCAAAAATGACCTTCCCCCACAAGCTCGCCCGTGTCATGCTCCTCGAACAACTCTACCGCGCCTCCGAAATCACCCAAAACAAAAAATACCACAAATAGTGGGGAAGCCCCCACGGGCAGGCTCGGGTCGGGAAGCCCCGACGGGCAGGCTCGGGTCGGGAAGCCCCGACGGGCAGGCTCGGATATTCTTTAGTTGAAATCGTGAGACATCCCCCGAGGGTGGAGTTTGGCGAGGATTTGGATATTCTTTAGCGAAAATCGTGAGACATCCCCCGAGAGTGGAGTTTGGCGAGGTTTTGGATATTCTTTAGCGAAAATCGTGAGACATCCCCCGAGGGTGGAGTTTGGCGAGGTTTTGGATATTCTTTAGCGAAAATCGTGAGACATCCCCCGAGAGTGGAGTTTGGCGAGGTTTTGGATATTCTTTAGTTGATTCAAAGGTTATCCTCAAAAGATGTGAGGGTAGGCAAAACACGAATTTATTCCAATTTCAAATAGGTTTGACTGTGGCGAGAGTTTCAGATAACAAATTTTGAAATTCCGAGCCCGGAGGTTACAAGTTGAAATATATTACCCGAAAAATCAAATTGCATATACAACGAATTGCCGCGGTGCTTGTAGCTTTCGGAGCAGCATGGGTCGTGCTTGCCTATTTCCTCGGCTATTACGACATCTCATTCATTGACAGAGAAGCGGTTTTCGGTTCACAAGTTAAAGATACCGACATCGGTAAAGATACCGAGTCCTCTTTGTCATCTGACGAATCGCGCTCACCCGACGAGGATTCATCATCGGCTCTCACCGAATCCGAAAGTGTTCTCTCCGTTCACGACACGGCATCGCTTGCGGACTGTTTAAAAGATCACACTTTTGTGTCGGAGGCGGACGGATACACCATCACCGACAAAGTTTACAATGCTTCCGACATGATTCTCGCAAAAATGCGTTTCAACTTCAAGCTGCCCTCGGTATTCTCACTGAGACAGCGTGAAGTTGAGCAAGTTGAGTATGTCATAAAGGAACAGTACGGCGAGTACAAAGCGGAGTACATCACCGTGGAGGCAGACCGGCCTGCCGTTGAGCTCTACATGGGCAGCATTTTCATCGACAACGGCACCGACCTTTTCCTCATAGATGCCGACGGCACCCCTCTCTGCTCCTTCGACGATGCTGTATACAAGCCGGCACAGACGAGAGACCGTTCGGGACGACCGCTGTTTTTCAAAGAAGATGAACACGGGCGGAAGATATACTATTATCTCTCCGATGACGGAAAAACCTTTATAGGAAGCGACTACAACGACATTGTTGATTCCCGAGGCTTATATTTCGACTATCCTGCATACTGGGGGCTTTCGGACAATGCCATATCCCGTGAATACAACAAAACAAGCAAATCCTGGGATTACCGCAACGAATACAGCCGTTTCACCTATCAGGATTTCACGGATGCCTTCGATTTTTCCGAAGGGATTGCCTGTGTTGCCTCCGATTACAACAGAGGCGGAATGTATTTCATCAACGAATACGGTTCACGGACACACGAGACATTCAAAACCTTCCTCAGCGACCTGAACCGCTATTCCATATGGGACTATGCCATGCCTGCATCCCGCGGCATCGAAAGTCTCGGCTTCTTCTACTACGACCACGGCCTCACCAGAGTACGGTATCAGGTCATTGACTATTACAACTGGGAATCTCTCGGCAATGTACGGGTAGTCTCCGATGAGGACAAGCTGATCCGCCGTGACGGCACCATATTCCCCTTGCCTGTCGGCTACACTCTGAAGGCATATTCCGACGGAATGATCCTTCTTGAAAGAGACGGGAGGGTCGGATTCATGGACTACACGGGAGGATGGATCGCAGAACCTGTCTTTGCCTCCGCCACACCCTTTGTTTCGGGACTTGCTGTCCTTGAAACGGAGGATGGACGCTTCGGCATGATCGACACCGAAGGAAACATCATTCTTCCTTTCACATACGACTATATTTCACAGCCGTCAAGCGGTCTCATTTCAGCTTACCGTGAAGAAAACGGATGGACGGTGTTTAAGGTAATGGAAAAGAACGAAGAATAAGCTTCGGTGACCCACAATATATTTGTCAAAAAAAATTTTTAACATAAAGGAAATAAGAAAAATGGCTATTTTCAACAAAAACAAAAAAGAAGAAAACAACAAGGCTCCCGAAACCAACGCTGCATCCCCTGCAGAAAATGTTGCGGCAGATCCCAAGCCTGCAGCCGGCAATTTTGATTTCAACCGCTACTTCCTGGCTGAGCGCCGTATTTTCCTTGAAAACGTCAGCTACGAGACCACTCCCAAGCCCGGTGAGACAAGCGGACAGAACCTCAAGCTGGGCGCAAAGGACACCATTGTTGCCCAGATGGTCGGCACAGTAGGCGTAAAGGTAACATACAACCGCGAGCTGAAGTTTGA
The DNA here is from genome assembly GCA_015064135.1 of Oscillospiraceae bacterium. Classification (GTDB taxonomy): domain Bacteria; phylum Bacillota; class Clostridia; order Oscillospirales; family CAG-272; genus UMGS1696. The sequence continues at coordinate 11,540 of SVSU01000040.1, forward strand.
TCCCGAAGGTCCCTTCGTGCTCTCCGTTTCCTATGCGGTCATGCTCTTCTTCAACCCCGGCACAAAGGATGAGGTTGACTGGAAGACCATTGACATTGCAAAGGAATTCCAGAAGAACTGCGGCAATCTCATCGGCACCATGATGTCCCGTTCTTCCCTTCTCATCGCGGAAATTACCTCCGCTGCAGGTCAGCCCCCCGTTATCATGGGTATGCCTGTTATGAAGCAGCAGTAAGGACAACTGCGCCGCTACCGCATCGGAAAATGATGCATCAAAATATTTAAAGTTCGGAGATAGAATGAAGAAACAGAGTAAGGAGCAATACAACAACCAAAGCATCACATCCTTAAAGGGTCCCGACCGTGTCAGAAAGCGCCCTGCCGTTATCTTCGGCTCGGACGGACTTGAGGGATGTGAACATTCCGTCTTTGAGATCGTCTCCAACTCCGTGGACGAGGCAAGAGAAGGCTTCGGCAATGTGATAAATGTGACCGCCTACCGGGATCATTCCATTGAAGTTGAGGATTTCGGACGCGGTCTGCCCCTCGACTGGAACGAAAACGAACAGCGGTACAACTGGGAGCTGGTCTACTGCGAACTGTACGCAGGCGGCAAATACGACAACAACTCCGACGGCTCGGCCTACGAGTATTCTCTCGGTCTCAACGGTCTCGGTGCCTGCGCCACACAGTATTCCAGCGAATATTTCAACGTAAAATCCTACGACGGAGGGAATCTCAGGGAGATCTCCTTCGAGAAGGGTGAGCCTGTTACGGAACTTGTTGTGACTCCCCTTGAAAAGAAGAACCGCCGCACAGGCACCGTCCAGCGCTGGAAGCCCGACCTTGCGGTATTCACAGAGATCGATATCCCGAAGGAATACTACACGGGAATGCTGAAGCGTCAGGCTGTGGTCAACCCCGGCATCCGCTTTGTTTTCCGTTTCGAGAAGGAAGACGGCTCCTTTGACACGGAAGAATTTTTCTACGAAAACGGTATTCTTGATTATATCGGGGAAATGGCAGGTGAAACTGCGGAAACCAGACCCGCCATGTTCCACCTTGAGACCAAGGGCCGCGACCGCGAGGATATGCGCGATTACAAGCTGATTGCGGACATCGCCTTCTGCGTATCAAAAACGGTCAATGTAATCGAATACTACCACAACTCCAGTTTTCTCGAGCACGGCGGCTCCCCCGAGCGTGCTGTCAAGACCGCATTCACCTCCGCGGTGGACAAGCGGCTGAGAAACACGGGAAAATACAACAAAAACGAGGCAAAAATCACCTTTGCGGATGTGGAGGACTGCCTTGTTCTTGTGACGAACAGCTTCTCCACCCAGACATCCTATGCCAACCAGACAAAAAAAGCCATCACCAACACCTTTATTGCGGAGGCAATGACGGAATTCCTGAAGGAACAGCTTGAAATATATTTCGCGGAAAACCCCCGTGAAGCAGACCTTCTCTGCGCACAGGTTCTTGTAAACAAGCGCTCCCGTGAAACGGCGGAAAGCACGCGGCTGAATCTGAAAAAGAAGCTGACCGCGTCCGTTGATGTTTCCAACCGTGTGGAAAAGTTTGTAACCTGCCGAACCAAAGATCCCGATATCAGAGAGCTGTTCATCGTAGAGGGTGACTCCGCGCTCAGCTCCTGCAAGCTGGGACGCAACCCCGAATTCCAGGCGATCATCCCCGTTCGCGGAAAGACGCTGAACTGTCTGAAGGCGACCTACGACCGCATTTTCAAGAGTGACATCATCGTTGACCTGCTCCGCGTTATCGGATGCGGTGTGGAGATCAAGACTCGCCACTCCTCGGACATGGTTCCCTTTGACATAAATAACCTGCGCTGGGCGAAAATTATTATCTGCACCGATGCGGACGAGGACGGATTCCAGATCAGAACCCTTCTCCTGACCCTCTTTTACCGTCTGCTGCCCACCCTCCTGAAGGAAGGCAGAGTTTATATTGCGGAGACCCCTCTCTTTGAGATAACCCCCCACAAGGGCGAGCCCGAATTTGCTTACAATGAATGGGAAAAAGCAGAAATTGTGGGCAGGCTTGAGGAAAAGGGCACAAAATACACCCTGCAGCGCTCAAAAGGCCTGGGTGAAAACGACCCCGACATGATGTGGCACACCACCATGAATCCGGAGACCCGTCGTCTCATCCGTGTATCGGAGGCAGATGCTGCAAGAACTGCCATAATCTTTGAGACCCTTCTCGGCGACGATATTGACAGCAGAAAGCGGTTCATCGCCGAAAACGGTCCGAAATACATGAAGGATGCGGATATCTGACAACGAAGACGGGGGCACAGCCGTCCATGGTTATTTTTGACACCGTCTCTCCCCCTATTGACAAACGCATAAAAATAAAGTAAAATAAAAGCAGTAGTAAACCCTGTCCGCCAACAGATGACGGGGTAATTTGGAGGTATTACAATGGCTGACGAAAAGGACAATGTTATGGAAGAAGGCATCCCTTCCGAAGAATTCGAGGGAACCGAAATATACACCCTTACCGATGAGGACGACAACGAACTGAACTTCGCCCTCCTCGGCACACTTGAGCATGAAGGCGCCGTTTACAAGGCTCTCATTCCCGTTGACGAAGAAGGCAATGAGGAAAGCGAAGAATACGTTATCCTGAAGTGCGACATCGACGAAAACGGCGAAGAAATCCTTGTTACCATCGAGGATGACGAGGAATTCGATCGTATCGCCGACATTTTCGACGACGGTTTCGCAGACATCTCCTACGATGACTGACGTGCGGATTCAGAGAAACTGTATTGTTACTCAGCTGCCGCACTAACCGAGTTTTTCCCTGACGGAAAAAACTCCGAGCTGCAGATTGAATTTGGTACGGACATTCAGAGAAACTGTATTGTTACTCAGCTGCCGCACTAACCGAGTTTTTCCCTGACGGAAAAAACTCCGAGCTGCAGATTGAATTTGGTACGGACATTCAGAGAAACTGTATTGTTACTCAGCCGCCGCACTAACGCTGTGGATTGAATTTGGTACGGACATTCAGAGAAACTGTATTGTTACTCAGCCGCCGCACTAACGCTGTGGATTGAATTTGATACGGACATTCAGAAAAACTGTATTGTTACTCAGTTTGCCCATTAACCTTGACCATCGCGTTTTTCCTGCCCTGTTCGAGATAGAGATGAGCGTAAAAACCCACAAAGAGTAAAATGGAGCCCGGACTTCCGGCATGGGGTATGCAGACCTCCCTCCGTTGCCGCGAGACGCATTCTGCGCCGCCGCTTCGACAGGATGCTGGGAGCACAAACTGTCGGAGAGGGCACCGCCCTTGCATAAGCAGGGTTTCTATATGCTTGTCTTGAAACGGCAGGGCGGGTTTTTTTGCAATGACGGGAAAAGTGGTTGCTCAGATCTCATATCAAAATGAAAGGAGTGATATTGTTATGTTAGATGTATGCGTACTCGGCTGCGGCGGTGTTGTTCCCAAGTCCGACCGTCATCTGGCATCTGCCTATCTTCGCTACAACGGATTCGGCGTCCTCATCGACTGCGGTGAAGGAACCCAGCTTGCCGTGAAAAAAGCGGGTTTTCTCCTGAGTCGAATCGGGCTTATTCTGATCACTCACTTTCATGCAGATCACACATCGGGACTGCCCGGCCTTCTTCTCTCTATGGGAAACGAAGGTAGAACGGAGCCTGTGACCATTGCAGGTCCCGAGGGAATTGAGCATATTGTCCGTTCCCTGTGCGTTATCGCGCCCGAGATCCCCTTCGACATTGATTTTGTCCCCCTCGGAGACTTCGATTCCGTAGAACGGGGTGGGGTTTCCGTCACCGCTTTTGAACTGCTCCATTCCTGTCCCTGCTTCGGTTATGATATTCGCATCAGCCGCGGCGGAAAATTCGACAAAACAAAAGCAGAGGCTAACGGTGTACCTATGAAATACTGGAAAACGCTCCAGCTGGGTGAGGCCGTTGACGGATTTACACCTGACATGGTACTGGGTGAATCCCGCCGCGGCATCCATGTGACCTATGCCACCGACAGCCGCCCTCTGGAAATCATCGCAACCATGGCAGATGGTGCAGACCTTCTTATTTGTGAAGGTATGTTTGAGACTGCAAAGCTCGACAGGGCAAAGGAAGCGCGCCACATGACCATCAGGGAAGCGGCATCCCTTGCAGCCGAAGCGCAGCCGGAAGAATTATGGCTCACCCATTACAGCCCTTCCATGCCCGATCCCACAGAATTTGTATCGGAGGCTGCATATTTCCCGACTACGGTGTTTGCCGCTGACGGAACAACAAAAACCATTAAGTTTAAATAAAATGAAAGAACTGCTTTTGCAGAGAATACAGAGGTGATGAGATATGCCGATCAAAATCCCGTCAGGACTGCCTGCACGCGAAATATTGCAGAAAGAAAATATATTTGTCATGGATGAAAGCCGTGCGGTAAAACAGGATATCCGTCCCCTGAAGCTGGCGATCCTGAATCTGATGCCCACGAAAATCGTAACGGAGACACAGATCATCCGCCTTCTTTCCAATACGCCCCTTCAGATTGAACTTACCCTTCTGAAAACTGCCACCCATGTGTCACAGAACACAAGCGGAGAGCATATGCAGGCGTTCTATCGCACATTCGATGAAGTGAAGTACGAAAAATTCGACGGTCTCATCATCACAGGCGCACCCGTTGAAAATCTCGACTTTACCGAAGTGGATTACTGGGATGAGCTTTGCGCTGTTCTTGACTGGTCGAAGAAGAACGTATACTCCACTCTCCACATCTGCTGGGCGGCTCAGGCAGGGCTGTGGCATCATTACGGTATCCCGAAGTATTCTCTCCCCGAGAAGATGTTCGGCGTATTCAGCCACCGCAATCTTGAGCCCAATCACCCTCTGATGCGAGGGTTCGACGAAACTTTCGTTGCCCCCCACTCCAGACACACGGAGATCCGCCGCGAGGATATTGAGAAATGCGACAAAGTAGAAATTCTTGCAGAGTCGGATGAGGCAGGCGTGTACATCGTGGCATCGAAAAAGCGCCGCCTGTTTTATGTGACAGGTCACAGCGAATACGATGCCGGCACACTGGCTGCAGAGTATTTCCGCGATGTGAGCAAGGGGCTGGACATCGCCCTCCCGAAGCATTATTTCCCCGGTGATGATCCGGAAAAGATGCCTCTTAATATGTGGAGAAGCCATGCCCACCTGCTCTTCTCCAACTGGCTCAATTATTTTGTATATCAGTCCACTCCATATGACCTTAATACCATGGAGGAAATCATAATTTAAGCGGAAGGTTAAACCCCACCCAAAATTCCATATAGATAAAAAGACTGCCGCACCCGGGATAAGCTCCTGAAATGCGGCAGTTTTTTCATTTTATAAGTTTTTGGGTGGGGTTTGGGGAGGATCTTTTTTTAAAAAGTCCTCCCCATAAAAACAAACTTAAAAATCAATAAATAACTTCCTTGCCTGTTTCGCTGGAATCGTAGATACCCTGCATAAGGCGGGATGTAAGGATGTTGCGGTCGATGTGGCTCGCCAGCTTTTCGCCTGTGCGTACGCATCTTACGAAGGAGTTGATCTCGTTCTGGAACATATTGGACTCTGTGTCGTACTCGGGAGTGTACTCATAGAGAGCGCCATCCTTTGTGGTGTAAACAACAAAGTCTCCGCCGTACTGGAGACGGATACCGCCCTTTGTTCCCATGAAGTCAATATACTTTTCTTCCACGCCGATGTTCTGCGCCCATGCGCCGTTCAGGGAGATGGTGGGACCGGATGTGCGGACAAATGCGGATACAAAGTCATCTACGTCATATGTGCCGTTCAGATCCATGGTCTTCTTTGCCCACATATAGTCGTAAACATAGTTGGGCATATCCACACCCAGCTTGCAGAAGCCCTTACCGGAAACGGAAAGAGGTTCGGGGTCGCCTGTGCAGTACATAACGATATCGAGGAAGTGTACACCCCAGTCGATGAGAACACCGCCGCCTGCGATAGCCTTTGTGGTGAATGCACCGCCGAGTCCGGGGATGGAACGGTGAGCACGGAAGGAAACATAAACATGATAGATCTCACCGAGTTCACCGGCATCGATGATCTCCTTGATCTTGTTTACAGCCATATTGAAACGATTTACAACGCCGATATTCAGAGTATTGCCGGTCTCATGCTGAACCTTCTGCATCTCAAGCGCTTCCGCATATGTTCTTGCAGCGGGCTTCTCGCAGAGCACCTGCTTGCCTGCGCGGAGAGCATCAATGGAAATGACGGGGTGCATATTGTTGGGAGTACAAACGGAGATTGCCTCAACCTCGGGGTCGTTGATTACATCGTGGTAATCTGTGCAGGCAATACCTCTGCCGTAACGTTCAACAGCCGCCTCGGCACGCTCGGGAATAATATCGCAGAAATACTTTACTTCCGCATCCTCACAGTCCATGTAGGAAGGAATGTGGGCATCATTTGCAATGGTACCGCAGCCGATGATACCGATAATAACTTTCTTTGCCATATGATATGTATCTCCTTTTCGGATAAGAATTTCAAGCATATTTTCATGAGAAAAACATCTGCTTTTTCTTCTTTATTATATCTAATTATATATGTGATGTCAAGCATTATTGCAAAGAAAAAACTGCATATTTTATCTTTTTCAACGTTTTTCCT
>SVSU01000041.1 GCA_015064135.1 Oscillospiraceae bacterium
TCTTATTCTTGTGGGTAAAGGATTCCACCTCAGCGGTGTACATTTCTCCGTCTATATTGATGCTCTTCGCCTTCTTTGCGAAAACCATGGGCACACCGAAGCAGCGCGCTGCGGCATAAGCAATGGCAATGCCCGACGCCTCAATGGTAAGCACCTTTGTAATGGGCTTATGGGAAAAGCGTTTGTGGAATTCGGCGCCTATCATATCAAGAAGTTCAACATCCATCTGATGATTGAGAAAACTGTCAACTTTAAGGACATTTCCTTCCTTTATAATGCCGTCCTTCATAATGCGTTCTTCAAGAAAATTCATATATGATCTCCCGATGTATGATTTGTATCTCAATTATACTCTTTTTGTCGTTTTTTGTCAATCTGATATGAACGATTTCACTATGTTCAAAAAAACGCGCCGTCAGATAAAAAAACAAACACAAGAAAAAAAGAATATTTCGTTGACAAAAATGGGTTTGTGTGTTAAAATTACGTTGTCGGTCTCTTGTTGGATGCCGGCTGACCATTTTGATTTGTAAAAGCATCTCGCTTTTATGAATAAATAAAAAATCACAGGTGACTCTATATCTGTGAAAAACATTATGAGGAGGAACATAACAATGTTCAAGAAAGTCCTTTCCCTGTGTCTGGCAGTTCTCATGGTCGCTGCTCTCGGCGTGTTTATGAGCTCCTGCGAAAAGACAAACGATGATTTCAAGCTGGGTGTAATCCTTCTGCACGACGAAGCTTCCACCTACGACCTTAACTTCATCGAAGCCGTTGAGCGCGCAAAGACTCAGCTGGGTCTCACCGATGCTCAGGTTATCTACAAGAAGAACATCCCCGAATCCAACGAATGCTACGAAGCGGCGGCTGACCTCGTTGACGAAGGCTGTGACGTTATCTTCGCAGACAGCTTCGGCCATGAGACCTACATGATCAAGGCTGCAAAGGAATTCACTTCCGTTCAGTTCTGCCATGCAACAGGTACTATGGCTCACACAGAAGGCCTTGCTAACTATCACAATGCATTCGCTTCCATTTACGAAGGCAGATTCCTTGCAGGTGTTGCTGCAGGTCTCAAGCTGAATGAAATGATCGAAGCCGGCACCATTACAGCTGAGCAGGCAAAGATCGGTTATGTAGGCGCGTTCACATACGCTGAAGTTATCTCCGGTTACACCTCCTTCTACCTCGGTGCCAAGTACGTTTGCCCCAGCGTAACCATGGACGTTCAGTTCACAGGCAGCTGGTACGACGAAATCAAGGAAAAGGATGCTGCAACAGCGCTGATCAACAACAACTGTGTTCTCATCAGCCAGCACGCAGACTCCATGGGTGCTCCCTCCGTTTGTGAAGAAAAGAACGTTCCCAACGTTTCCTACAACGGCAGCACAGTTGCTTCCTGCCCCAACACATTCATCATCTCTTCCAAGATCGACTGGACTCCTTATGTAGTTTACATCTGCGAATCCGCAAAGGCAGGCACAGAAATTGCTGTTGACTGGACAGGCACCATCGCTACCGGTTCCGTTGCTCTTGCAGAGGTCAACACACAGGCTGCCGCTGAAGGCACACAGGCTAAGATCGACGAGATCAAGGCTCTCATGGCTTCCGGCGACCTCCATGTATTCGACACAGCAACATTCACAGTAGGCGGCGAAACTCTGACATCCTACATGGCAGACGTTGACACCGATGCTGCATACGAAAAGGATACAGAGGTAATCGCAGACGGTTACTTCCACGAATCCGAATTCCGCAGCGCTCCCTACTTCGATATCCAGATCGACGGTATCACACTGCTCAACACCAACTTCGGTTAATATCAATTTTTAAAAACAGGGGGGCTGTTGCACCAACGTGAATCACACGCAATGCGACAGCCCCATCCCTTTTACAAACCTTGAGCAAGATGCACCCCTGCCGCACGGGATGTCTCTTGCTGAAGGTTTGTAATCATTCAAATGTTTTTTTAAATCTAATTGGAGGGAGTCCATGGATAAACAGGTTGCGTTGGAGATGAAAAATGTCTCCAAATACTTCGGCAGTCTGGCGGCCAACAAAAATGTGGATCTTACCGTTTACCGCGGAGAGATTCTTGCCATTCTCGGCGAAAACGGCTGCGGAAAGACCACGCTGATGAACATGATCGCAGGTATCTACTACCCCGACAGCGGCACGATATCCGTTGACGGGCAGGAGGTTGTCATCAAGTCACCGAAGGATGCGTTCCGTCACGGTATCGGCATGATCCATCAGCATTTCAAGCTTGTTGACCTCTTTACGGCGGCTGAAAACATCGTCCTCGGCGTTGACGACGGGGGCCGATACAACATAAAGGAAGTAAACAGCCGCGTTTCGGAAATTGCGGACCGATACGGCTTCAACATTGACCCGAAAAAGAAAATTTACGAGATGTCGGTGTCCGAAAAGCAGACCGTTGAGATTCTGAAGGTCCTTTACAGAGGGGCGGATATTCTCATTCTCGATGAGCCCTCCGCTGTGCTTACTCCTCAGGAGACGGACAAGCTCTTTGATGTCCTTCGCCGTATGCGCGAGGACGGAAAATCCATTCTTATCATCACACACAAGCTCCACGAGGTGCTCTCCATCTCCGACCGTGTGGCAGTTCTCCGCAAGGGCGAGCACATTGCCACGGTTGAAACGGCAGGCACGGGCACATCCGAGCTTACGGAAATGATGGTGGGAAAGAAGGTTGAGCTGAACATCGACCGTCCCGAGCCCGAGAATGTAACGGCTCGACTTGAGATAAAGGGGCTCAGCATGACGGATGCCGACGGAATAAAGGTGCTGGACAATGTTTCCTTCACCGCACGCTCGGGAGAGATCCTCGGCATTGCGGGCATTGCGGGAAGCGGTCAGCGCGAGCTTCTTGAGTCCATCGCAGGACTTTGCCATCCCGTCACGGGCGAGATCCTCTATCACAATCCCAAAACAGGAAAAACGGAGGATCTGCGCGACAAGGATCCCGTGGCAATCAGAGAGCTTGGCGTCAGACTTTCCTTCGTGCCCGAGGACCGTCTCGGCATGGGTCTTGTGGGAAACATGGACATCGTTGACAACATGATGCTCCGCAGTTACCGCAGGGGCAATTCCATGTTCGTTGACCGCAAAAAGCCCGGCGACCTTGCAAAAAGAATAGTTGACGAGCTGGAGGTTGCAACACCCAACACACGAACACCCGTCCGCCGTCTCTCGGGAGGTAATGTGCAGAAGGTGCTGGTCGGACGCGAAATTGCAGCGTCTCCCACCGTACTTATGGCGGCATATCCTGTACGCGGTCTCGATATCAACTCCTCATACATGATCTACAACCTGCTTACCGAGCAGAAGAAGAAGGGTGTTTCCGTTGTTTTTGTCGGCGAGGACCTTGACGTTCTCGTTGAGCTTTGCGACCGCATTATGGTAATCTGCGCAGGCAGGGTAACCGCTATGCTGGACGGCAGAAACACCACAAAAGAAGAAATCGGTCTGTACATGACAAAGACAGAACGTGACTCCGACGAAAACAAAGGAAAGGAGAGTGCACAATGAGAAATCGTGACAAGCAGGCACATGAACCGCCCTTTCATGTGGTAAAACGGGACGGTGTGCCCCTTTGGAAATCCATGACCATAAGAGTGCTCGCCGTAGTTTTCGGACTCCTCCTTTGCTCAATTCTTGCTGTTTTCCTCATCGATGCCAACCCCGTTGAGTTTATCACGACCCTTTTTGACGGTGCCTTCGGTTCAGCGCGACGTCTCTGGAAATTCGGCAAGGATGCTTCGGTGCTTCTCTGCATCGCGCTTGCCATCACCCCTGCATTCCGTATGCGCTTCTGGAACATCGGTGCCGAGGGTCAAACCCTCATCGGTGCCCTTGCCTCCGTTGCCGTTGCCTACTATCTGGGGGACAGCATCCCAAACGGCGCACTTCTCCCTCTCATGCTTTTAGCCTCCGTTGCGGCAGGTGCCGTATGGGGCGGTCTCCCTGCTGTATTCAAGGCAAAGTGGGAAACAAACGAAACCCTTTTCACACTGATGATGAACTATGCAGCAAGCGGTCTTGTAGCATATTTTCTCCTGCTCTGGACACCCAGCGGCTCCAGTGTGCTCGGTGCCCTGTCCGTGGGTCATCTCCCCATTGTTATTCATGAGTATTTCCTTCTTATCGCCGCTGTCCTTGTTCTGACGGTGCTCATCTACATATACCTGCAGTACACAAAGCAGGGATATGAGATCTCCGTTGTGGGCGAAAGCGAGAATACCGCACGTTATATCGGTATCGGTGTCAGCCGCGTCATTATCCGCACCATGCTTGTCTCAGGTGCTGTCTGCGGCATTGCAGGCTTTCTCATCGTCAGTGCCCTCGACCACTCCGTAACCACCACAACCGTCGGTGGCATGGGCTTTACTGCCATCATGGTGTCCTGGCTTGCAAAATTCAATCCCCTTGTGATGATAGGCACTTCCGCATTCATCACTTTCCTTCAGCAAGGCTCCGCACAAATCACCACTAACTTCAACATTGACTCCGCATTCCCCGATATGGTGGTGGGCATCGTGCTCTTCTTCATTATCGGCTGTGAGTTCTTCATCAACTACAAGCTGGCATTCCGCAAAACAAGCAAAAAAGGAGGTAGGGCAAAATGAATCCGTTCCTTGATTATCTTTTGACCTCCATCCCCCTCGGCATGACCTTTCTCTTCGGCTGTACGGGAGAGATCCTCACCGAAAAAGCAGGACATTTGAATCTGGGTATTCCCGGCATCATGGCTATGGGCGGCGCCACAGGCTGTCTTGCCCTCAAGTTCCTTCACAACACCTCCTGTCCCCCTGCCCTCATCGCCATAATCTCCATTCTTGCGGCTTTTGCGGGCGGTATTGCAATGGGTGCCATTTACAGCTTTCTCACCGTTACGCTGAAGGCGAATCAGAATGTAACAGGTCTTGCCATGACCACCTTCGGCGTGGGGACTACCAAATTCATCATGTCCGGTATGGCTACCGACGCCATGCAGTATCTTTATGCCCTTGATTACTTCCGCTTCCCCTTCGCTGAAAGCACAAACGCACTCAAGTATTGCGGCATTATGGTTTATCTTGCCATTATCATCGCCCTTACGGCATCCTTTGTGCTCACCAAAACCCGTGTGGGACTTCATCTCCGCGCGGTTGGCGAAAATCCTGCCACAGCGGATGCCGTGGGTATCAACGTTTCCCTCTATAAGTACACCGCAACCTGCATCGGAAGCGGTATTGCAGCTCTCGGCGGTCTGTTCTACATCATGGATTATTCGGGTTCATACGAAGCATACAAGAGAATCGAGGAGCTTGGCTGGCTTGCTGTTGCTCTGGTAATCTTCACCCTCTGGAGACCCCACCTCAGCATCATCGGCTCCGTTCTTTTCGGTATGCTGTACATCGCAGGTTCAAGAATCCCCACCCTTCTCGGCATCAAGCTGGATATCAGTGCCACCCCCCTTCTGCAGATGCTGCCTTATGCGGTAACCATTATCGTGCTTATCGTAACAAGTGTACGAAAGAAACGTGAGAACCAACCGCCGGCATCTCTGGGACTCCCCTATTTCCGCGAAGAGAGATAATTCAGCAAAACAAGAAAACACGACGAATCGAATGGAAAGAACCATGCGAAATTCGCCGTGTTTTTTCTGTTACAGGGGCTTGTCAGTTCAGTTAAGTCCGATAGAGCACAGATAGTCGTAACTGCGCTTCAGGCAAAGGAACGGATCCTCTCCGTTGCAGTCATCCTGCTCTACATAAGCATACTGCGTACCTGCAGCAGCAAATGCTTCCGTCAGCTTCTCAAAATCCATTGTATTTCCGCCGCCGATCCACTGCATCTGACGGGTACCGTCATCGAGAATCTTCATGTCCTTGTAATGAACCACGGGAAGTCTGCCGCGAAGCCGTTTTATTTCGTCAAGGGGGTCAGCGCCGCCGTATTTTACCCAATATGTATCAAGGGTGAAGCCCATCTCCTCCGCGGTGAATGTATCGGAGAGGAATTCCATCACATTTCTGCCGTCGGCAAACTTGTTTTCATACTCCCAGCTGTGGTTATGGTACATAAAATGACATCCACTGTCGTGAATCAGTCCTGCGGCAGCCTTTGCGTCCTTGGCAAAATCCGAAACCTTCCCGAAGCCGCCGGGGATTCCGCCTACCCCGATATAACTGCAGCTGAAGGTCTTGTGCTCCTCTACCACCTTTGCGGTATCATGCAGAATCCTGTCAAGGTTGTAGTGTGTTATTCCGCAGGTAAGCCCGTTCTTCTTCAACTGCTCTGCCAGCCAATCTGCCTCATAGGGGCAGGTTCCCGACACCTGGACGGTGGTATATCCGATGTCAGCGATCTTCTTGAAGGTTTCAGCCAGATCATCAAGGGTTTGACAAAAACCATGCACCGTATATAATTGCGCGCCTATCTTCATACAAAAAGCCCTTTCCGTTTTTTATTTATTCTGAAAAACAGTGCCTTCCTTAACCTTTTCGATAACTTCAACCACCTTCGCCGCCTGATAAAGCGGAATGGGATATTCCTTGCCGAAACGGATCGCGTCGTAAAGGGCATCCCACACTCTGTCCGTTCCATCCTCAAAGGGGATCGTCTCCTCCACCCACTTCAGCTCCTCCGTGTTTCCGAAAGCGGCACCTGAGCCCGGTGTTGCCGGGTCTGCCTTTACCTCGGAGAGAGCCACCGCAGGATCAAGATATTTCAGACGGAAGCTTTCCCCCTCGGAGACCATGGCACCCTTTGAACCGTAAACAGTATATACAGGGGTAGGAATTGCCATGCCGCCCGAGATCTCCATGTCAACCACACGTCCGTTCACACCGGTAAAGACGATCTTGATGTGGTCCTCGCAGTCCCCTGCCGCCGCGACGTGCTTGATGGAAGAATACAGATCCGTATAGTCACCGCCGCAGAAACGGAGAGAATGGTCGATAATATGGGGGCCCCAGTTCAGAAGCTGACCGCCGCCAAATTCGGAGATGGTCTGCCAGTCCTTTCTGCGCTGGTAACTGTTTCTTGTCAGTTTGATTTCGTACACGTCCCCCAGTTTTCCCGAATTGATGATCTCCATTGCTGTCTCAAAGCCGCCTTCAAATCGTCTGTTGTGGCGGATAAAGAGCTTCGGACCACCCGGTTCACTGCCGAGGGAGATGAGCTCCTTTGCCTCTGCGGTGTTCATGCAGAAGGGCTTCTCAAGAAAAACATTCTTACCTGCAAGAAGTGCCATTTTTGCGTGCTTATAGTGGTCTGCGGAACGTGTGGCGATATCCACCACCTCTACCTCGGGATCTGCAAGAATATCCTCGATTTTCGTATATCCCCGACATCCGCACTCCGCCGCCATGGCAGCCGCACGTTCCTCTATGATGTCGCACACTGCCGCAAACTGAAATTTGTCACCCCTTGATGCAAGCTCACTCCGATGCATTCCGTTTCCTGCTCTGCCGATACCGACAAGACCGAGCTTAATGGGATTTGCCATTTTGAAATACCTCCTCTGTTGTAATATATACCTTTCCACATTCAAACCCGAATTTCCAAACAAGAGAAAAACGGGAATTATTCTCAACCAACTTGTCAACAAAACGCATATATGCTATAATTATTATAGTCAGTCATGCCGAATATGTCAACATCACAGATGAACTGTCATTGCACACGATTTATACTATTCAACGATTTTCAGCCATGGAGGTAACCACCATGAAATTTTCACATTTTGCACGAAGGAGCGTACGCACCACCTCCCCCCTGCCCACGGCGAGACTTCCGTACATTGATGTTACCCTTGTGATATCGGGCGTAATGCGGTACACTCTGAACGAAGATGAGATAGAACTCCATGCAGGGGACGCCATCATATTCCGGGAAGGAGATATAAGGGCCCGAAAAAGCGGCGGTGCGGCGGAGTATTACAGTTTCAATATTACATTCAGCGAAGAAAACACTGTCCCCGGCTTCTGCGGAGCACTGCGGAATTGTGTGAATGAGGAAATTATGACCCTGCTCGAACTCTTTGAAAACTGCCACAGTATTTATACCTCCCATGCAATGGAAAAAAGCAAGCACTGTTTTCTCATGCTCTACTACATTCTTTATGAAAAATACAAGGAGTCAAAACAGGACACTTATGTATCGCGAATCAAGCAATGCATTGCCGATCACATCACCGAGCCCATCACTCTGACGCAGATCAGCCGCGAGGTTTTTCTGTCGCCGAATTACTGCAACCATATTTTCAAAACTCAGACAGGATGCACCATATCGGAATACATTCTCCGAACAAAAATGGAACGGGCGAAGCACCTGCTCCTGACCACCCCAAAGTCCCTCGCAGATGTTGCCACCTCCCTCGGCTACAAGCAATACAGCTATTTTTCGCGTATTTTCAAAAAAGAGGTCGGGGTCTCACCTGTATCTTTCCGCAAAAGTTACAGCTATTCCACTCCCGAGGAGATATGATTGGCGGAACGTGAACTTTTTCGGATTCGCAAAGCATATTCCCGAAAAAAACAATATCCTTTGCTTTCCGTTTTCCGGGAGAGCAAAGGATATTTGTCATTATATGAGAAAAATACAGAGATGCCGACTCGCCTCACTCTCCGCCGCCGTTTCTGTACCCGGACGGGGACACACCCATACATTTTTTGAACACCTTGGAGAAATACAGCGAATCGCGGTATCCCACCGACAGGGCGATCTCCTGTATCGAACGGTTGGTCCCTCTCAGCAGATTGCAGGCGTGATGTATACGGCAGGACTGAAGGTATTCGGAAAAGCTGATTCCCATCTCTTCCCTGAATCTCCGCGAAACATATTTACTGCTGTATTTCCGTCTGTCGCACAAATTTTCAAGGGACAGCTCCGTCTCTGCATAGCAGGATTCAATATCTCCCCTGATCTGCTCAACAAGGCTCTTTTCCTCGATCCGGGCGGCACTGTCATCGGGGGCGGAGATCACGGAAAGGGTATACAAAAGCACTCCCTTTGTAAGAATGGGAAGATTCGCCTCCGTGGTTTTTGCAATACCGTAAGAAAAGGTGGAGCGCAGTTCCTCAAACCCCGAACGAACAGGGCTTGAAGGCGTTATCCCTGCCGACTCCAGATAGTAATTTGCGCGGCTTCCCACAAAAGAAATATAGTAATACCTTGTCTGGTTGCAGTTCCGTATGGAAAAGGGGGTGGCAGGAAAGGTGAAAAACACATCCCCCGGAGTCAGTGAGAACTGACCATGCTCCGTCTCAAGAAGGGCGGTTCCCTGCGTCATCAGGCAGCAGCTGAACGATGGGCAGGTACGGGGATTTCCCAGGCGATGCGGCATGGTTTCATAAATAAACTGAAACGCCGCCAACTCCGCCTCTGCCTTTGTTTTATTGGTGAATTTGCAGATATTATCTTCTTTCAAAAAAGAGTCAGGTGTCATATCCCGCCTCCATATACAATGATATAGTTACAGTATACAGGATTTCATGCTGCCTTGTCAATACGATTTGCAAAGCTTGTTTGACAATCAAACAAAATCATGTTATAATCTACGAAGAAAAGCTCCTCGCTCCGAAAATCCGAGAAAGGCATCCCTCAATGAAGATACAGTTATCCGATCACTTCACATACAAAAAGCTCCTTCGTTTCACCTTCCCTTCCATCATTATGATGATCTTCACTTCCGTTTACGGTGTAGTGGACGGCTTCTTTGTCTCCAACTTTGTGGGAAAAACCCCATTTGCGGCTGTCAACTTTATCATGCCCTTTCTTATGATGCTGGGCGCACTCGGTTCCATGCTGGGCACGGGAGGAAGCGCGCTTATCGGCATTGCGCTGGGGGAAGGAGACCGAAACCGGGCAAAACGTATCTTCTCCCTGTTTATTTACGTTTCTTTCCTCTGCGGCATCACGATCGCCATCCTCGGCATCCTCTTTCTTCGCCCCATCGCTTCTCTTCTCGGTGCTGAGGGACAGATGCTTGAGGACTGTGTGCGATACGGACGGATCATTTTAGCCGCCCTTCCGGCATTCATGCTTCAATACGAGTTCCAGAGTTTCTTCGTCACAGCGGAAAAGCCGCAGCTCGGACTTGCCGTAACCGTAGCATCGGGCTTGACCAACATGGTTCTGGATGCCCTTCTTGTCGGTGTGCTCCCCCTGGGACTTGAGGGTGCAGCGCTGGCAACAGCATTGAGTCAATGCGTAGGCGGTGTTGTGCCTGTCATCTATTTTCTCCGCAAAAATGCCTCTCTCCTTCAGCTTCTCCCTCCCACGAAAACAAAATTTGACATTCGCGCTCTCCTTCAGGCAAGTGTCAATGGCTCCTCGGAGCTGATGTCCAATATTTCCATGTCTCTCGTTGGAATGCTCTACAACATTCAGCTTCTCAAGTATGCAGGGGAAGACGGTGTTGCGGCATACGGGGTCATGATGTATGTCAATTTCATATTCATCGCGGCTTATATCGGCTATTCTATCGGAACGGCTCCCGTCATCAGTTACCACTACGGTGCAGGCAACAGCTCCGAACTGAAGAATATCCTCCGTAAAAGTGCGGTGATCCTCTCGATTTGCTCCCTCGTCATGACGGGACTGGGGCTTTCCCTTGCCCGTCCCTTTTCCGAACTTTTTGTGGGCTATGACAGAGAACTTTTCACCATGACCGTCCGCGGATTCCATATCGGCTCATTCTCCTTCCTTTTCTCGGGAATCGCCATTTTCGGCTCCTCCTTTTTCACGGCGCTGAACAACGGACTCCTCTCCGCCCTGATCTCCTTTCTTCGTACCCTGGTGTTCCAGACGGCGGCAATTCTTATTCTCCCCCTCATATGGGAATTGGACGGCATATGGTTCTCCATTGTTGCGGCTGAGGCAATGGCTGTGGTCGTAACCCTTGTTTTCCTTGTCCTGAAGCGGAAAAAGTATCAATATTAAGACACCGAAAAACCGTGAGATGGCATGAAGATACCTCACGGTTTTTTGCTATGTATCAAAGGGTGCTCAATGTTCAAGGAGCATCAAGCATCACTATGCGGAAAACCTTTTCGCACAGTTTGTGACAAAATCTTCCGTGTGCCCTTGATATATTCATCAATCTGTGCTATCATAGTATAAAGATCACTGTGTAAAGGATATGTCTATGGAAAAGAGGACCACCATAAAAACGATCGCCGAAAAACTAGGAGTTGCACCGTCCACGGTAAGCCGCGCTTTTCAGCCGGATTCAAGGATCAGCGACAGCCAGCGTGCCTTGATTCTGAAAACGGCAAAGGAAATGAACTATGTCCCGAATCAGGCTGCCTCCCGTTTGAATCAGCGGGAGATGCACATCGGGTTTCTTATCCAGAATATCTACCCCGCAGGCCGCGATCAACTCCTCATCGGAATTGAGGAGGCTTATCAGGACTTCAGCGATTACAAGGTCAGTTACCATGTGGAATTCTTTGATGAAACGAAGGATTGCGCTGCCTATTGTGCCGAACTGTTTGAAAGATGCAAAGAAGACGACGGTATCATTGTGTCCGGCATCAACTCTCCCTATCTGAAAGACGAAATGGATCGATTCACCAAAAAAGGCAGGGTGGTCGCTCTCCTTCAATCGGGATTTGATTATCCGAACTACCTTTTCCGCGTCACCCACCATGCCACTGTTGCTTCCCATATGGCAGCGGAATACTTCTCCCTCTGCACAAGGGGGCTCCCCCACCGCAGGGTCATTCAGTTCACCGGAAAAAGGACACTGGATCTCCATTTGAATGCTGAACTCGCCTTTTCCTCCGCCTGCAAAGAATATGGCATAGAGGTCACGGGAGTGTATGACATGAATGACAATGAAGAGATCCTCTCCCACATGGCAAAGACGATCCTTACCGAAGAAAGACTCGCGGAAACGGAAGGAATTTATATCACAAGCGGTCTCTGTCTGCCGCTGTGCCGCCATCTTGAGGAAATGGGGATGGGAGATCGCATCTTCCTTATAACCACAGACTCCTTCCCCGAGCTTCGCCCCTACATCCTCCGGCGCACCGTCAATGCATCCATCTACCAGAATTTTTATCAGCAGGCGTGGAGTGCCTATGTGCTGCTCGCCAAATACCTCATTAACCATGCAGAACCGCCAAGAAAGGACATCTCTCCCCACCCCGAGCTCATCATGCGCTCCAATCTGGAGTTTTACAAAGTACCTTAATTAAAAAAATCACATAAATAAGAGAGGTAAAAAGCAATGCCCATTTCCTTCAAAAGAGAAAACAGTCTTTTTAAGCTGACAACAAAAAACACCCTTTACGCATTCGACATCGTAAACGGTGCTTTGGTTCACCGCTACTACGGCAAGAAGTTCGGTGCCGTTGTCAAAACACACGCAGAATTTGAAGATCCCTTTCTCTCCTTTGCCCCCTACCGCACAGAGGAAACAAGGGAGTTCTCCCGTGACAACCAGACCCTTGAGTATTCCTACTTCGGAAACGGCGATTTCCGCACCACATCTCTCCGCATCAAAAACGGCGCCGGAAACAGCGTTACCGACTTCCTCTATGTTTCTCACAAAATCCGCAAGGGACGTGTGGACATCCCCTCCCTCCCCTGTGCAAAAGCTGACGAAGCAACAGAGACCCTGGATATCACCCTTCGCGACGCTGTGTCGGGCTGTGACCTGCACCTTTACTACACCGTGTTCTACGATTGCGACGTGATCTCCCGTTATGCTTCCGTCACCAACAAAAGCGGCGGCGATGTGGTCATCGAAAAGTGGATGAGCCTTATGCTTGACCTTGACAGAAGTGATCTCGACATCATCAATCTGGCAGGCGATTACAGCTTTGAACGCGGCTATCCCGACCGCACACCTGTCACAAGAGGCAACTACTCCATCCAAAGCCGACGCGGTGCCTCCAGCCATCAGATGAATCCCTTCATTGCTGTATGCGACAGAAAAGCTGACGAAAACCGCGGTGATGTGTACGGATTCAACCTTGTTTACAGCGGCAGCTTCCTTGATGAGGTTGAGGGAAGTTATGTTGATGAAAAACTCTATAACGGTCTTACCCGTGTTCAGCTCGGCCTCGGCTCCGAAAACTTCAGCTATCGTCTCCGTGACGGTGAAACGGTATTCTGCCCCGAGGCTGTTATGACCTACTCCCCCACAGGTCTCGGAACCATGAGCCGCAATTTCCACCGCTTCATCAACAAACACATTGTCCCCGAGGAAGCGAAGGAGCGCCGTCCCGTTGTGCTCAACTCCTGGGAAGCGTTCTACTTCGACATTGACGAAAACCTGATGGTGGATTTTGCAAAGGCTGCGGCTGACTGCAACATCGACATGGTCGTTATGGACGACGGCTGGTTCGGCAAGAGAACAAACGACGAGGTAGGCCTCGGTGACTGGTACGAAAACAGAGACCGCTTCCGTGACGGTCTTGCTCCCTTTGTCAAGCGTGTAAAGGAAACGGGCGTGAAATTCGGCATCTGGGTTGAGCCCGAGATGGTAAACCCCGGAAGCGAGCTGTTCAAGGTTCATCCCGAATGGTGCGTTCGTTGTCCCGACCGTCATATGTCCCTCTCCCGTTCCCAGTATGTTCTTGACATGGCAAATCCTGCCGTTGTTGAATACCTGAAGGAAAGTTTCAAGAAAACCTTTGACGGCGTTGACATCGACTACTTCAAATGGGATTTCAACCGCCACATCTCCGAGCCCGGCTCCCTCTATCTGGAAGCGGAGGATCAGGGTTCCATGAACTTCCGTTTCATGCAGGGCGTGTATTCCCTGTTCAAGTGGTTCCGCGAGACCTACCCGAATGCCATGATCGAAACCTGCTCCGGCGGCGGCGGTCGTTACGACCTCGGCATGATGGCTGTAAGCTCTCAGATCTGGACAAGCGACGAGACCAATCCCAGACACCGCACATACATCCAGTACGGCTCACTCATTGCATACCCCGCATCCGTTATGAGCTGCCATGTAAACAAGCCCAGAGACGACATGAAGGACTTCGCGCTGAAATACAAGGTTGCTGTCAACGGTGTGTTCGGCTATGAATTCAACATTCTCAACGCCTCCGACGCGGTCAAGGACGAGATCCGCCGTCAGATCAAGGAATACCGCACATTTGACACCGTTATCACAAAGGGTGACCATTACCGTCTTGCTTCTCCCTATGAAACGGGAATTTCCGCCTACTACTTCCAGCTGAAGGAGGACGGATGCGACAAGATTCTCATGAACGCGGTCCTCACAGACGGCAAGAGAATCAGAGGAAAGAAGAAGTCCGTGAAAAAGCTCATCGTGCGCACAGCAGATGCGAAGGCGACCTACCGTGACCGGCTCTCGGGCATCACAGTAACAGGCGAAGAACTGAAGAAGGGCTTCGATATCGGCGAATTTGAACCCGACGGCACAGGCTATGACGCAAAGATGTGGTTCTTCGTAAAAGAATAATAAACTTTTGATAAACAAAAGAATCATGCAGGAGAAAAATTCTCTCCTCATGATTCTTTTTGTATGCTGTTATTCGTACATTTCACCCTCCACAACCGACGATGAAATGTAATTGAATTTATCCCTCGGACATACTCCTGTTTTGAGATACCTTTCCGCCGCACGGATAGCTGCCTCACCCTGCGCGAAGGTGTTCTGATTCATGGTAAGGGCTATTCCCTCCTCCGGCTTTCCGTTTTCTCCGATAATACTATCGTATCCCAAGCAAATCAGTCGGTCTTTGCATTTTGCCTTCTGAAGGGCACGGGACACATACACAGCACCAAAAGGGATGTAGAGACAGGCAGATGCGGTGCTCTCAATCTGTTCCGCAAGCATGATGGCGAGTTTGGAGGGAAACAGTTTTGTATCAACCGCAATCTCGGGGGATATGAAATACTCGGGAATATCCGAAAACCGCCCCTTGCCGCAGGACCTGAGTGCCTCAAGGAATCCCTCAGTCCTTCTTTTCACATTGGGATTGTTCTCCACGTTCAGTACAATAGGATTCCTGTCGCCGAATTTTTTGCAGAAAAGCTCCCCCATCCTGCGGCCGTCTCCGTAATTGTCGGCACCAAAATAAAAGGCATTTGCCAGATCTGCATATTCGGAAAGGAGAAAGACAAGACTTTTTCTCTGAAGTTCCAGCAGTTTTCTCCGTATTTCGTCGGTCATGATGGTGGAAATGATAATAACCTTCGGAGAAAGCTTCTCTGCTTCGTCAAGATAATGGAGAACCACATCGGAGTCGCGAACGCCTGTATAAAGATTATACTTTGCCGTAAATTCCTTCTCCGTTTTTGTCCGGAGCAAACCGAGTTTCAGACTCCTCCAAAAATACATGGGTTTATCCGGCAGAATCACATAAATATCGCACTCTCCCAACCTCCGCTGCTCCGAATGATTATCAATCTCCGTCCGTTCACCGGAAAACAGGATCTTTCTTCTGGTCTCAGTATCCACATTGCCGCAGTGTCGGAGCACACGGCTGACGGTAGCTTGTGAAAACTTCTCACCATTCGCTTTTCCGTCATCCTTCATGAAAGTTCCTCCTTTCCGATAACAAATTCACCCGTTCAGTTTTCCGCACCGAGGGTGGGAGACAGATATAATTCAGACGGGATATAGGTATACTTTCCGTCAGGACACATCCCCGTGGTGATCAATTCCACGGCGGCGCGTATTGCCTCCCTGCTCTCTGCATGAACATTCTGGTTCATGGTTGCCGCAATCCCCTTTTCCGGGCTGCCCGAAGAAGTCAGCATGGAATCATGAGTAAAGCAGAGCACCTTTTCCCCGAATTTTGCCTTCTGCAGAGCCAGGGAAAGAGCTCCCGTCCCAAAGGGAATATACAAGCAACAGTTACTTCTGCCGCCAATCCACTCCGCAAGCTGTGCCGCCAGTCTGGATGGTGCAAGCTGCTTTTTCCCACAGTGAATATAAACAAGGGGATAATCGTAAACGGGAATCCGGTCAAAACGCTGTGGGTCAAACTGCCTCAGTGCATCGCAGAATCCCTTTACCCTGAGGCAAACGGTAGGGCTCTCTGTATTTGTCACCACCACAGGCGTCCGTTCGGGGCACCGGCGGCAGAAACATTCTCCCATACGATAGCCGTCACCGTAGGAATCCGCACCGATATAGAAGGTGTAGGGCACAGAATCATACTCTGCCAAAAGAAACACTGTGGTTTTTTCTTTCATACGAAGGAGAATTTCCCGAATCTCGGGCGTTATATGTGCGGAAAGAATCAATACAGGAGGAGAAATTTTCTCCGCCTCCTCAAGATAACGGAGGACAATATCCGAATCACCGAGGGTGGTATAAATATTCTGTTTCAGAAAGATTCTCTCCTCCGTGTCTGCCTTCGCCAATATTTTGGCAAACTCTCCCCAAAAATAATTTGGGGTGTCGGGCTGGATCGCATACACGGAGCATTCCTTCTCAAGGGTTATCCCCGCCTCATCCATATAGCGAAGAATCAACCTGCGCGTTTCGGCATCCACTCCGCTGCAATGGCGGGCAGTTCGGCTTACCGTTGATTTTGCAAATCCCAGCTTCTGAGCCACTTCCACCAATTTTTCATCCTTCATACGCTCCCCCTTCCCAACAATTATACATTGTCAAAATTCACAAAAAACGGTCTTTTTTATTGTGCAACGCAAACATTACTCAAAACTTTGCGTTATGGTAAAATAAAAATATCGATATGCCCTTATTATATCATTAAGAAATAAGAAAATCAACCTTTTTCGGAAGTGATTCCGAGGGGAAAAGCAAAAAAGGAGTTGAAAAAGCATGGCAAAACTGAAAATCGGTGTGTTCGGAGGCGGACGCGGCATGACAGCCATCCGTCAGCTTCTCAATAATCCCGATGCAGAGCTGGTTGCGGTCTGTGACAAGTATCTTCCCCTTCTGGACAAAGTCAAAAAAGAAGCGGAAGAAGCGGGGCTGTACAATGTTGCATATTATCCCTCCTTCGATGATTTCATCCAGCACGATATGGATGCGGTCATTCTGGCAAACTACGCCCACGAGCACGCAAAATTCGGCATCCGCCTCCTTGAAAGCGGTCGTCACATCATGTCTGAGTGTCTGGTCTGCGCCAATATGAAGGAAGCGGTGGAGCTCATCGAAACCGTAGAACGCACGGGCAAGATTTACACGCTGGCAGAGAATTACTGCTACGCTCCTGCAAGGTGGGAAATGCGCAGACGGTACCTCAACGGTGACATCGGCGAGCTCATGTATGCGGAAGGTGAGTACCTCCATGACTGCTCCGACATCTGGCCCCAGATCACCTACGGTCAGAGAGAGCATTGGAGAAACCGCACCTTCTCTACCTTCTACTGCACACACTCCATCGGCCCCGTTCTGAAGATGACAGGGCTCCGTCCCGTAAAAGTATCGGGATTCGAGACACAGAATATGCCCTATATGCGCGACCTTGGCAGACCCACAGGATGCGGCGGCATGGAAATTCTGACCCTTAATAACGGTGCCATCGTAAAGAGCATCCACGGTGACGTAAAGAATATCTCCCACCATTACAACTATCAGCTCAACGGTGACCGCGGCGCCATGAAGGATCTCGGGGACGGTCAGCTTGCAACCTACATCGAAGGAGACCGCGGAAACGGCAGGGGTGACTATGAGACCTACACCCCATCCCACGTCATTGCCGAAGCGGAATCCACGGGGCACGACGGCGGCGACTTCTACACCACTCACTACTTTATTCAGTCCATTCTCGGTGATGAAGAGGCAAAGGAACGCGCCATCGGCGTTTATGATGCTGTGGATATGTCCATTCCCGGTATTCTGGCATACAAATCCATCGTAAACGGCAATGCTTCCGTGGATGTTCCCAATCTCCGCAACAAGGAAGAACGTGACGCTTACCGCAACGACACCTTCACCACCTTTGCGGAAGCGGCGGGAGATCAGCGCGTCCCCAGCAACATTCACATCAAAGAAGAAATTCCCGATGAGGTTTATGACAGGGTAAAAAAGATGTGGCTGGAATCACAGAATCAGTAATCCCTTGAAGTATATACATAATCCATAACACAAAAAGGAAAAAAACTATGGCAAAACTGAAAATAGGCGTATTCGGCGGCGGACGCGGCATGACAGCCATCCGTCAGCTTATCAACAACCCCGACGCGGAGCTCGTTGCGGTATGTGACAAG
>SVSU01000042.1 GCA_015064135.1 Oscillospiraceae bacterium
GCTTAATTCTTGCCATCACTCCGCACCGCCTTTCAATGCTTTTTCGGAATTGCGGTATTTATACAACATACCAAAATCCTTTAATAATTTTTCTACATCTGCAAGTTGTCGAGTATTAAAGTCCTTTTTATGCTTTTCAAAAAAATCTTGTTGTTTTTGCGTTATGAACAATATATTATGTTCATTATCCCAAACCTTTTTATAAACATCACTTACCCTAATACATATCCAACCATTTATCAAAAGCACATCTTCGGGAATAGGACACCCCTTTACTTTTTCCATATTAAATTTTTCAACAAGTTCTTCTGCCAAAGACATATGAGCATAACTTGGGCAAGGATACAAAACACCATTCGTGTCAAGAAAACCGCTAATCATTCCTTCACACCGCCTTTCTCGGTTGGGTGGGCTTGATTTTTGCAGAAATTGAGAACAATGTCATACAATTTGTCAAGACACTCAATACACAAATCCGTGTTATACCATTTATGCCCCATATCAATTTGCAAATCGTCATAATCTCTCATGGTGTCAATTTCTTTTCTACAATGGTCGCAATATATCTTGTTTTCTTTCATTTCCCCTCATCTTCCTTTCTCCGTAACTGCAATAATCGTCTGCTTGGGTGTCCGTCATCATATTCCCCCAATGGTTACAATATGGTGTATAATCTTTGCCGTTCTCCCACCACTTACAATCCTTACACCTAACCACTTCCGTAACATCCGCGGTGGGTGCTTCTTGCACGGCTTTTATAACACTTAAAGCCATATCAACAACTGTTGCACCTTTGGATAAATCAATATCTAATTTCAACGAATCCGCATCAATCAGTCTCATGCTTGCCTCCATCCATCTTCGCTCCGCAGTTGGGGCAGTAGTTTGAAACCTGTCCCGTTTTCAGTCCACAGCAGGAACATACAATGCGTATAAAAAGCCTTTTCGGGTCGTTGATTGGGTCATGCTCAAACTTCCACTCCCCATGCACCACAGGGGCAACATCGGCAGCAGATAGATTATCCAAATCCTCGCGCATTCCCTCATACCCCCACTCGTTTTCAAGGGTATCTATAACATCATCAAGTTTCACATACTTATCAGCCATCACATTCTCCTCTCCAAACAAAAAACGCTCACCTTTATTGTTCGTCTATTTGCAATACTCAGGAAGATTCGCTCTGACCAACGCGGCAGGAACGGGAGGAGTAACAGCGTTCCCTGCCTTCGCCACCTGATTGGCTTTTGAAATCGGATTCCCGTTTTTATCCCGGTCAATAATATAATCTGCACGAAAGCCTTGGGCATTGAATAATTCACGCGGTTGCAGCATCCGCATTTTAATATCGGTTATTATGTAGTCCTCGCCGTGCACAGTAACCAGGGCAAATCGGTCCTTTGCTGTCACTGTTCCCAAAGGCTCGTCAACATAATGCGCCTTTTCCTCTCTTCCATAATACTTTGTCAGAAACGCCTGTACTTCCGCATGATGCGCACCGCTGCACGACACAGTCGTAAGGGGTTCGTCCGCAGGCTGACCGTCCATATTATTCCGAAGGGTTAGAATGTGTGCCGTCACTAAACTGTTGTGATCCTTCGCCGTGATCGTATCGAGGGGATTTGAAACATCACTGCCGGCTCCTTTATAGTGTCCTGCGTAATTCTTCATGATATGAGCAACTGACAGCGCGTATCTGTTCGATGTGTCCTGTGTCATCAACGGCTCATTGAGTTCTTGCCCTCTTACTTCATCCTTTGCTGTCTCCGAGTGATACTGGATCAGCGTCGGAGCAACAACATAATGCTTGCCACTACTTACAACAGTGCCGAGTGGCTCTTCAACGCTGTTGGCTCTCGGTTGCTGTCCCTCACGTTCCCCGTAACCCACAGGAACAATCGCCGGGGCTACAACATAGTGGCTGTTCACAGATGTAACTGTCGAAAGTGGCTCGTTGATGTTTTCGGGGGAATTATCAAATTTGTAGTTGACAATAAAAGGCTCCGGGTTTTCTATAACGAATTTCTGAATCCCTTTCGCAATTCTGCGGAGTGTGTTTTCAGCCAAAGGCTTGTTTCGCTCAAAAATACTCTTCGCAGGAATGCTCCAGTCAATACATTCAGCCGCTGTGCGATACGGAAGAAGTCTCCCCTTTTTTACCTCATCGCTGTTCCGAGGTCCATGCGTTCTATCAGGCCACACAATATCACGACCGTCAGACCGTGCGATCATGTAGAAACGTGTTCTGGTCGTAGGGGCACCGTAGTCACACGATCTAAGCTTTTTCCACTCAACGCGATATCCAAGCCCTGCCTCAAGCACAGACGCCTCTTCCTTATCCTCTTCAATATCAAGTGCCTCACACATTTCTTTGTAAGTCGAGTGGGATCTTGGAATTCCGTCCGACAGCGCTGAGATAAAACCTTGGAACGTCTCTCCCATTCTCTCCCTGACAGGTTTACCGTCTTCCCCGAGAGGTCCCCATGTCTGAATTTCAGGTACATTCTCAAGCATGATCACCCTTGGACGAACAAGCATTGCCCATCTGATAGCAACCCACGCCAATCCACGTATGTTTTTATCAACAGGTTTACCTCCCTTTGCACGAGAGAAATGCCGACAATCAGGCGAAAACCACGCAAGCGCCACGCCGTTCCCTCCACAGGCTTCCTTCGGATCCACCTGCCACACATTCTCACAATAATGTTTGGTGCACGGGTGATTTGCCTTATGCATCGCAATAGCAGCAGGGTCGTGGTTTATAGCTATATCCACGCTTCGCCCTATTGCCATCTCAATCCCCGTAGATGCTCCGCCACCACCGGCGAAATTATCAACAAAAAGCTCCATCACATTCTCCTTTCCCAATCCAGAAACTTCGTGTGAGGTCGAGCCAACCGCCTACGGTAGGGTTGAATCCCTCAGGGATGCTTGTCAGTCCGCGGAGGTCGAGACTACCGCCTCTCTCGTTCGCCTCATCCGCCATCTTGTTTAATCTTTCAAGTGTGATTATCTTTTTCATTTTCATTCCTCCAACATCGAATACTGATCATCCTGTTCCGTGAACTCACGCAGCGCAAACTCATCCCCGCGCCGCAGGATCTCCACCGGTCCGCCTGCCTCACAGAACCCGTCCGCCGAATCGCTCACCTTCATTGCCCGTGTCACTTTAAAGTGTGCGGCCGGAACTCTGGCAAGCCGCTTTGTCCCATCTTCGTCTGTCACCGTGCGATCAAACAGCGCAATGGATAACTTCAGCGTAATCTCCGCGGAGTCAATATCTTTGTTCGCCATCTGAAGAAATGCCTCCTGCAGTTTCTCATCAAATCCGTCCCTTGCCTTTGCAAAAAATTCATTTTCGATGGAGAGCTTCTCCCCATATCCGATTTTCCCTAACATATCATTCTCCTTTCTCAATTCCCAAGCGCACCCGACATCGCGGCAAGGCGTTTGGATTCATCCTCCGAATACCCCATATTCCGGTATGACACCGCAAGGGCCGCCTCAAAGAACTCGTCCGTATCAAAAGAACCGTTCCTCTCCGCATCCTTCGCACCCGATTTCGCCGGATATTTCTGCCGGGCATAATCCCGATACCTGCCGTCCAGAACCTTCTTCATCTTCTCCGGCGTAATAAACCACTCAAAAGTCGCCCGCCATTTCCCGTTGCTGCCGCGGAGAAAGCTGCTCTCCCCCACCGCCTCAAATACGGCGCGGTAATCCGCCATCCTATATCCGCCCAGTGTTCCCATGCGGATCAAATCAAGCTGCTTGTCCGTCACCTTCGGTTGAGGAGAAAGCACTCCGCCGCATATTTCCTCATAAAGCCTCCTTATAGCTTCCCCTCGCTGACTGATTGACTGACTTTTATATCTCCGACCCGGTTTCAACCCCACGGGATATTTCGCCAGACGTTTGCCCTTTTGGGAAAGCTCCTGAAATTCCGCCCCTGTCGGATATTTCGCCGCAGTCAGTCTTGTATTTTCTTTTCTTTTTCTTTCTTTTCCTTTCTTTTCTTTTCGGGAGAAAAAACCCTCGTTTTTTCCGCAATAACTGCCGTTTTTTCCGCAATAACCACCGTTTTTTCCGAAAAAATCTTTTTCAGAGCATAGTTTGATGAAGGGTCGGGTCTCTTTTTTTGAAAGAAGCCAATACCCTTCACGAACTTCAATCTCCCTCGTCTTTCCCCGTGATTTCACAGCCTCCTGAAAAGTGAGTTGAATGTCCCGGGAGGTCACCACCTTGTCCGAGTGCAGAAGTGTGGCATCCACCAGTGACCGCTGCGCTAAGAAGTGCATTACCTGCCCTATGAAATTTTCGGAGCATTTGTGCTCATCGGCAAGGACAGCCACATCGTCCTCCGTGACCGCTTTGTAATAGCCGTTTATCTCGAAGCACGACAGATACAGATCCGTCCAGATGAGTAATGCTTTGTCGCCAAGCTTCGCGCGAAGTATCCTGTTCTCGGGAAGCCTGAACCAGTTGGTGGGTAATCCGATATACGGCAGTCCGTCACTAAGCGGTCTGCCCATTTTTTACCTCACATGATATTGTAATATATTTTATTTCGAAAAAAGGTCATCCTGCAGCGCAGGCAGTCACGGGAATGCCGAATTCCTTGTAGATCCGTCCCACAAAAGCCGCCTCGTCCGAATGTCTTGATGATAAGTGCAGGAGATGGATCCTCCGACACTTTGTGAGATCCATTTGTCCGAGATAGTTTATTACCGTGTCAATATCCATATGGTGCCGCATTGCCCTGTACTGCCACGGTTCAAGCGTGTCAGGAGCAAGCAGCCCCTTGTCATGGTTGCACTCGACGGCGATCTCCGTCACTCCCGGGAAACGGTATTGAAGCCCTGCCGTGTCTGTGGCAAAGAGCAGCTTGTCCTCTCCCGATGCGATCAGATAACCGAAAGGCTCCGCCGCATCATGTCTCACCGGGAACGGCAGGACTTTTACAGAAGAGTTCTTGTCTCTACCGTAAATTTCTGCTGTCTTTTTCGCCGGCAGAATATTCACATCCTCCGCGAGATTCAGCATGATAGCCGTCCCCTCACTCATGTAAAGCGGTATATCATACGCCAGCACATCCATCACCGCAAGAGAATGGTCCATGTGCTCGTGGGTCAGGAGGCAAAAATCTATGTCGCCGATGGAAAAATCAAGTGCCTGCTGTATTCTTTTGAAGGGAATCCCGCATTCCAGCAGGAGCCTGACTCGTTGCCCGCCTTCCAAAAAAAATGTAACTATGTACACATTCCCCGATGAGGAGGATGCCAGACTTCTGAATTCAATCAAAACGGCACCTCCATATCGCTGACTTCGCCCGTTTCCATGTCAATGTCAAGCTCCTCCGTGCCAATGTGCGCCGCCTGCCATTCCTCCGATGCCTCGATCTTCTTCCGGATCCACTCGGGAAGCTTGCCGAAAACCTCCTCGTCGGGAGCCCCGATATCATAAAGCAGCAGCTCCCCTTCCGCTGTGGGCGCCGGCATCCCCTTCGGAATACCGCTGACACCACTCAGATTGCTGTATACCACACCGTCCTTCTCCGATTGTGTCACCTGAACCATGGCAGGCTGACCGAGCTGCTGAGTCAGGTCAAAGCCGATCTCCAGCTCCACATCGTTGAATACCTTCCCTCGCCATACCGTCAGCAGCTCTGTCAGCTTGCTTTTGCTGTTCATGGACTGGGTATAGGTGCCGCTGATCCACCGCGGTTTTGACTCTCCATCCACTTCAATTCGCTCGGAAGGGATCTCAAATATAAGAATCACCTTCGGGGATGATTTCTTGAATCTTTCGTAATACTGTGTCCCGATGTCGATCACACCGACGCAAACCGCCATGTATGTTCCCCCTTCAAGAGGAGGAATGCTTGTCTCCTTCTTACGCTGCAGTAAAAGACTCATTTTTCGTTTCCCTTCTTCCTTTGTTATCTTCTTTCTCAATCCTTAACTCCTTATCCTTTTCAGAAACGCATAATCGGATCACCTGGGACGAACACGGCGTTAACTTCGTCACCGATTCCCCGTTGTCGATAAACAGCGGCGCCCGAATGCCATAATACTCCGAAAGCGTTTCTATAATATCAATCCCCAGGTTCACCTTCATCCCGTGATTCACCGAACCATACGGTACACCGTCCGCCGTCGCCTCACAGCAGTCAACGAGCCCTCCGTTCACCTGTACATCAAAGAGCTTGAATCGTGCCAGACGGAAATGCCCGTTCACCCCTTCCTCGATCAGAGACACCTTGTGTCGGGTGAATTCTTCACAAAGGAAGGTAAGCCTGTCATTTTCGCCCAGCCGCAGAGCCAGTTCCCTGTCATATGCAGTGAGCTCCTCGATCCGTTTTTCCGATTCGTCGCAAATCCCTTTTTTGGCAAGCTCCCTCTGAAGCTGCTCTCCCTCGCGACGCACCTCCGTCAAACGCTCCTCAAGCAAAGTCCGCGCTCTCATGCTTCCGCTTCGGATGTCCTCGATCTCATCACGGAGCCTGTCTGCCTCGTCCCAGAGCATAGCCTTTTCCGCTTCATACTCGGGAAGATCAACAATAATCACCTCCTGTACGGTTTCCGCCGGCTTTGCGGCCCTTATATCCGTCAATGCCTTCTCCGCGGCAGTCAGCTCAGCCTGAAGCGCCCCAAGTGCCTTTTCTGCGCCCTTGAGCCTTTCCTTGACCTCTGCCGCTTCGTCGGATATTCGCGCCAGGACGGCAGCCTTTTCCGCTTCAAATGCCTCTCTGGCTCGCGAGAGTGCCGAGGAGTCAAAAGGCCTGCCGCAGGTGGGACATTTTTCCTCTTCGCTTGATACCTCCGCCCGAACCTCCGTCCAGCGCTGCCTCAATGCTGCCACATTGGCGGTATGCATCCCGATTTCTCTTTCCGCTTCCTTCTTCCGCTTCAGAATCGCCTCATACGCACGTTCCGCAGCGGCAGCACCCATTCTCCATGCATCAAGAGCAGCAGTGTCACGCTTCGGCTCCTGGTTCTTCCTGTGCATTCTGTTCCTCATCTCAAGAGCCTCGCGCTTGCTTTCCGTAACCTCAAGCTCCTTTTCCTTTGCCACAAGCGCGGAATCATTGTTGAGCCGTACAAGCTCTCCCGAGATCTGCTCCCGTTCCTCATCAAGAGAAGCAAGCGACCGACTGAGCCCGTCAAAATCAATTCCTTTCACGGAATCTTTCATCTTTCTGCATTCATCAATTCGCGCGGGAACTTTCAATTTTTCGCGGTTCAGCTCCGTGCGCTCAGACTTCAGCTTCTTCAGATAATCCTCAATGCTGTGCTTCCCGATGGCTTCAAGGAGAGGCAGAAACCTCTCCGACTCCGCCATAAGCTCCGCATCGCCGCGAACGCCGCACATCTCATAAAGCACCCTCCGCCGGGACTGCATATTCAATCCCTCATTGAAGGCATACAGACTCGTTACCATGGCAAATACATCTTCACTTCCCACAAGGTCACGAATCGCCGCCTCGTATTCCCCCTTCTTCATGGGAACACCGTCCACATAGAAGTCTGATGTGTTCCCATCAAAGGACTGCTCGGCAGAACCGCGCTTCTGGGACCATTTCTCGTAGTATGTACGGCGCAGCGTGCAAGGCACATCGTCCACGGCGATAACCGCTTCCACCGACGTGACCGCCGCATGATCCTTCACCTGTCCGTCTGACCCGAGGGGCTTGATGTCAAATGCCGCAGCCCCCTCCTGATTCTTCCCGAACAACAGCCAGTGCCAGGCATCACAAACGGAACTCTTCCCTGCGGCATTGTCGCCGTAAATGGCACAATCCTTGCCGCCGAAAACGAGCTGCAGGCGAGAAAGCCCCTTGAAATTTTCAATATTCATCGAAAGCAGTACGATCTTCTTCATGCTTTCACCTCCCAAACGATAGGTTCATCGGATTTGCCGGGAGGGCAAACTCCTGTGTTCTCGAATGCCTCATAAAGTATCGCAAGCACCTCGATCACCTCCACCGCTGTGAAGAATCCAAAGCCCTGCTCACCATCGGAATACGTTTCAAGCTTCACAAGCACCGCATTGCCGAAGATGAACTCCTGCCCGCAAAGCCCGGCCGCCAATCGGTTTACGGGAGAGTCCTTTATCCAGCCCTCCTCATCCACCAGCATTACCGTCCCAAACTCCGGATGAGGAAGATACACGGACGTTTGCTCTCTCGATAAAGCAGGAGATATCGGCTCAACATTTCCCCCGACCAGCCCCTGTAAAATCCAAAGTTTCCCACTCTCGCTCTTCGTCTCATCCGGCACCGCCAGACAGCGAATCTCGTTCTTCGCCGTGATCTGAATGACATATTTGCTCATATATTTACTCCTTTTATGAAATGTAAAATTCGGACTTTGCCCGAAATTTCGTTTGACAAATCGTCGGGAGTATGCTATAATATTGCTATCCCTAACAATGTTATAGCATAATGCCCCCGGAATGCAGCTCGCCAAAGCTGCATTCCTCATTTTTTTATGTAATAACCTCCGCGCCCGTCGGGATAGATCGTTCCCAGACACCGTGCCGACCTTGAGCGCTTTCTCCTGATCCAGACAAGCCCGTATACCACCGCCGTGACAACTCCGAGAACCAGGCATACATAAATCCCTACCATTACGGCAAACACATACCGCGGCATGGGTACACCCGTCTCGATCACGGCAGCCGCCCACCAGCTCACCCAGGCAAGAGTTCCGATAACCGCCGCCGCTGCTATGTCCGATATGATTTTCTTCATATAAGTCCTCTCCTTTCCGCTATTCTCCTGTATACCTCGTGCATGACGCAGCAGTTTCTGAAATAGTCCGAATCCCCCGAGCTGCCACTCACACGCAGCCTGATAAGCCTCCTCTTGTAATGCCTGAGTCTGGCAAGCGCCGCCTCGTCACTGAGGCTCGGCCGGTCGCAGATCTTCATCTGCTCGCGAAGCTGCCTTTCCATGATTTCATTCCTCATTCATCACCTCAAAGCTCATGTCGTTCAGACAATCGCACAGTCTGTCATAGTTTACAAGGAATCTTTTCCCCGAATAGACCCCGGGGACCTTCCCCTGCTTCACCATACGCCGAAGCAAAGCTTCAGGCAGCAGCCCCGTCCTCGACGTCTCTCTGATGGACATAAACCTGGGCCGCTGACTGTCCTGTTCCCCGGCCGGCATTTCATCAACAATCGTGATCGGATGCTTGTCCGCCGTAAAAAACTGTTGTGCATTCATTTTCATTCTCCTTTCCCCGAATTGTTACGTCGGTGTTTTCTCCGAAATCGTAAGCTCCAACCCGAGATATTCGCAGATCTCAATGATCTCCCAAAAGTAAAACTTACGGTGTCCGTTCAGTTTTTGGTTTACCATCTCTCGTCCCAGTCCAAGCAAAGCCCCGATGTCGGCACATTTGACCTTCTTTGCCTTCATCGCCTTTCGGATGGCGTAGATGATTTTTTCGTATTCGCTCATAATTCCTCCACGCAAAAGTTGTGTTGATTTTTGGCGTTTGTTGTGATATAATGGATAACACGTCAAAGCACAGTGCAGACGGGATAAAGACATATGCTGAACTATACGGTAACGTATAGAAGCAAGGATAAAAAGCCTTGCGATAACAGAATGACTCTGCTCATTCAATGGAGCTGAGAGAAGAGTGCGACGTAATGAAGCGCACATTAAACCTTAACGAAAACGATTTCTGCGGAGGTATTGAAACCATTAAAAAGTCAGATTCAACACTTGCAAGCCTTTTTGACGATCCGACCATAACCTGAACGGTCTCTCTCCCGAAACCGTAAGCCTCCTAGAAGCCTCCACCTCGATGGGTATCCATCCACGAACATCTGTTATCCCGTCTGCACCGTGCTTTGCCAAATGATTAACCTTCCTCACAGCTTCGGAAAGAACAAATTTCCGATAAGCCTCAGCCTGTTCAAAGTTCCCGTTAACGGCTCATACCCGAGCTTGCGGAGTATTTCGCAATACCGTGCCTCACGCTCCGCACCATCACGAACGAGTTCATGAAGATCCCAGTTCGTCTTTTCAGCTTCTCCAAGAGCCTTCTTGCATTCTTCAAGCTCGGACTTGCATTCGGCATACTGCTCCAAGGCACACGTTTCACAGTCATGGCACTTTCGCATCAACTCCATCTCCCCTCACCCCCTTTCTGCTCGACTTCGGTCGGGCGTTTTTGTTTTCTCTGCCATCTGTGCATTCATTGTTACGCTGATGTTTTTTCGTCGTCCTTGTAAAACTCCGTCCACGCAAACCCGAGCGCAGCGGCAATCTTCTTCGCGGTAGACACGGGAACATTTCGTGTTCCAATCTCAACTGCAGCGTAATAACTCTGTGAAATCCCCGCCGCCTTTGCCGCCTCATGCTGGGACAGTCCGAGCTTCTTTCGGATCTCCTTCAGCCATTCTCTCATTTCAATCTCCCTTTCTGATAAGACTTGTATTTTATAGAAAAATGTGGTAAAATAATGATATAGCAATAAAAATCGAGGTATAATTATGTTATAATGAGTCATAGCACGATTTATTTCGTGGTTTTTGCCTCTCCGTGCTTAACAGCATGGTTATAAATCAACACACAAGTGTTTTGGGAGCCCAAATCAATGGATAGAATTAAACACAACATCCAACCTATGCCCGAGAAACCAATCAATAAGCCGTCCGTTGAATCCGACACATTGAAAGCCTTTATGTACCTCGCCGATAAGTCCACCCACTGTGAAACAGATGAGGTATTAAAGGCAAAATTCCCAAACACATCTTTAAGGCTCCTCCACATGGAAAACCAAAACCTTGGAATCAAAATTTCTATCCAAGGAAAACGCGCTACTCAACTCACCCTTCACGGAATCGCTCTCGCCAATGAGATCAGAACCAACGACAGCGTAAGGTTTTATAACAAAGCTGCTTTTGTCATAAGCATCATTTCACTCTGCATCAGCCTCTGTTCTGTTGCCGTTGTGTTTTTGGCGTAACTCATCGGGCTTCCCTCCATACTCTGCTGTCTCGTTGTACATCCAGCTCGGCTCATACCGAAACCCGACCGTTTTTTCGTACTGAACGGAAAGCTGCTGTGTCACATTAACAAGAACATTGAGGTCCTGCGCCGTGATCACCGCTTCGTACAGTTTCCAGAAAAAGCCGTTTACTGTCACAATGTCTCGATCCACTTCAGAAACGTGATTGTAATAGGCGTCGGCTCTGTTCTTCAGATCGTCTATCTTCTTATCTCTTTCGGGCAACCGTCCCGTAAACAGGAACGCAAGCCGCGTCTTCAAACTTGGCATTATCTCTCCATTCCTGCTCGACTGCATAGTCGAGCGTTTTTTTACCCCCATAGCCCACATATTGTTAGCAAACAACATTGAGGTCAAAAAAAATATCGCTTGCAGGACGCTCAAGAGCGCGAACAAATCTCGCAATCGTATCGCCGTTCGGCGTGACCTTGCCGCTTTCAATTCGGTTCAGCGTTGCACGACATATCCCGATCTTGTCTGCCAACTCCTGTTGGGTCAAATCAAGCTCGGCGCGAATCACCTTGATTCTGTTCCTCATTTCAATCATCCTTTCTGCGGCTGTTTACCGTTTTCTCTCCCAAGCAACTCATCTACCGTGCAATGCAGCACCTCCGCCATCTTCGGCAGAAGCTCTGCCCTGGGAAGGTTATGCCCTGTTTCCCACATAGCTACTGCTGACTGAGAGACACCGAGACGATTTGCGAATTCTGTTTGACGAATTCCTTTTTTCTCTCTACACTCCTTGATTTTGTTCTTCATTCCTTCACCTCCTTTGGTTTGTCTCCCCACTTCACCGAAGCATCTTCGGGATCGGGTGACTTTGGGTTCCCTCGGTTGGCTCGTTCCCTCCAAAGCGGATCATAGCGAAAGCCTATCTCATCACTATACTCCTGCACAAGACGTTCCGTCGACTTCGCCAACGTTTCAAGGTCATCCGCAGAGGTCACCATCTGAACGAGTGACCAAAAGTAGCCGTTCACCTTAACCGTTTCATACATGATTTGCTCGGAGAACTCCAACTCTTTCCGCCGACATACCCGTAATTCGTCAATCAAATTCCGCAAGGCGTTGATCTCTCTTGCGTATTCCTGTTCTTTATCCATCCGTCTCTCTCCTCACTTGATCGTCAGCTCGTCGATCGTACACTCCAGCACTTTGGAAATGTTAATCATGATCCGGTAGGACGGATCCCGCAGACCACGCAGAATATAGGATATCGCCGCCTCCGTTACGCCCACCGCATCGGCAAGCGTCTGCTGAGTAAGGTTCTTTTTCGCCATGAGTTCCTTGATTTTTGATGTATTAACCATATACTCTCCTTTCTTGACAAACTCAATTAACTATGTTATAATGAATCATAGCACGATTTATTTCGTGATTTTTTATCCCTCCGCGCTTAACTTGGTTATATTATAACTCAGCAAAGTTAGTCTGTCAATAGAATAATTCTAACTTTCAAAACTTAGTTAAAGTTGCACAACCTAAGTTTGCTGATTTTGTGCAATGTTCTGGATAATGATGGAGAAAAAATGTTTAAAGAAAATTTCATAAAATTATGTAACGCAAGGGGCGTTTCGCCAACAACTGTTTGCAGAATAATCGGTCTTTCTAATGCTGCTTTTTCAAAATGGGAAGACGATTCCGTACCGAGAAGAGCAACACTAATGAAATTTGCAGACTACTTCGGTGTATCGGTTGATTATCTGCTGAACGGGAACAGCAAGCCTGAGGAACCCACTCCTACCCTAATACCGATAGAGAACCAAAACGTACACATGATCCCTCTTTTTGAAACCGTGTCCGCAGGCTTCGGCACACTTGCAATAGATGAAGTAATCGACTATATCCCCCTGTATTTCACCTCTGCGACAGAGGCAGCGGAAACCATCTGTATCAAGGTTCGCGGAGACAGCATGTACCCGAAGATCGAGGACGGCGACATCATACAGGTGCATAAGCAGGACAGCGTGGACAGCGATACCCTGGCGGTCGTACTGCTTGACGGCGAGGACGGACTTGTCAAACGTGTGGTGTACGGCGAGACATGGCTGGAGCTGCATAGTATCAACCCCATGTATAAGACCATGCGCTTCAACGGACCCGACGTAAACCGTGTGAAGATCCTCGGTGCCGTTAAATTGATTATGAAAAAACCGTAAAACAAAAAATCCCCCCGAAGGGGGTAAAAAGACAACACAATAATCCACGCACAGAAGGGAAATATAAAATCATGAGCGACAAGAGGCTTTATGAAACAAGAGTCGGAGGCTTACGGGGAGTAAGGTATTCTTTGGATGAATCATTGTACTTTCAGTTATTCACACGCTCCCCTTCCCCGTTGAACCACTCCCCGGCATGGATGGAAAAATGCCAAGACATGATTTTGCTTGAATCATTCGAGAACTTTGTAGCGACATCAGAGTTTTATTCTCACGCAACCGCACATATCGGGGTTTTGATCGCAATCTTGACAGGAGCGACAAACTGGTGGCAAATTGTCCTCGCTATAACGATTGGTTTTTTCATCGGAAAAGTTTTTTCATGCATTCCATCGTTTATAACGAACAACCCGATAGGCAATATGTTTATGGCTTTCTTGTACAACAGGGTACAGGTTTATTTCATATTAGACATTGCATTTTTTGTGTGCTATGTTTTCTTGTTGAAAACATGGTGGATGATCCCGGTACATATCGCCGTCTTCTTTTTGATACAGCAGATATTCGGTTTTCTCTTTATGAAATCAAGGAATACATCTTTGAACAAATTAGCCGAAAGACTTTTAGAAAGCTGGTAATATTATGACATTGTACGAGCTGTTTCAAGTCAGCGAAACAGCATCACAAGAGGAGATCAGAGCCTCCTATGTGGCACTCGCAAAGAAGTTCCACCCAGACCTTCACCGTGATGACCCGGAAGAAGCAGAAAAAATCATGAAAACCATCAACGCTGCATACGAAATTCTTTCCGATCCCATACAGCGAAAGCAATACGATGGACTACTCCGTGAAGAAAGAGAAAAACAAAGAGCATCATATAATCAAAGGACAACCTATCAGACAAGCTATGCAAGACCAACGACTACATATGCAGAACAGAAAAAAGACAACTCTGTCAACATAAGCATTGTTGTCATCATAACCTGTTGCGTCCTTTGCGTCTTTGCAATTACCTCTGCATTATCTTCATCCAACACCAACAAATCCACCGTAACTGACTACGCCAACAAATTCACCGAAACAGAGCCAAGCCTCCAACCCGTCACACAGCCAAAAAACGGAGAGATTTTGGAAGGCTGGGAAGATTACTACGGCTCCGAACTTACCGTCACCGCATCCAACCACCCCTGCACGGTCAGAGTCAAAGACGAATATGGAAACACGGAAGTGGAGTTTTACGTCAGAGCCAACAGCACCGCTACGGTTGGAGTGCCAGCCAAAAACCTTTATGTTTATTTCGCCTCGGGTCCCACATGGTACGGAACAGAGCATTACTTTGGTGATACCGTAGCATATTCCAAAGACGATGAAC
This sequence comes from Oscillospiraceae bacterium, assembly GCA_015064135.1. Classification (GTDB taxonomy): domain Bacteria; phylum Bacillota; class Clostridia; order Oscillospirales; family CAG-272; genus UMGS1696. The sequence continues at coordinate 14,557 of SVSU01000042.1, forward strand.
CACAGGATTTTTATAACTACTCTTGGGAATACACCTTAACCCCCGTAACCTACGGAAATTTCGATGAAACACCGATAGATGCGGAGGAATATTTTGATTAAAAAGGATTCATTATGTTTGCAGGATTACTAAAAATGTCAGGCTTTCTGATATTGATGCTTATTTACGGAAAGAAAAACAAACAAAAAGTAAATGAAATTGTGGAAGACTTTATTTTCATTCCGTTGGCTCTTTCTTTTGCCTTTATTATGTGGTTCATATGTTTAATGTTAGCCGGAATTGATTCAGGAGATCAAATAGGTTGCATCATTTATGGGATAGCGTTTCCTGCAGCATTAGTCGCTTGGTCGATTATTGTCAGACGTAAACCAAACCAAGAAAACACCACAGAAGAAGCTGTCCCGGAAAACTCAACCAACACATTAGACCCCGCCCACATATATGCGATACAGGATCAACTCGATTCACTTATTGAAAAACCGTCAAAAGAAACAAGCACACAGGGCGCATCCGTCAACGACCCCTCCACCGAAACCCCCGAAGCAGCACACACAGAACACGCATGGGAAGAAACACTCCCTTCTTCTACAACGCCCCACGAAGACGACAAGGAAGCCCTCTCAAGGCAGTTAAGCGAGGAACAGCAGAGATACCTGTCTCTCAAGGAAGAGCTGGCCAAAATCCCCGTAGAACGTGTCAAGCAATGGTATCACAATGGCACCCTCACCGAAACGCAATTCCGCACCATCGTCCGCAAGTACAACACCATCGTCCGGGAGATGAAGGACATCAAAGACCGCCTCGCCCTGCTTGAATCCCTGCACAACGGAGCTTTCGATGAATAAAGAAAAACCACCGTTTTATCGGTGGTCTGAATCTTTTATCAACGACAGACAATAATCCAAGAATTTACGCACGTTTCGCCTTTTTTCGCATATAACCTATTTTTTTATTCAAAAAAAGGGATTTATATCCATTATCACCCTTTTTGCAAAAAATACTTTCGTTCAAACGCTATAAAAACATAATCAATCCCACAAAGGAGGTAACCCCATGGCATACCTTCAAGAACGCCGAGACAAAACAGGCAAGCTGATCTCCTACTCCATCCGTGTACACCGCGGACGGGATCGCAACGGACATCAGCTGAAGCCTTACACCACCACATTCGATGTCGAGCCCACATGGTCGGAAAAGAGTGCCAGGAAGAAAGCCGAGGCCTTCGCCGCAACCTTCGAAAAAGCCTGCCGTGAAGGGACCGCATCAGATACTCGCCAAACCTTTGAAGAGTATTGCGACTACTGCATTTCTTTGAAAGAAGATCGCGGGATAAAACACGGCACCATAGTACGTTATCGGGAAATCAGCGAAAGAATCTATGCTCACATTGGCCACGTAAAACTGAAAGACCTCCGTCCCGATATGCTAAACAGTTTATACAGCTCCCTCAGCAAAGACGGACAAAACAAAAAAACAGGCGGAAAACTATCCCCCAAAACAATCCTCGAACACCATCGGTTGATCCACGTTGTTCTGAGGCAGGCCGTCATGGAAGGCTTGATCACAACCAACCCCGCCGACCGTGTCGTTCCCCCAAAAGCAGATAGAAAAGAAGTAAACTACTTTCAGCCGGAAGACATCGAGCGCATCCGTGATGCCTTAGAGGAGGAACCACTCAAATGGCGAACACTGGTACACCTGTTCCTGCTCACAGGTGCAAGAAGGGGAGAAATCATCGGCATCAAATGGGAAGACTGTAATTTCGAAAAGAACACTCTGCACATCTGCCGAAACGTTCAATACTCTCCCGACATCGGAATATATGTCACTACCCCCAAAACAAAGTCTTCAGACAGATATATCAGTATGCCGCAGGAAACAATGCAGCTCCTTCGACAATATAAAGCATGGCAAGGAAGCGAGAAACTGCGTCTCGGGATATATTATGAATCACAGGGATTTGTGTTCTCACAAGATAACGGTTCCCCGATGCACCCCGACAGCGTTACAGATTGGATGAAAAAGTTCTCCAAACGGCACAACCTCCCGCACATCAATCCCCATGCCTTCCGTCACACAATGGCAAGCATCCTGTACTTCAACGGTGCGGATAGTGTTAGTATCGCCAAACGTCTCGGTCATGCACAAGTCAGCACAACGGCGAATATTTACGCTCATGTGATCGCAAAAGCAGATGAGAAAAACGCAGAAATCCTCAGCGATGCCCTGCTCTCAAAAAAGGCTTGATGTCACTTTTTCGGTTGCACCAAAACCCAATATTTCCTAAAGAATAATTCAACAAAAATTCAACTACGTTATAGAACGATGGTGTAAAACACAAAACGATAATAAACGATACATAACACAAACCGTCATTTTAAGCCAATCTGCACCACATTGTAAAACAATATAAAACGCAATATCGAAAACTCATAACCCGGAGGTCGTCAGGTTCAAATCCGGCCCCCGCAACCAAAACAGATACCGCTGTTGATACAATCGTGTCGACAGCGGTATCGTTCTTTTACCGCAAAAAACATAGGCAGAATAAGCACTTATAAAAACAAGCGTTGCATTTTGGGAGTATTCCACCCATCCTGCAACGCTTTTTTCATTGTTTTTATAGCCCTGCCCCGGGACTTAACCCAACATTCCTGCAGACCTATAGTTAAACAACCGCTAATCGTTAAACGACCGACTCTTTTTTTGCTTTGCTCTTTCTGTCGCTATAACAAGGTCTACCGCAGCCTTCTTGATTGCTTCCATCCGTCTTGCGCGTTCCTCTTCGGTTAGAATCGGACGGAACACCCTAACAGTACAATTGTTGTAGTGGTACACTTCCGGCTCCATATAAGTATCCTGACTTTTCTTCATATTCATCCTCCTAAGTTGTAGTTATGAAATTATAACATACTAAAGTCAGATTTGAACCTCAACCTCGCTGCCGTTTTTGAAATGGAACACCAGGCGTTCATCTGCGTATACGGTTACGTGGTCGATGGTGGTATGCCAGAGGGGTGGGTTGAATTGAAGCTGTAGGTTATCAAGCTCGGTGATGGCGAAAA
>SVSU01000043.1 GCA_015064135.1 Oscillospiraceae bacterium
AAATGAAAGTTCTCTGTCGGAGAGCACGGCAGCACATCCGAGAAAAGTACAATCGTCCTCTCGGAATACTCTGTTGAGTTTTGAGAAAAACAGCTCTCTTCCTTCCTCAGCCGCCGTATTGTTGAACGTACCGAAGGAGTCAGCGCCCAGAATGGCGGCAGGGGTGCAGTTCCCTCCGAAGGTCAGTCGAATGACCTGGTTGAGCCCGTCGGGTTCTTCGATTCCCGTTATGGTTTCATCGCTCCCCGGATGGGACGGAAGTTCTGATGCCGGAGTATGACCGATGGCATAGTTTGCCCCATGTTTGAGTTCGTGGTTGACAATGATAAGCAGTACAGCCGCAAGGACTATAACAGACAGAAAAACAATTCGTTTGATATAGGTGACTTTTTGTTCCCTCATCCCCATACCGTCCTTTTGATTGAGATTGATTCCCCTTACTATACCATATTTTCGCTCGGATTGCAACCTTGACGGGGAAAAATTCCCCACATATCACATATTTCCCCGTGAAAGAAAGCCCTCACCGTAGATTTCATCTGCTGAGGAGACGATGGTGAATGCCTCAGGGTCAACCTCCGCTAATAACCGCTTCATGGCAGGAAAAGCAGGTTTTTTTACCGCACAGACAAGCATTGTGAGAGCCGAACCCGTATATCCTCCTCTCGCTTCAATGACCGTAATGCCCATGAGAAGGGTCCGTGTTGCCTTTTCGATGACCTCCTCGGGTTTCTTTGTGATAATAAGCAGAAGCCGTGCCGAGTTTGTTCCGTAAAGGATGGAGTCAAACACCCGAGTGCTCGCAAAAAGAGATACTGCGGCATACAATGCAAGGTCAATGTTTCCGAACACAACGGCGGACAAGGCAACTACGCAGGAGTCCACGGTGAGAAAAAGAGCCCCCATTTTAATATGAGGCATTTTTCGCATGAGCAGACGGACAATGATATCCGTGCCTCCCGTTGTGGCTCCCTGTCGGAAGATAAGACTCATCCCGACAGCGATCATGACACCGCCTGCAAGACCCGCTGTGAGCAGATCGTTTGTGAGGGGGCGAAAAACAGGAGGGAGAAAAGAAGCGGCGGAGATAAAGAGGGAGGAGATCACGGTTGCGTAGACGGTGGAGAGGAAAAAACGTTTTCCGAACACAAAGGCTCCTGCGGCGAGAAGAGGTAGATTCAAACAAAGAATAATGATGCCGTTGTCAACGGGAATGAATTCCGCGAGAATGACGGAGAGTCCCGAGATTCCCCCGGGAGCAAGCTGATTCGGGCTTAAAAAGCAGGCATAGCCCAATGCGTAAACAGCACAGGCGGAGGTGATTATGAGAAATCTTTTCAGCATATTTATTTTATTTCCTTTGGTTAAAAAATGAAGGAAAAGGCTTCGGACTGCAAAGAATCATGGGATTTGTTAAATGATTTGCTTCAAGATTCATTATGCACTTGAAATTCCGTTTATATTCCGCTATAATAAATGAAGATAACAATGAAAAGGAAATCTGACGAATGAGGGTAAAAACCATCGGAATTTTCGATTCCGGCATCGGCGGTCTCAGTGTGCTGGCAAAAGCGCGTGAGATGATGCCCGATGTTGATTTTATTTACTACGCTGATACGGAGCACGTTCCCTACGGTACAAAAAGCCGTGAGGAGATCGTGAACTATTCCGTGGAAGCGGCGAAATTTTTGATAAAAAAAGGTGCCGAGGCGATTCTTGTAGCGTGCAATACGGCAACCAGCATGGCGGTGGATACGCTTCGCGCTGTGTTTGATTGTCCTGTTGTGGGAATGGAGCCTGCGGTAAAGCCCGCGGTGTCCCATCATCCTCACGAACGGATTTTGGTATGCGCTACCCCTGCCACCATCGGCGGCGAAAAGCTTCACGAGCTGCTGCGGCGGAATGCGGAGGGGGCGGAGGTGGATCTTTGTGCACTGCCCGAGCTTGTTGTTTTTGCGGAGAATGGGATTTTTGATTCCGAGATCGTTTCGGCATACATACGGAGCCGCGCGGCAAGGGAGGATTATTCCGCCTGTGTGCTGGGGTGCACCCATTTTCCTTACTTCAAGGACAGTTTTCGCCTTGTGTTCCCTTATGCGGAGATGATTGACGGAACAGAGGGGACGGTTCGCCGCCTGTGTCATGTGACGGGGTATGAGAGGGAGTCATCTTTAGATAGGGGAACCGTGAAGTATTACAATACGGGGGCGGCGGTTTCCGATACCCAAACCCTTGCGTTCTATGAGGAGCTTCAGCGGCGAGTGCGGTAATAACAGAAGGGGCGCATAAATGGCAAAAGTTTTTTGTGTGTCAAAAAACAGCGGACGAAAAAAGCCCTGATCGGTTTTCGGTGAGGGCGGATTCGTCCTTTTCTGTCCCTGATGAGGGAATGAGGAGATTTTGAGCACAGAGGAAAATTCGCACCTATATTACCAAATTACCAAAAACACGGAAAACGTTTTTTTGAAGTAACAGCCATATCACGAATTGTCCTTCTGATAGTTCACGAAAAATTTACGTTTCAAGAAAAAAATCCCGTTCGGAGGCGGTTGTGATTCTGTTTGCATCTTCTTTTTTCGGCAGAACAACAAGAAACTTTGTTTTTTGCGGCATGATTCTTATAAATAAACAAAAAATAACACAATCTGTAAAAGGAATCTGATATTAACACTTGTATTTTTACGAAAAATGTTATATAATAGTATGGAATATAAAGCCTGTCTCGAATGTTGATTCAAACAATATCAACCGACCCTCGCAGGCTTTCAAATAAAACAGAAAGGCTCAAGCGAAATATCATGGCAGAAAACAACGAATGCACCCATGACTGTTCCACCTGTTCTCAGAACTGTTCATCCAGAGAGAACAGTGCGCCTACCTATGACGCACCCCATAAGGACAGCCATATCAAGCATGTGATCGGTGTCGTCTCAGGTAAGGGCGGCGTCGGTAAGTCCATCGTGACCTCCATGCTTGCAACCGCTATGAGGAGACGTGACTATGATGTTGCAATTCTCGACGCGGATATTACCGGTCCATCCATTCCCAAGGCTTTCGGAGCAAAGGGAGATATCCTTTCAACAGGCGACGGTCTCCTGCCTCTGGAAACCAAAACAGGCATTAAGATGATCTCCGTCAACCTCCTTCTTGAGGACGAGACCCGTCCCGTAGTTTGGAGAGGTCCTGTTATCGCAGGTACCGTAAAGCAGTTCTGGACCGATGTGGTCTGGGGCGATGTTGACTATATGTTCATCGACTGCCCCCCGGGAACCGGAGATGTTCCCCTCACCGTGTTCCAGTCCATCAAACTGGACGGAATCGTTATCGTTACCACTCCTCAGGAACTGGTTTCCATGATCGTGAAGAAGGCTGTCAACATGGCTGCCCTCATGAACATTCCGGTAATCGGTCTTGTTGAGAATATGTCTTATGTAAAATGTCCCGACTGCGGTAAGGAAATTCATGTGTTCGGTCAGTCAAAGGCGGAGGAAGTGTGCGCTGAGTACAACATTCCTTTCCTCGGAAGACTCCCCATGGATCCCGCCCTCTCCGCACTCTGCGACAAGGGAATCATCGAACTGATGGAAAACGATTATATCGACCCTGTGGCAGATGCTGTTTGCAAACTCTAAATTCAATATATATCAACCAAGGAGGAAAATACCTTATGAAAAAGAGTATGACCACCGTTGCATTCAACGGAACTGCCGAGCAGAAGGAAGCGCTCGAGGCAGTAATCGAAAAGCACAAGGGTGAAGCAGGTGCGCTGATGCCTGTTCTCCAGGAGGCTCAGGAAATCTACGGCTATCTTCCCGAAGAAGTTCAGAGAATAATCGCCGCAGGTCTTGATGTTCCCTATTCCGAAGTGTTCGGCGTAGTAACCTTCTATGCGCAGTTCCTTCTGAACCCCAAGGGAGAGCATCCCGTAGCTGTATGTCTCGGTACCGCCTGCTATGTTAAGGGTTCCGGTCTCCTTATGGAAAAGCTTGAGAGCCTGCTCGGAATTCAGAACGGCGGCATTACAGAAGATCTGAAATTCAGTCTGGATGCAACAAGATGTATCGGTGCCTGCGGTCTGGCTCCCGTGCTTACCATCGGTGAAGATGTATACGGCCGTCTGGAGCCCTCTCAGCTGGAAGGCATTCTGAAGAAGTATCAGTAATTAACCGAAGAAAGATATATCAGCCTCAAAAGACGAAGCGGAGTGCCGTTAAATATCGGACAAACGCAGAGTATGCCTGTCGGGGCTTCCCGACGAAAGGATTGGTAAATCATCAATGAAAATAGCCGAAATCAAAGACCTTCTCGGAGCAGAGATTTTGTGCGGTGCGGATCGTCTTGAACATGATGTCGAGGCGGCTTGCTGCAGCGATATGATGAGTGATGTGCTGGCGTATGTCAAGGACCAGGGAGTGCTTCTCACAGGTCTTGTGAATCCGCAGGTCATCCGCACGGCAAGCATGATGGATATGACGTGCATCGTGTTTGTCAGAAGCAAGGCTCCCTCGGAGGAGATGATCGAGCTGGCAGAGGAGTGCGGTATTGCCGTCATGAAAACCTCTCTGCGCGCCTATGAAGCGTGCGGTCGGCTCTATGCATCCGGTCTGACCGGTAAAACAGGTGAAGAGAATGTCTGAACCTATCAATTTCCACTTCGATGTTGACGGGGAGAATTTCTCGTCAGCGGGTGAGGCTTCCGTTATTGTCAAGAAAAAACTTCGCCAGCTGGGTATACCGCCGGATATTATCAGACGGGTCTCCATTGCTATGTATGAAGGTGAGATCAATATGGTGATCCACGCAAACGGAGGGAAAGCGGACGTAACGGTATATGATTCCGAAATTGTGATTACGCTTGCTGACAGGGGACCGGGTATTCCCGACATCAACCTTGCCATGCAGGAGGGATATTCCACTGCTCGAGAAAATATCCGATCTCTCGGCTTCGGTGCCGGTATGGGTCTTCCCAACATGAAGAAGTATACCGACTCCATGGAGATCGAAACGGAGCTTGGGGTGGGCACTACCATCACAATGAAGGTTTCTCTTCAATAAATATAGTCTCATCTGTCCCCCACATCGGTTTTTATCACATACCGACTCGGAGGCGTATGATGAAATACAAACAATCGGTTTCTCTTGATGTTGCAAAATGCAAGGGATGCACGACCTGCCTGAAGCGATGCCCCACAGAGGCGATCCGCATCAGAGACGGTCATGCAGTGATCTCCTCCGCACGTTGTATCGACTGCGGCGAGTGTATCAAGGTGTGTCCCTACAAGGCAAAAAAAGCAACGCATGATAAACTGGAAGCGTTAGAAAAGTACAAATACAAAATCGCTCTTCCGGCACCGGCCCTTTACGGTCAGTTTGACAATCTTGAGAACATCGGCTATGTCATAAAAGGACTTTATGATATGGGATTTGACGATGTGTTTGAGGTTGCAAAGGCTGCAGAGCTTGTGTCGGCATACACAAGGATGTATCTGAAGCGGCCCGATATACCAAAGCCCGTGATAAGCTCAGCCTGCCCTGCCATTACAAGGATCATCAGCATGAATTACCCGTTTTTGTGTGAGAATGTGATCCCCTTGCTGCCCCCTGTGGAAATTGCCGCAAGGCTTGCCCGTGAAAAGGCATTGAAGGAGCATCCCGAGCTCCAATCCGAGGATATCGGCGTAATCTTCATTTCTCCTTGCCCTGCCAAAGTCAGTTATGTCAAGAACGGCTTTGCCGGGGAGAGCAACAATATCGACGAGGTGATCTCTGTCCGCGATGTTTACTTCATTCTCATAGACAAGATGAAGCAGCTTGAAGAGGATCCGGCAGAATTTACGGAAGCCGGGATGATCGGAATCGGCTGGGCATCCACCGGCGGCGAAGCATCTGCGGTTTTCAACGACCGCTATCTTGCCACCGACGGTATTGAGGAGTGCATCAGGGTGCTTGAGCAGATCGACAACGAGGGATTTACCAATCTTGACTATGTGGAGCTGAATGCGTGCAGCGGCGGATGTGTGGGCGGCGCCATGACGGTTGCCAATCCCTACATAGCTCAGGCAAGGCTTCAGCACCTGAAGAGGTATCTCCCCGTTTCCCCCAATCGGCCCGAGCAGGACGATATTCCCGATTTTGCTTATGTGACAGAGAGCATTGAATACAATCCCTACAATGCCCTTTCCGAGGACAGAAACGTGGCAAGGCAGATGCTTTCCGAGATGCAGTCCATAAGAAACGGCTTGCCCGGTCTCGACTGCGGTTCCTGCGGCGCACCTACCTGTATGGCGTTTGCGGAGGACATTGTGAAGGGTGAAACCAACGTGGATGAGTGTACTGTTATTATGAGAATGCTTTTCCACGAATACCTGGAGCAGCATAAGGATAAGGCGCTGCTTGATAAGCTGAAGCCACTCAAGCCGAGCCAACCTTCCGATAAGGAGGCTGCAGATGAAACTTGATAAGATAATGGAAGCGGCAAAGCTCACCGTTTTGTCACCCGATATGACACTGCCCGAGGAGTTTGACGGCGTATATGTGGGAGATCTTCTCAGCCGTGCCATGAGCAGGGTGGAGGAAGGGTGCCTGTGGCTTACCATTATGAACAACATTAACGTGATAGCCGTAGCGAGTCTTGCCGATGCCGCAGCAGTTGTCCTGTGTGAGGATGTCCGTCTCACCGATGAGGCGCTGGAAGCGGCGTGCAGCAAGGGTGTTTGTGTTCTGTGCTCCCCCCTTGGTGCATACGAGCTCTGCTGCGTGATAAACGAAGCCGGACATGAATAAATACTACTACGATCTTCATATCCACTCTTGCCTGTCCCCCTGCGGCGACGACGATATGACTCCCGGAAATATTGCAGGCATGGCCATGCTGAACGGGCTCAATATCGTGGCGCTGACAGACCACAATTCGGCGAAGAACTGCCCTGCGTTTTTCACTCAGGCGAAGAAATACGGCATCGTTCCCGTCCCGGGGATGGAATTGACCACCGCGGAGGATGTCCATGTTGTGTGTCTGTTCCGTTCCCTTGAGGACGCGCTGGCTTTTGACAAACAGGTGGAAGAGAAGAGGATCATCGTAAAAAACAAGCCCGCTATTTTCGGTCATCAATACATTATGGACGAGGATGACTCCCCCATCGGCGAGGAGGAAGGCTTGCTGATCAACGCGACTGCACTTTCCATTGAAGAAGCATACGAACTTGTGAAGTCATTCCGCGGCGTCTGCTATCCGGCACATATCGACCGCAGATCAAACGGTATGGTTGCGGTGCTCGGTGTTTTTCCCGACGATCCCCCGTTTACGGCGTTTGAGCTTAACGACGGCGGCAATACGGAGGAATATCTTGCCAGATTCCCGAAGCTGAAGGACTTGACAAGGGCAGTGTCCTCGGATGCACACTACCTTGAGAATATTTCCGGGGGAGAGCATTACTTTATGATCGATGACGAACCTTACAGCAGTGATCTTGTGAGAAACCGCCTGATCGATATGCTGTCGGGGGAGGAACGGAAGTAAGGAAGAGGAGGAGCCTGTGGACGATTTATCGCTGTATGTTCTTGACATTACAATGAACTCGGTGAGAGCCGGGGCGGAGAATATTGACATTTCTCTGGTTGAGGAAGGTGAATGGCTGACTTTTTCCGTGACCGATGACGGCTGCGGAATGTCGGCAGAGCAGGTGGCAAAGCTGTCTGACCCTTTCTTTACCACGAGAAAGACCCGTAAGGTAGGTCTCGGTATCCCGTTTCTGAAAATGCTTGCGGAGATGACGGGCGGAGGCGTGGAAATCAAGTCCACACCGGAGGCTGAGTCTCCCGACAGTCACGGAACGGTGGTGAAAGCCACATTCGGACGGGACCACATCGATTTTATTCCCCTCGGTGACATGGTTGAAACGGTGAAAACGCTGATTCAGGGCTCACCTGACATAAATTTCACCTACACACACAAGATGGCAGACAGGGAAGTGCGGCTTTCCTGCGCCGAGCTTCGTGCAATCCTCGGGGATGATATCTCCCTCGCCGCGTTTGAGATTCTTGAATGGATCGACGGCTTCCTCAGAGAGCAATACGGCTCAGAGGAGCAGGCCTGAAGATAGTATAACCAAAGTTAACCCTATTATTAAATAAAAAATAAATTAAGATACAGAAAGGATATGTATTATGAAGTCACTTGAAGAACTCATGGCCATTAAGGCGAAGATGCAGGACAAGGTTGCTGTTCGCCACGTTGAAGGCAGCGTTCGCATTGTTGTCGGAATGGCAACCTGCGGTATTGCGGCAGGTGCGAGACCCGTCCTCAATGCATTCGTTGAAGGAGTAACCGCTGCAGGTCTTGCAGAATCCGTTTCCGTTACTCAGACAGGCTGTATCGGTATCTGCCAGTACGAGCCCGTTGTAGAGGTTTACGAAAGCGGCAAGGAAAAGGTTACCTACGTTAAGATGACAGCAGAAAAGGCAAAGGAAGTTGTCGAAAAGCATATTAAGGGCGGAACCCCCGTTGCTGAATACACCATCGGCACTGCCAATGTTTAATTTTTAGGAGGAAAAACAGTTATGATACGTTCTCATGTGTTAATCTGCGGCGGTACCGGATGTACATCCTCCGGCAGTGCGGCTCTCCGTGAAAAGCTCGCCGAAGAACTGAAGGTAAAGGGTCTTGATGAAGAAGTCAAGATCGTCCAGACAGGATGCTTCGGTCTCTGTGCTCTGGGTCCGATTATGATCGTATACCCCGAAGGCACATTTTACAGCATGGTAACCCCCGACGATATTCCCGAAATCGTTGAGGAGCACCTCCTCAAGGGTCGTATTGTAGACCGCCTTGTTTACACCGACGATGCTTCCAAGACAGCGGCTGCCGAAAGCGATGTTGCGGCTCCCGCATCTCTTAACGACACAGCATTCTACAAGAAGCAGAACAGAGTTGCTCTCCGTAACTGCGGTGTTATCAACCCCGAAAGCATTGATGAATACATTGCAATGGACGGTTACTTCGCACTGGCAAAGGTTCTTCGCGAAATGACTCCCGAGCAGGTTATCGACACCATTAACGCATCCGGACTTCGCGGTCGTGGAGGCGGAGGATTCCCCACAGGCAGAAAGTGGCAGTTCGCTCGTGCTTCCGTTTCCGACAAGAAGTACGTTGTATGTAATGCCGACGAAGGCGACCCGGGTGCATTCATGGACCGTTCCGTTCTTGAGGGCGACCCCCATGCTCTTATCGAAGCTATGGCTATCGCGGCTTACGCTATCGGTGCTGACGAAGGTTGGGTGTACGTTCGTGCAGAGTACCCCATCGCAGTTAAGAGACTGCAGATCGCTATCGCTCAGGCAAGAGAATACGGCCTGCTCGGCAAGGACATTTTCGGTACAGGCTTCAACTTCGACCTGAATATCCGTCTGGGTGCAGGTGCATTCGTATGCGGTGAGGAAACAGCTCTGCTGACCTCTATCGAAGGCAACCGCGGTGAGCCTCGCACACGTCCTCCGTTCCCTGCAGTAAAGGGTCTCTGGGGACAGCCCACCATCGTTAACAACGTTGAAACATACGCCAACATCGCTCAGATCATCCTGAAGGGTGCAGACTGGTTCGCTTCCATGGGTACTGAGACATCCAAGGGTACAAAGGTATTCGCTCTCGGCGGTAAGATCACAAACACAGGTCTCGTTGAGATTCCCATGGGTACCACACTCCGCGAGGTTGTAGAAGAAATCGGCGGCGGCGTACCGAACGGCAAGAAGTTCAAGGCTGCGCAGACCGGCGGTCCTTCCGGCGGATGTATCCCCGCATCTCTCATCGACACTCCCATCGACTACGATAACCTTATCAAGATCGGTTCCATGATGGGCTCCGGCGGTCTCATCGTTATGGACGAAGACTCCTGTATGGTTGACATTGCCAAGTTCTTCCTGGAATTCACAGTTGACGAATCCTGCGGTAAGTGCGCGCCCTGCCGTATCGGTACCGTTCGTCTCCTTGAGATCCTCAACAAGATCACAGACGGCAACGGTGAGCTTGAAGACCTTGACAAGCTGGAAGAGCTTGCAAACTACATCAAGAGCGCATCCCTCTGCGGTCTCGGTCAGACAGCCCCCAACCCCGTTATTTCCACACTTCGCTACTTCCGCGACGAGTATGTATCTCATATCGTTGACAAGAAGTGTCCTGCAGGCGTATGTAAGAAGCTGCTGTCCTACACAATCGAAGAGGACAAGTGTAAGGGATGTACACTCTGCGCACGTCAGTGTCCCGCAGGTGCGATCATCGGTAAGGTTAAGGAAGTACACGTTATCGACCAGGCGAAGTGCGTAAAGTGCGGCGCTTGTATTGAAAAGTGTAAGTTCGGTGCTATCATCAAGAAATAAGGAAGGAGTCATTGACCTGTTATGAATATGGTAAATGTTAAAATAAACGGCGTCGATTATTCCGTACCCGCAGGTATCACAGTTCTGGAAGCCTGCAGATACGCCAACATCGACATTCCCACCCTCTGCTACCTCAAGGATGTAAACGAGATCGGTGCCTGCCGCCTCTGCCTTGTTGAAGTAAAGGGCGCACGCGGTCTGGTAACAGCCTGCGTATATCCCATCAACGACGGTATGGAAATCGAGACAAACACACCCAAGATCAGAGCTGCAAGAAAGACCAACATTGAGCTGGTTCTCTCCGCACATGAAAAGAAGTGTCTGTCCTGCATCCGTTCCACAAACTGCGAACTGCAGAAGCTGGCAAGAGACTACCATGCAGACGAAGATCGCTTTGTTTACGCTGATAACAAGGTGAAGATTCCTCTGGACAAGTCCTCCGCAGCTCTCGTTCGCGACAACAACAAGTGTATCCTTTGCCGCCGCTGTGTAGGCGCTTGTACAAAGGTTCAGGGAATCGGCGCTATCGGTGCCACCAACCGCGGTTACGACACAGAAATCGCTTGTGCATTCGAGAAGGATCTCGGTGAAACATCCTGTATCAACTGCGGTCAGTGCGTTGTTGCCTGCCCCGTTGGTGCGATCTACGAAAAGGACGATACACAGAAGATCTTTGATGCTATCAACGATCCCACAAAGCACGTTGCTATCTGCTGCGCTCCTTCCGTTCGTGCAACAATCGGCGAATGCTTCGGCTACGAGCCCGGCACAGATACAGAAGGAAAGATGGTTGCAGCCCTCAAGGCTCTCGGATTCGACGGCGTATATGACATGAACTTCACCGCTGACCTTACCATTATGGAAGAGGCGACAGAGTTCCTCGGAAGAGTAAAGAACGGCGGCGCCCTGCCTCTCATCACTTCCTGCTCTCCCGGATGGGTTAAGTACTGCGAGCACTACTTCCCCGAAATGACAGAAAACCTGTCCACCTGCAAGTCTCCTCAGCAGATGTTCGGTGCAATGTACAAGACATACTTCGCAGAGAAGCTGGGTCTGGACCCCAAGGATATCGTATTCGTATCTGCAATTCCTTGTACAGCAAAGAAGTTTGAGGTTTCCCGTGACGGTCAGGACAACAATGGTCTTGCCAATGTTGACATTGCTGTTACAACACGCGAGCTGGGCAGAATGATCGAGCAGGCAGGTATCGACTTCAAGGCTCTTGAAGATGAGAAGTTCGATATGCCCATCGACATCGGTTCCGGTGCCGGTGCGATCTTCGGTGCAACAGGCGGCGTTATGGAGGCTGCTCTCCGTACAGCTGCTGAGGTTATCGAAGGCAAGCCTCTCGAAAAGGTTGACTTCAACGATGTTCGCGGAACAGAAGGCATCAAGTTTGCTGCATACAAGCTGGGTGACATTGAGCTGAAGGTTGCTGTTGCTTCCGGTACAGCAAACGCTGCGAAGCTGCTGAAGGGCGTTCAGGACGGCACATACGATGTTCAGTTCATCGAAATCATGGCTTGTCCCGGCGGATGCGTAAACGGCGGCGGTCAGCCCACACAGCCTGCTTCCGTTCGCAACAATGTGGATCTCAAAGCGCTTCGTGCATCTGTTCTCTACAAGGCAGACGCAGAGAAGCTTGAGTACAGAAAGTCCCACGAGAACCCCATCGTGAAGAAGGTTTACGAGGAATTCCTCGGCGAGCCCAACTCTCACAAGGCTCACGAACTCCTCCACACCCACTACGTTAAGCGCGGTCTCTAAGTGGGGAAGCCCCCACGGGCAGGCTCGGCACTTCTTTAGCTGAAATTTGAAGCTATCCCACGAAGGTGGAGTTTGCTTTGAGCGAGTATATGAAATATTGCAAGGCATGACTTTGGTTGTGCCTTGCTTTTTTCTTTATAATATAGTATAATATGGATGATATGGATTTTTTATCTGCAGCGAAAGGAAATACACATGGAAAAAGTAAGATTTGGTATCATCGGTGTGGGAAATATGGGGTCTGCCCATGCCAAAAATCTTTTTGAAGGCAAGGTTCCCGGTGCTGAGCTGACTGCGATATGCGACCTCAAGCCTGCCCGTCTGGAATGGGCGAAGGGGGAGTTCGGTGACAGTGTTGCACTTTTTGAGGATTACAAGGAGATGCTGAAAAGCGGTCTCTGCGACGCGGTTCTCATTGCCACACCCCATTATGACCATCCCATAATCTCTATGGAGGCATTTGACAGCGGTCTTCATGTGCTCAGTGAGAAGCCCATCGGCGTTTATACAAAGAAAATTCTTGAACTGAACGCGGCGGCTGAGAAAAGCGGCAAGGTGTTCGGCATTATGTATAACCAGAGAACAAACTGCTTCTTCCAAAAGATGCGCGAGATGGTGAAGAACGGCGAGCTCGGTGAGCTGAAGCGCTGTATCTGGATCATCACGGACTGGTACCGCACACAGCAGTATTTCAACAGCGGCGGATGGCGTGCAACATGGGCAGGCGAGGGCGGCGGTGTCCTCATGAACCAGTGCCCCCACAATCTTGACCTGTGGCAGTGGATTTTCGGTATGCCCACCGAGATTTTTGCAAGCTGTGCCATCGGTAAGTACCACGACATTGAGGTGGAGGACGACGTGACCGCCATGGCAAAGTACGCAAACGGTGCGACGGGCGTATTCATCACCACAACAGGCGAAACTCCCGGCACAAACCGTCTGGAGGTCACGGGCTCCAAGGGCAAGCTGGTGTATGAAAACGGTCATTTGATGTACAGCAAGCTGGCGCAGGACGAGCGTGTTTACACCTTTGAAACGGACGAGGTATTCGGTGATATCGAGGCGGAAACGGTGGAGATCGAGGTTCCGGGCGGCACAGGTGAGCAGCACGTCGGCATTCTGAAGAATTTCACCAACCATATTCTGAACGGGGAAGAGCTGCTGGCACCCGGTGTGGAAGGCATCAACGGTCTTTCCATTGCCAATGCCATGGTGCTCTCCTCCTGGAAGAACGAGTGGGTATCCCTGCCAAACGACGGCGAGGAATTCTACGCCCGACTCAGCGAGAAGATCAAGACCTCCCGCCACAAGGAAGACCTTGGCATCGTAGCGGATACATCCGGCACATACGGCACGAACTGATAGAGATATATCGGGGGAAGGAAAACTTTTTGCAAAAGCTTTTCCTTCCCCCCATCCTTTCAAAAACTTTTATACTGTATAGGGATATTGAATACAAAAACTCCTGCGTGAGAGTGGATTTTGGCTCTCGATGCAGGAGTTGTTTTTATTCGTCTTTTTGGTACACGCGCACGTAGTCGACGATGAATTCGCCGCTGCATTCCTTGGCACATACGGCCTCGCCGGGCAGCTCGAGCGAGATAATCATCTCTTCGTCGACTTCGGAAACGCCGTCGCCCCAGTTCGTCTCGCCGACGAGGCGGCCGTCAACGTAGAAACGGTAGACCTCTTCCGTCCATTCGCAGCCGTAGGTGTGGAAGGCAGTGTAGCAGTCGGAGATCTGCGTGCGGATGGGGGAGGGGTGTTGGGTGGAGTGACCCTCAACGGTGTAGGGCGGATTTTTCATGCCGGTAACGTGGATGGTGGACTCGACACCGGGCGTGCCGGGAAAGTCGAGCGCTTTGTCGCGGTCACGAAAGGCTTCGATGATGTCGATCTCCGCGCCGCCGGGGCCTCCTTTGGAGATCTCGGGGTCGTAGGAACCGCGCGATTGCAACCAAAATGCGCTCCAGAAATTGGAGCCGGCAGGATCGTTGCAGATACAGCGGATCTCAAAATAGCCGCGCGTAAAGCGTTCACGGGCGCTGATCATACCGGCGTACCAGCCTTCGCCGAATTCGCCATCGGTGCGGTATTGATATTTCAAAATGAGATGACCGTTGTTTAGAAAAACCTGCGAAGGTGCGTTGAAACCGCAACGGCGTGCGCCGCTGCCGCGGTACTGCCATTTTTTTAAATCGAGCTCTTTGCCCTCGAAATTGTCTTCAAACACCAGTTTATAGCCGTTCAAATCCATAAAATATCACCTCGGGCTCATTATAACACAAAAAAACAGCACTGTCAATCTTTTTTGAGTTTTTTGAAAAGCTCTTCCCCAAACCCACCTCAAAAACTTTTATACGGTATGGGGATTAAGAATACAAAAACTCCTGCGTGAGGGCAGTTCTGCTCTCGATGCAGGAGTTTTGCGTATTTATTTGGGAGAAAACAATTTAAACGCGGCTTCGGACATAACATAAATGTCGGTAGGATTTTTCGGCACACCGCGGCTTGATACAAAACCGTTCTCGTCCAATCCCGTTATGGCACCGGGCTTTCCTTTGATGAGGACGATGACGGTTTCATCTGCTGTTCGTTTGGGTTTAATGAGGATGGATTTGACAGGAACGGGAGTTATGGCAGCGCGATACAGTTGGATTCGGTAGATGCATCCGTCCTCACTGCATTCGATATGGGTGGATTTTTTTGCCGAGTCCACGGATTCATGCACCACATACTTTCGCTCACCAACGGAGAAACGTGTGGTTTTTATGTGTTCGTTTTTTTCTGTACACTTTCCGAACTTTTTGTAGTACCAATAAACAGACAGGTTTTCTTCATCCACACATTCCATCATGTCACCCACATCGCACCTCAGAGCAGTGCAGATCCTGGCGATGGTGTCGGTGGTGACGGTTTCGTTCTTTGAAAGTTTGGCAAGGACTCTTGAGCTGATTCCCGTGAGCTCAAGCAGATCTGTTTTTGTCATGCCATTGTCAATTAAGAGTTTCCACAGCTTGCTGTAATCAATATACATACGATCACCGCCTTTCTGAGTCCAGTATAACACAGAATGGCAGTTTTGTCAATATGTATTTACTTTAGTAAATAAAAAATGCAGATTTATGAGATTAAGTGGCTTTGGAAGTGTTGTTTGAATGATAAAAAGGCGTGGAGCAACCGATGAAAACCGGGAAATAAAGAAAGAAACCCAAGTCAATGACCTGAGTTTCTTTTGACAGCGGTATAGGGATTCGAACCCCAACATACAGAGTCAGAGTCTGCTGTGCTACCGTTACACAATACCGCTATATTTGATTCGGTTGAAGCGGTGTTCGCTCAACGTGTGATATTATACCAGATTCGGCATGGTTTGTCAATAGGTTTGACGAAAAAAATCGGAAGTTTTTGCGAGATTTTTCTTTGCCTTCCGTCCCATTCGGTGAAGCAGGGTCATTGTGTGCCGCGGAAAAGATTTATGCACGAAACGAGGCGAGAAAGAGTCTTTGTAATCAAGAGTATTCCGAATATACGAGAAAATATTCATTGTTTTCAAAAAATATCTGTTTTTGGGCATAAAATTTTACGGGCGAAAACGCAAAAGTCTATTTACTTTTTTGTCGAATTGCGGTATAATAGTGATGTATGCGGAATCAACGGGCAGGCGAGGGGGTTACACCTGCGCTTACTCTTGATAAAACATTGCTAAACAAATTAATTTTTATATATGGAGGACATTTTATCATGGCAAGAAAAAAGCTTTCCATGGATGGTAACACCGCCGCGGCGCATGCCTCTTATGCGTTCACCGAAGTTGCTGCCATCTACCCCATCACTCCTTCTTCCGTTATGGCTGACGTGACAGACACATGGTCTGCCGGCGGTCTGAAGAACATCATGGGTGACACCACAAAGGTTATCGAAATGCAGTCCGAAGCAGGTGCTGCAGGTGCTGTTCACGGCTCTCTCGCAGCAGGTGCTCTCACAACAACCTACACTGCATCTCAGGGTCTGCTCCTGATGATCCCCAATATGTATAAGATCGCAGGTGAGCTTCTGCCCTGCGTTATCCACGTTTCCGCACGCTGCGTTGCTTCCCACGCGCTGAACATTTTCGGCGATCACTCCGACGTATATGCTTGCCGTCAGACCGGTTTCGCTATGCTTGCTGAGTCCAACCCTCAGGAAGTAATGGACCTGGGTGCTGTTGCTCATCTCGCAACCATCAAGGGTCGTGTTCCCGTACTGAACTTCTTCGACGGTTTCAGAACATCTCACGAGATCCAGAAGATCGAAACATGGGACTATGCTGACCTTGAAGAAATGGTTGACAAGGACGCTATCGCTGCATTCCGCGCTCGTTCCCTCAACCCCGAGCATCCCGTTCTCCGCGGTTCCGCTGAAAACGGTGACATCTTCTTCCAGCACAGAGAAGCGTGCAACAAGTTCTATGATGCATTCCCTGCAATCGTTGAGGAATACATGGACAAGGTTAACGCTAAGATCGGTACCGATTACAAGCTCTTCAACTACTACGGTGCTCCCGATGCAGAACGCGTTATCGTTGCAAT
>SVSU01000044.1 GCA_015064135.1 Oscillospiraceae bacterium
CCCATGTTCATTCCCGAATCCCTCCTTCAGAAGGAGAAGGATCACGTTGCCGGTTTTGCTCCCGAGGTTGCATGGGTAACACACGGCGGAAGCGAGCCCCTTACGGAAAAGCTCTGCGTTCGCCCCACCTCGGAGACGCTGTTCTGCGAGCACTATGCTAACATCATTCGTTCCTATCGCGACCTGCCCAAGCTGTATAACCAGTGGTGCTCCGTTGTAAGATGGGAAAAGACCACCCGTCCTTTCCTCCGCAGCCGCGAGTTCCTGTGGCAGGAGGGTCATACCATGCACGCTACCGCTGAGGAGGCAAGAGAAGAAACCGTACAGATGCTGAATGTATACGCGGACTTCCATGAAAAGGATCTTGCCATTCCCGTTATCAAGGGCGCAAAGACTCCTTCCGATAAGTTTGCGGGCGCTGAGGACACCTACTGCATCGAAGCGCTGATGCACGACGGTAAGGCTCTGCAGGCAGGTACATCCCACTACTTCGGCGACGGATTTGCACGAGCATTCGATATCCAGTATACCGATAAGGAAAACAAGCTGCAGTATCCCCACCAGACATCATGGGGTGTAACCACCCGTATGATCGGCGGTATCATTATGACCCACGGTGATGATAACGGTCTCGTTCTTCCTCCTGCTGTTGCACCCATTCAGGTGGTTGTGATTCCCGTAGCGGCGCATAAGGAAGGGGTAATGGAGGCGAATACTGCCCTCTACAACAGACTGAAGGACAAGTTCCGCGTCAAGTTCGATGACAGCGACAACAGCCCCGGATGGAAGTATGCGGAATATGAAATGAAGGGCGTGCCCCTCCGTATCGAAATGGGTCCCCGTGATATTGAGGAAGGCAACTGCGTTGTTGTAACACGTCACAACAGAGAAAAGACCGCGGTTTCCATTGAAAATATCGAAGAGGTTGTAGCGGCAAAGCTCAACGAGGTTCGCGACGGTATGTATCAGAAGGCGCTGGAGAACAGAGAAAAGCGCACTTACTCCTGCACGAGTATCGACGAGATCAAGGAAGCGCTTACACAGGGCGAAGGCTTTGTTAAGGCAATGTGGTGCGGAGATGAGGAATGCGAGGATAAGGTGAAGGAGCTGACAGGGGTTGGTTCCAGATGCATCCCCTTCGAGCAGGAGCACCTCTCCGACGTGTGCGTATGCTGCGGAAAGCCCGCGAAGCACATGGTTTACTGGGGCGTAGCTTATTAAAACAAGAAAAGATGGATCTTGGAGGAAACTTTTGAGGAAGGTTTCCTCCAAACCACCTTCAAACCTTTTTGTACGGATTCTATCCCGGTGATAAGGGTTTCCGTACCGTTATATGGAGTAACCATGAAAGAATTTTCCGTTACACTGCGCGAAAAGATAAGACAGATCGACTATATTATCATTATATGTATCGTTACCATGTCGCTGATGAGCGTTGTAACGCTGGCAGGTGCGGCGGATGCATATGGGGCGAATTTTTACAGGACTCAGCTTGTATCCATGGCAATGGGCATCCTCTGCATGGGGGTCGTGTCCATGATCGACTATGATTCCCTCATCAGCAAGATGAAGTATGTGTTTTTCTTTGTGTCAATCGGGTTGATTATTGCCGTTATCCTTTTCGGAAGCGGTGAGCGAGGAAACGCCAACTGGATTGCCATCCCCGGACTTCCGTTTTACATCCAGCCCACGGAATTTGCAAAGGTTACATACATTATTTGTTTCGCCCTCCACATAGACAGGCTGAAGCCGAAGATCAATCATCCCCTGAGTGTTCTTCAGCTCGGCATCCACGCTATGATTATTATCGGGCTGGTGCTTCTCTCGGGAGACCTCGGCATGGCGCTTGTGTATATTGCCATTGCGGCGTTTATGCTGTTTTCCTCGGGAATGTCCCTGTGGTATTTTGCCCTCATCGGGGCGGTTGCTGTGATCGCGTTTCCCTTTATCTGGAACTATATGCCCCTTTATCAGCAGCAGCGTATCCTTGTGGGCTTCAATCCCGATCTTGACCCTCTCGACAAGGGGTGGCAGGCAATCGCAAGCAGACGGTGCATTATCGCAGGCGGATTCCGCGGTGCCGGTTTTGACGGGGGGAGCCAATATTTCAGCCTTTCACAAGGACAGTCGGACTTCCTTTTTTCGGTTATGGCGGAAAAGTTCGGCTTCATCGGCACCTTTGCGTATATCGTTCTGATCGTACTTCTTGTGGTGCGTATTCTCATGATTGCATGGCATACACGAAAGACATACGCATCCTATATCTGCATGGGAATGGCAGGGATGCTTATCGCACAGACGGTGGAGAACATCGGAATGTGCCTCGCTATGCTGCCAGTCGTCGGTATTACACTCCCATTCTTCTCCTACGGCGGCTCGTCCATGCTGTCTATGTATATCTGCATGGGTGTGGTACAGAGCATCTCGACACATAACAGGAAGTATTATTTCGAGAGGGAACTGGGGTAATGGGGGAGAAATCCTCCTTTTGGAATGTTTTTGTAAAAAAATAGGTTTTTATAGGTAATCCTCGAAATTCCCCTTGACAAAACCTCGCCGATGTGTTATACTTGAAAATCATAAACCGTTGAAGCGGAGATAACGGTGATTATGCTTCCACAGAGAGCCCGAGGTGCTGTGAATCGGGTGAAAAACAGATCATCAAATGGACCGCGGAGGGTGCAGGAAACGGAGATTCGTGTGTCGGGGAGGGTATTCCAATCGGCATTGCGGCGGTCTCCCCATCTGCAACGTGTTGGCATACGTCAGTTGTCGGGGATATGTTGGTATCCTGCAAGCGCACAGTTTCGTTACTGTGAACCAAGGTGGCACCGCGGATAAAGCAAAAAGCAATTATTCGTCCTTGGCAGAAAGCAAATTTCTGCTGAGGCGTTTTTGTTTTTCGGAAACGGCGGCGGAAAACCACACAAATTATTTTCTATTATACGGAGGTACACACCAATGAAACTGAACAATGTTGATTTTGACACCTATTTCAAGAACTACCCCGATGAGAACGGCTATTTCGGCAAGTACGGCGGAGCGTATATCCCCGACGATCTGAAAAAGGCCATGCAGGAGATTACCGAGGCGTACTTTACTATCTGCAAATCCAGACGATTCATCAGTGAGCTGCGCAGGATCCGCAAGGAATTTCAGGGCCGCCCTACCCCCATCTCCTACCTGGAACGTCTCTCCGGTTCTCTCGGAAACGTACAGCTTTATGTAAAGCGAGAGGATCTGAACCATACGGGAGCGCACAAGCTGAATCACTGTATGGGTGAAGCACTTCTTGCAAAGTATATGGGCAAGAAAAAGGTTATCGCCGAAACCGGTGCCGGTCAGCATGGTGTTGCACTGGCGACTGCGGCGGCGTATTTTGGTCTGGAATGCGATATTTACATGGGTTCCGTTGATATAAAGAAGCAGGCACCCAATGTGGCAAGGATGAAGATCCTCGGTGCCAACGTGGTGGAGGTCACACACGGGCTGGCGACACTGAAGGAAGCTGTGGATGCGGCGTTTGAAGCTTATGCAAGAGAGTATAAGGACAGCATCTACTGCATCGGCTCCGTTCTCGGTCCCCATCCTTTCCCCATGATGGTGCGCGATTTCCAGAGTGTTGTGGGCATTGAGGCGAGAGAGCAGTTTGTGGAGATGACGGGCGAGCTTCCCGATGCCATCGTTGCCTGTGTGGGCGGCGGTTCCAACGCGGCAGGCTTCTTCTCCGGATTCCTTAACGATCCTGTTGATATTTACGGCATCGAACCCCTCGGCAGAGGTCCCAAACTGGGCGATCATGCGGCAAGTCTGAAGTACGGTACTGAGGGAATCATGCATGGCTTCAACAGCATCATGCTGAAGGACGAGAACGGCGATCCGGCACCCGTTTATTCTGTGGCAAGCGGACTTGATTACCCCTCCTCCGGTCCCGAGCACGCTTTCCTTCGTGACCTCGGCAGAGTCAAGTACGATGTGGTGAACGACGACGATACCATTGACGCATTCTTCACTCTGTCAAGAATGGAGGGTATCATTCCTGCCATCGAAAGCTCTCACGCGGTTGCCTACGGCATCAAACTGGCAAAGACCATGGGCAAGGGCTCGGTGCTCATCAACCTCTCAGGCAGAGGCGACAAGGATATGGACTATATTATTGAGAAGTACGGCATAAGATAAGAAAACAGTAAAACATTTAACACTTTACCCCGACCCCAAACACGCTCGCTATCCGGTGATAACGGGCGTGTTTTTCCTTTTTTTATTGACTTTGATTTGCGGCTGTGTTACAATATGTACAAATACATATGACACAAGGATGATATCACGAGAAGGCATCATGGTATGCTTGTTGCCAAGCTGTTCGCGCTGTGTTTGCAGTCTCCTTGTGCGATAAATGAGGTGTTTTTATGGGAAAGATTACATTCATGGGTGCCGGAAGTACCATGTTTGCCAAAAACGTTTTGGGGGACTGTCTGCTGACACCTGCCCTTCGCGATTTTGAATATGCCCTTTACGATATCGACCCCGTTCGCCTTGAGGAATCTTACATTATGGTAGATGCTCTCAACCGCAATATCAACGAGGGAAGGGCAACCATCAAAAAATATCTTGGTGTGGAAAACCGCAAGGAAGCCCTTCGCGGAGCAAACTTCGTTATCGACGCCATCCAGGTAGGGCTTTATGAGCCTTGTACCGTGACGGATTTTGAGGTGCCGAAGAAATACGGCCTTCGCCAGACCATCGCGGACACTCTCGGCATCGGCGGTATTTTCCGTGCACTGCGTACCATCCCCGTTCTTGAGGATTTTGCCCGCGACATGGAAGAGGTGTGCCCCGATGCGTGGTTCCTCAATTACACCAACCCCGTGGCAATGCTGGCAGGCTATATGCAGAGATATACCCCCATAAAGACCGTTGGACTTTGTCACAGTGTTCAGGTGTGTACATACGGGCTGTTTTACTACCTCGGTATGTCCCCGAAATATCCCGTGAGAGAGCGAATTGCAGGTATCAACCACATGGGCTGGCTTCTTGAGGTGGAGGATGCGGACGGAAACGATCTCTACCCCGAAATCCGCCGCCGCGCCGAGGCTGTTCTGGATTATGAACTTGAAAACGGCTTCTCGCGCCACCCCGATCTGGTGCGCTTTGAATACATCCGCCGTCTCGGTTATTACTGCACCGAATCCAGCGAGCACAATGCGGAATACAACCCGTTTTTCATCAAATCCACCTACCCCGAGCTCATCGACAGATACAATATTCCCCTTGACGAATATCCGCGCCGCTGTGTAAACCAGATTGCTCGCTGGAAGTATGAACGAAAGTATTTCCTCAACGACAATGTGACCCACAAGCGCTCCTTTGAATATGCATCACGCATTATGGAAGCTATGGTAACGGACACCCCCTGTCAGATCGGCGGAAATGTGCTGAACACAGGACTGATTCCCAATCTGCCGAAGGAGGCCTGCGTTGAGGTTGCCTGCCTTGTGAATAAAACGGGTATTCAGCCCACGGTTCAGCCGCCACTGCCTCCCCAACTTGCCGCAATGAACATGACAAATATCAATGTACAGCTTCTCACCATTGAGGCGGCAGTTACAAAGAAGAAGGAGCATATCTATCAGGCTGCCATGATGGATCCGCACACATCCTCCGAGCTTTCCATTGACGATATCGTGTCCCTCTGCGACGACCTTATCGAAGCCCACAGGGGATGGCTGCCCGAGTATAGCTGATTTAAGCAAATCAAAAGTCTGCTGTTTAAGTGAAAGTGAACAGCAGACTTTTTGTGTATCTGACAGGTTGACTTTGCGCAGATAGTATGATACAATATTTAGGATAAAAATTATTTAAAAGGAATGGTAAAAAATATGGGAAAGATTACCTTCATGGGTGCCGGAAGTACCGTGTTTGCGAAGAACGTCCTCGGCGACTGTCTGCGTTCCCCCGCACTTTGTGATTTTGAAATTGCACTTTACGACATCGACAGCGTGCGCCTTGAAGAATCCTACATTATGATCGATTCTCTCAACCGCAACATCAACAACGGAAGAGCCACCGTAAAGAAGTACCTGGGCGTGGAAAACCGAAAAGAAGCTCTCCGCGGCGCCAACTTTGTTGTCAATGCCATTCAGGTGGGACTTTACGAGCCCTGCACCGTCACCGACTTTGAGATTCCCAAAAAGTACGGTCTCCGTCAGACCATTGCGGACACTCTCGGCATCGGCGGCATCTTCCGCGCACTGCGTACCATCCCCGTCCTTGAGGATTTCACAAACGACATGGCCGAGGTCTGCCCCAAAGCATGGTTCCTCAACTATACCAACCCCATGGCAATGCTGGCAGGCTGGCTCCAGCGTTATTCTCCCATCAAGTCCATCGGTCTCTGCCATAGTGTTCAGACCTGCTCCTACGACCTTCTGACCGGTCTCGGCATGGAATACAAAGAGCCCCTCCGCGAGCGAATTGCCGGCATCAACCACATGGGCTGGCTTCTCGAACTTGAGGATGCAGACGGCAATGACCTCTACCCCGAGGTTCGCCGCCGTGCCGCTGAGGTTCTGGAAAGAGAACTGGCAAAGGGCAACTCCACAAACGAGGACCTGGTCCGTTACGAGTACATCCGCCGTCTCGGCTACTACTGCACAGAGTCCAGCGAGCACATGCGGAGTACAACCCCTTCTTCATCAAATCGAAGTATCCCGAGCTGATCGCTAAATACAACATTCCCCTTGACGAATATCCCCGTCGCTGTGTAAACCAGATCGCGGAATGGAAGGGCGACCGCGAAAAGTATCTCTCAAATGATGTGAGCCACGAGCGCACCAACGAGTATGCATCATACATAATGGAAGCAATGGTGACAAATGTGCCCTATCAGATCGGCGGTAACGTAATCAACGACGGACTTATCCCCAATCTGCCCCGTGAGGCCTGCGTTGAAGTGCCCTGTCTCGTGAACAAGTACGGTATCACACCCTGCGCACAGCCTGCACTTCCCGAACAGCTTGCTGCAATGAACCGTTCCAATATCAATGTACAGCTTCTCACCATTGAGGCGGCTGTAACAAAGAAAAAGGAATGCATCTACCATGCGGCTATGATGGAGCCCCACACCTCCGCTGAGCTGTCCATCGACGACATCATCTCCCTCTGCGACGACCTGATCGAAGCACACAAGGGATGGCTGCCTGAATACCACTGAGTGGGGATAACGTGCAGTTAAAGTTGTAAGCGAACCGTCCCACTCCCGAGAATTTCCCTTACGGAAAATTCTCCAACGAGTAGATTGGATTTATCGAGTGGGGATAACGTGCAGTTAAAGTTGTAAGCGAACTGCCCCACTCCCCAAAAAAGTCTGTCATCCTCATGTGAATGGCAGACTTTTTTGACTATTTTTGTCAGATCGTCACGATTCCGAAAGCATCAAGGAGAGATGAAACCAGAATGAGAACGATGCAGACGGGGGCGATATATTTTATGATGACGGTGAACAGCTTCTTTGCTTTAAACGTGCCTGTCAGCTCAATCTCATCGACGAGAGCCTTTGGTTTGAGGATCCAGCCGACAAAAATGCTTGTCATGAATGCTACGATGGGCATGATGATGCTGTTTGCAAGGAAGTCGAACATATCAAGAATGGTATTGCTGCCGATTCTTATAAAATCAAGCACACCGTAACCGAGAGATGAGGGAAGGCCGAGAAGCACACAGAATGCAAACACCGCAAGGCAGGCAGGCTTTCTTCCCCAACCGAAACGGTCTCCGAGGAAGGAAACGACGGTTTCCATAAGAGAGATGGAGGAGGTCAGCGCGGCAAAGAATACCATGAGGAAGAATGCTGCACCCACAATTCCGCCCCCCGTCATGCTGTTGAACACCTTGGGAAGAGTCTCAAACATCAGCCCGGCACCCTTTCCGAGGGCTTCCTCATCTCCGCCGGAGAAAACAAATACGGAGGGAACGATCATCAATCCTGCAAGAAAGGCAATTCCCGTGTCGAAGATCTCAATCTGATGAACCGAGGATTCAAGATTTACGTCCTTTTTCATGTAGGAACCGTAAGTAATCAGAATACCCATGGCGATGGACATGGAATAGAAAAGCTGGCCCATGGCGGCAAGCACCGTTTGAATGGAAAACTTGCTGAAATCGGGAGTGATGTAGTAAAGAACACCATCCATTGCGCCCGGCATACAGATGATATATACGGCAATGAAAACCGTCATGAGCACGAGAACGGGCATCATCACCTTGCTGACCTTTTCAATGCCTTTATCCACGCCGAAGAACACAATGAGTGCGGTCAGCCCGACAAAAACAAGGAACCAGAGAATAGGCTCTGCGGTCTCGGCGATATAATCGTCAAAATAGGTTTTTCCCGCCGCTTTCTCTGCACCGCCCGATGCGAAAACGAAGAAATACTTTGTCACCCATCCGCCGATAACAGAATAGTAGGGGGTGATTATCATGGGGACGATGGCGCCGAGGTAGCCCACCCATGCGAATCGCTTGTCAAGCTTTTGAAATGCCCCCACTGCTGAAAGACCCGTTTTCCGTCCGATGGCGATCTCAGCCGCCATGAGCGTAAAACCGAAGGTTACGGCAAGGATCAGGTAGACGAGGAGAAAAATTCCGCCGCCGTATTTTGCCGCAAGATAAGGGAATCGCCAGATATTGCCAAGTCCCACGGCAGAACCTGCCGCCGTCAGAACAAAACCCAGTTTACCCGTAAAGCTGCTGCGTTGTTTATCCATTTTAGTCCCTCCATGGAAATAGATTGAATCTGTAAAAAAGTCTAATCCTGTATAGTATACCATAAATATGGTGTTTTTGCAATGAAAACCAAAAATAGTTGAAAAGATACTCTACTTTGAAAACCGCATCTGTGCATAACCGCATCTGCGGCACAACTCCTCCGTAATGCACCGTGTCTGAAAGGACTTCTTCAGCGCTTGTGCCCGATGTGATGAAAGGATATCGGAAAGGGGGGTGGTAAAAATGTTTCCCAGTGCTATGGCTCCATCCGCATCCAGACAGCATGGCACCACCGTTCCGTCGGAGAGTACACCAACCTGATCCCGAAGCCCATAGCAGGAGTGGCACTCACCGCGATACTCCCCCTCAGCATCTGGCCAATCGAAGCGTTCTCCCCACTCAAGGAAAATCCGGTCTCTGATGCGATAGCCGCTGTATGTTTCTTTCCACTCGGCGAGACCGTCACTGTCAAGGATGTCGTGCATTTTTTTGATGATTTGTCGATTCATGCTGTCCTCACCGCCCCGGTTCCAAAGTCGGAGGACTGCAATGATGCCTCGCTCTGCTGCGTTTGCGGCAAAGGTGAAGCAGTCGGAAAGATAAGCATCGAAATCAATACTCGCACCGTTTGCCTCAAAGGAATGGAGGGAAATGCTGACCTTGTGAAGCCCCTTTGCACCGAGAAGCATTTCTCCGCGGCTGCCGAGAAGGGTTCCGTTTGTTGTAAGGACAGACTTGAACCCAAGTGAGTGGGCAATGGTGAGAAACTCCTCCAATTTCGGGTGGAGAAGGGGTTCTCCCATCAGGTGATAATACAAATAATCCGCAAAACCGCGCAGTTCCACAGCCCCACGGGTAAATTCCTCCACGGTCAGATATCGGATGGGGCGTCGGGTTCCGTGGCAGAAGCTGCAGGACAGATTGCAGGCGTTTGTGATCTCAAAATAGGCTTTGTTCGGCATAAACCACTCCGTTAATGTATGATATACCCATATATTATACATCATACAACACGATTTTTCAAAGGCTTTTTAAAAACAACAAGGAAGAAATGAAACAAATGAAATACAACAAAATTCAAAATGCCGTTTTTCTCTCCCGTCCCAATCGTTTTATTGCAAAGGTCAGGCTTGCTGACGGGACGGAGGAAACGGTTCATGTAAAAAACACGGGGCGATGCCGCGAACTTCTTCTCCCCGGGGTGCGCATTATTCTTTCGGAATCCGACAACCCCATGCGAAAGACAAGATTCGATCTCATTGCCGTGTGGAAGGAAAGGGAAGGGAAATTGCCTCTTCTCATCAATATGGATTCACAGATTCCAAACGATGCGGCAGAGGAATATCTGAGAAAGCAATACCCTGCGGCGGTTATCCGCAGAGAAGTGACCCATGGGGACTCCAGATTTGATTTTTATATTGAGGTCGGAGAACGCCGCATCTTTCTTGAGGTAAAGGGATGCACTCTTGAGGAGGGTGGCATTGCCTTATTCCCCGATGCCCCGACAGAACGGGGAGTCAAGCATCTTCGTCACCTTACCGCCTGTCTTCATGAAGGGTACGAGGCGGCGGTTCTCTTTGTCATTCAGATGAAGGGGACAACGGAATTCCGCCCCAACGATGCCATGCACAAGGCGTTCGGCGATGCCCTTCGTGAAGCCCATGCCGCAGGAGTTGCAGTGTTGGCGGCGGACTGTGTTGTAACGGAGGATTCCATTACGGTGGATTCGCCTGTAGAAGTCAATCTCAGAGCATAAAAACAGCCGATGCTGCGGGGCGAAACCGTGCATCGGCTGTCGTTTTGTTGAAATTAAGGAAGCATTTCCTCGTTTACATAGGCAGTAAAGAGCTCCATAAACGCTTTTCCGCCCTCGGGAGAAACGTGGTCGCAGTTGTTGAAGTAGTCGGGGGTGGTGATGTAGTCGATGTATTCATCGGAATTGAAGTCAATATAAGGGATACCCGTTTTCTCAACCACTCTCTGCATGGGCTCCGTGTAGGCATGAGCAAGGGCCTCGGTCTCAAATCCTTTCGCATAGTCGATCCAGTAGGGGGTCAGAACAAGCACAGGCCGCAGCCCTGCTTCCTTCATGTCCTCAAGCCAGTTTACAAGAATCTCTTCTGTTTCGGCAATATATTCATCGAATGCCTCAAAATTACCGCTTACAACATTGCGGACACGAACATTGCTGTCGTTTTTCAGCTCGGTTTCCCGGCTTGCTTCAACCGTTGTGTTCGGAGATTCCTCATCGCTTTCTACGGTGCTCAGCATAATGTCATCGAGCAGACCGTCTACAAGATCTCGGATCAGAGAGCTTCCTTTTCCGTAGACAGGCATATACTTAGCTGAAAAATCATTTTCGGGGGTGTATCCCTTAATGGCATCCTTGTCGAGAATTTTATAGTACCTGGCACTGGATACGGCGGAAAGATTCTGGGTGAAGGAGAAGTAGGATAACGGAACCGCCACGATGGCTCCTTCACTGAAATGATCCTTATATGCCTTGTACACTTCATAGTCGTGGTAAATGCTCTGCATGGTCAGGGCAAAGTTGAAGCAGGTCTTTCCTTCCGCCTCAAGGGATTCGTAATCAAAGCAATTCATTCCGTAAGACGGGCCGAAATTGGCATATTCAATCTCCGTCGGGACTTTGTCGAACTTGTCCATTCCGGCAAAAGTGCCGCCATAGGTCTGACCGCCTTTATAGAGGAGATTGATGGGATAAAGAACAGCAAAGGACAAAACAACGACAAGAACAAGTTTTGCAATAAATTTTATATTTTCTTTCACTTACTAATCCTCCCCATCAGAATCTGAGATAGATGAAATCCGCAACGCTTGTGGATGCAAACATGACGACGAACACAATAAACAGAACGTAGAAAACCATTTTCACTGCGGTGTGCTTGTCTTTGATGCGTAAGAATACATCCTTTTTATAGTCAATAACCGAATAAACAACAAAGGAGAACATGGCAATAAGGAAAGCAAACAGCTTGTTCTTAACAGAGAAAACAAGTTTGAATTCCGCAATGATTCCTGCCGCGCTCAAGGCTCTGCCGGGATTGAACAGCATACACTTGACATAATCAAAGCCGTCGGAGATGGTGCTTGCACGGAAGAATATCCACGCGAAGGTTACAAGAAGAAAAGTAATGGTGATCCGAAGGGATCTGTGCAGTTTTTCGTGACGATCAAGATGGATCAAACCGTATAATTTGTCTCGTGCAGGCTGAGTCACCGCACCCACGATCTGATAGATTCCGTGGAGAAAGCCCCAGAGAACGAAGTTCCATGCCGAACCGTGCCACAGACCGCTGACGAGGAATACGATCATCAGATTGATGTACTTTCGTGCCGTTCCCTTTCTGTTTCCGCCGAGAGGGA
This sequence comes from Oscillospiraceae bacterium, assembly GCA_015064135.1. Lineage (GTDB taxonomy): Bacteria > Bacillota > Clostridia > Oscillospirales > CAG-272 > UMGS1696. The sequence continues at coordinate 12,154 of SVSU01000044.1, forward strand.
TATACAGATAATCGCGGAACCAGGAGGAGAGGGAAATATGCCACTTTCTCCAGAAAACCGCAATACTTTCCGCAAAATAAGGATGGTTGAAGTTGTCAGCCGTATTGATGCCGAATACCCTCGCGCAGCCTACTGCAATATCGGAATATCCTGAGAAGTCGCAGAGGATCTGAACCGAATAGACGCACGCTACTCCCAAAAGAACGGGAGGCGAGTAGTTTTCGGGCTCTCCAAATACCTGATTTACAACAACGGACAGGTTGTCGGCTACTACCATCTTTTTGAACAAGCCGAACATCATAAGGTAAAGGCCGCTTTCGATATTGTTTTTATCGAATTTGTGTGCCTTTGTCAGCTCGGGGAGGAAGTTTGTGCTTCGTTCAATGGGGCCCGATGCGATTTGAGGGAAGAAGGAGACGTACAAAAGGTACTTGAAAAAGTTCTTCTCAACGATCTTTCCTCTGTATGCATCAACCATGTAACTGACTGCTTTAAAGGTGAAAAACGAGATTCCCACGGGAAGAGCAAGTTCAAAAGCTGCTTCCGTGAAAGGAATGTGCAGAGCATGAAGCAGCCCGTACACGGCAGTTGTAAAGAAAGTCAGATATTTATATGTAAACAGGAACGAGAAGCACAAAATCACACCAAGGGCAATAAGTCCTTTCGGTTTTTTCGTCTTTTCTTTACCGTTGTACACAAGTCGACCGATAACATAAGAGATAGCCGTAACCGCCAGCAGAATGATAATATGCAGGGGGGTAAAGAAGGCATAAAATACGATGCTTGAAATGAGCAGAACGGGCCATTTGAACTTTTCGGGGACAGCGTAATAAAAAACTGTCACCACAAAGAAAAATGCCAAGAAAGCAAGAGAATTAAAAAGCATATATTTCCCTCATAAATAATACAAATTTATCCGTAACGATATTCGTATGTAGTTTTATCTCATGCGATGAAATTCGGATATCCGATTCATTTCTTTTTTGTATTTCGACAGGAATACACCAAAAGCAATGGAGGATATGGAGGAAGCAAGGGAGGAGAGAATCAATATCGGTGCAATACTGGAGACGGAAAACAGAATTCCCATGACACCGCTGATCCAGCAGATAGCTATAACAAAAGAGGATATCGTTCCGGTTGGGGTGTTGGTGAGAATGGTGTTTTTTATTGAAGCGACGGTTTGCAGGATTTTTGCTTCGTAGACGATTGCCAGAATAAATAAAAGCAGGCAAAGAATCAAGACAGCACCGATAAATCCCATGCCGAGGGAAGGGGCTAAAGCCTCCTTGCTGCCGTAAGAAATTCCCGAAAAGCTGCCGGCAAGATCAAAGACTAAAATTATCAGCCCACTGATTCCGACTGCACTGATGGCTATGGAAACAAGAACGATCTCAATGACGGTGATAACCTTAATGATGGTCAGTCCGCCAATAGACGGTGAGCCTTTTCCGGCAGATGAGACCATCAGCCACATTCCGATGCAGAGCAGGATGGAGGGGGCCATGGAAAATATGGTGGAAAAAACAGTGGAAATAATGCCGGATTCCATATATATCTCTGCTTCGGCGACATTGAATTCAATATTGAAATCATCAAAGATCTTGTGAAGAAAGGAATAAATGAATTCGTCTGCAGTGAATGAGCCGATAAACGTCAGAACAAGAGAAATGGTATACGCAATAACACCGATCATGCAGGAAGGGGTTTTGGCAAGCCTCTGCAAAGTGGGGATCACGCCGTTCACAATGAATATCGAAGGTGATGCCTGGCTTTCGTCACTGTGATTGTGAACAGAGGACTCGGGGGGCGCATTTGTATTGATTTGGGGAGATGAATCCAACTTATTGCCGCAATTCTGGCAAAACGGTTTGGTTTCGTCGCAAGGGCTTCCGCAATGTGGACAAAACATGATGAGACCTCCTCGCAGAATAAAAATATTTACAAGTTTATTTTATCATATCTTCAATGAATTGTCAATGATGCATCGCAGGTGCCGTATTCAAAGCAGAGTTTGTTTTTTTGAAAAATCCTGCGAAGACCCTGTGAAATCTTTGGGCAAAAAAAGAAAAACTTTCAAAAAACACTTGACTTTCTTTTTCGAGTATGCTATAATAACAAGGCAGTCGGGAAAACGATTGTGAAAAGAATACGCAAAGGTGGCTGAGTTGGTCTAAGGCGCACGACTGGAAATCGTGTGTTCGGCTAATAACCGACCGAGAGTTCGAATCTCTCCCTTTGCGCCAGAAAAAAGGTATGTCCTTATTTGAGGATGTACCTTTTTTGTTGCTCACAAGGGGGGATAGGGAAAGGGCGGGAGATTTCTGCCGAATATAAAAAAGTCTGCCATTCAATAGAACAGCAGACTTTATGGTTGTTTTAATGATATTCAGGCAGCCATCCCTTGTGTGCTTCGATGAGGTCGTCACACATTGCGATGATATCGTCAATGGAGAGCTCGGAAGCGGTGTGGGGATCCATCATGGCAGCGTGGTAGATGTGCTCTTTTTTCTTTGTAACAGCAGCCTCAATGGTGAGGAGCTGAGCGTTGATGTTGGAACGGTTCATGGCAGCAAGCTGTTCGGGCAGCGGAGGCTGAACTGTGGGCTGGATGCCGTACTTGTTTACAAGACAGGTTACTTCAACGCAGGCTTCACGGGGCAGATTGGGGATGAGTCCCTTGTTGATTACGTTGCCGCCGATCTGGTAGGGGGTGTTTGTAACCATTGCTTCCATAATGTGAGAAGCATATTCACGGGAGCGCTCGTGTGTTACATCGTCCTTGAGGAAGTATTCGCGGTCATTCTTCCAACGTGCGATCTGGTTTACGCAGCGGCGGGGATATTCGTCAAGGGGAATGTTGTACTTTTCGATGAGCTCGGGGTACTTGGACTTGATGAAGAAGGGGTTATACTCGGAGTTGTGCTCACTGGACTCTGTGCAGTAGTAGCCGAGACGGCGGATGTATTCGTAACGAACCAGGTCGCCGTGATCAGAGTTGCCCTTTGCCAGTTCTTCTTCAAGAGTTGCGATAGCGCGGCGGCGGATCTCGGGATAGAGGTCGTTTCCGTCCGCATCTTCAATTTCAAGGAGCCATGCCATGTGGTTGATACCTGCAATGCGCTCACGGATGGGCTGCTTGGGCTCCATACCGAGGGCTCTGAGGAGTCTGTCTGAGCAAACCTGAACACTGTGGCACAGACCGATGGTCTTGATGGGGGTGTATCTCTGCATATAGCCTGCCAGGATAGCCATGGGGTTGGTGTAGTTGAGGAACCATGCATCGGGGCATACCTCAGCCATATCGTTTGCGAATTCTTCAAGAACGGGAATGGTACGCAGTGCGCGGAAAATACCACCGATGCCGAGAGTGTCGGCGATGGTCTGACGGAGGCCGTACTTCTTCGGAACCTCGAAGTCGATGACGGTGCAGGGCTCATAGAGACCTACCTGAATAGCATCCACAACGAAGTTGGCGCCGCGAAGAGCTTCCTTGCGGTTTTCAACGCCGAGGTACTTCTTGACAGTTGCTCTGTTTTCGTTGATGTTGCGGTTCAGGGAGGTGATCATAGCATAGGACTCGTCCAGACGAACGGGGTCGATGTCATACAGCGCGATCTCAAAATTCTGAAGCGCGGGGGTAAGCAGACAGTCACCGAGAACGTTTCTCGCGAATACGGAACTGCCGGCACCCATGAAGGTAATCTTTCCCATATGTAATATCTCCTTTTTGAGAATGGATTTTATACAGGTTTATTGTATCATATCCCGAGGTCGATGTCAAGCAGAGAAGCGGTTGTTTTGCTTTTTTTGGCAAAAATATAGGAGACCGAGGCGGAAATTTCACGAGACCTCGCGCGCAGTTTGCTTAGCAAAAAGAATAAGACGCACCCTTTTTGAGGATACGTCTTTTTTCTGTGTAAGGACTATAAAAAAGATATTTTCGGCCGTTTTGCGTATGACTTCGAACTCTCACAAAATATC
>SVSU01000045.1 GCA_015064135.1 Oscillospiraceae bacterium
TTGTGCCCCAATCCCTTTTGATGTTATTCCGTTTTGCCGTACAGCGCAGTCTTTACATCCGCCGCGGTGATACGCATGAGATCCTCTTTCGTAACACTTTCCATCTCAGCCAGACGGTTTGCCTGTTCCGTGAGGATTTTTTCAAAGGTATTTCTGACCCCTCTGGCGTTTCCGAATTCCCCTGCCTCCTCGGCGACTGCTTTGAAGTATTCCGCCAGCTCCGCTTTTGCGTCTTCGGAAAGATCATAGCAGCTTTTTTTGCACTGCAGATCGAAAATATCCGTCATTTCCTCGGCGGTGTAGTCGTCGAAGTTGACGTATTTATTGAACCTTGAGCGAAGTCCGGGGTTGGAGTCGATGAATTCCTCCATTAAATCGATGTACCCTGCAACGATTACCACAAGATCGTCGCGGTTGTCCTCCATTGCCTTCAGCACCGTGTCCACTGCCTCAAATCCGAAGTCGTTCTCTGTTTTTGAGGTGAGAGTGTATGCCTCGTCGATGAACAGGACACCCCCCATTGCTTCCTCAAGGACTTTTGATGTTTTGATGGCGGTCTGCCCGATGTAGCCTGCCACAAGGCCGCTTCGGTCAACTTCGGTGAGATGCCCCTTCGAGAGAAGCCCGAGGGAATGGTACACCCTTGCCATCAGCCGCGCTATCATGGTCTTGCCTGTACCGGGGTTTCCCGAGAACACCATGTGCAGAGACACATCGGCGGTGGGAAGGTCGTTATCTTTCCTCATTTTATACACCGTTGCCATGTTGATGAGGTTGCGAACCTCTTTTTTTACGTTCTCAAGACCGATATAGGAGTCAAGCTCTGCTTTCAGGTCGTCGATGCTCTCCTTCGGCGGCAGGTCGTCCTCCTTTTTTGTGGGAGAAGCACCGTCGCCTGTGTCGGATGCTTTCGTGAGGCGGCAGTTGGTGGGATTTTCCGCGGCATCCCCCTTTTTCGGTGCGGCATCGTCGGGGACGATTTCCGTTTTCCGCTTTCCGTCAGCAGAAGCGCTTCCCCAGATATCCGTTGACAGACGGCGGATATTGTTTTCCGTCATCTGTTTGATCAGATCCAGCTGCATGGAGATGATTTCGTCTTTCTTGTCAGCCATACTGTTTCCTTCTTATTTGAGAATTCCGTGCCAATAGTCGAGGAGCTCTCTTGCCATGGCTTCCCCTGCCTCTCGGGAGGCGTCCTTTGCGGTTTCGGCAAACCAGTCGTCGCTTGTGCCGATTTTTTCGCTGCGGACAAGGTCGGGACGGAGTGCCCAGAGCAAGGATGTTTCCTGATAGCCTGCGTGGTCTGCCTCAAAATCACGGGGCATGAGGGGCATAACGCGGATCCAATTCCACGGGTCGTTTGCATTGTCCTCCGCTTCATACTTTTCATGCATACCGTTGTCACCCCACCAGCCAATGCCGCGGTTGTCCTCCAGATACTTGAAAATGACGCGGCGCGATGCGTCAAGGCAGGCGGTTTCCGTGGGATTGTAGTCCTCGGTCTGATGGTAAAGGACTGTAATGATGCGGCGGAAGCCCGATTTGAGCAGGGACATATAGATGTTGTACATCATGCTGCCGAGAACCGTACCATCCATGTCTATGCTGTATCCCTCGGGGCCCTTCACCGCATAGCTTGCACAGCCGTACCAGACGGGAGGAGCGATGATGATGTCGCGCTCGGCTTCCAGGCGTTCGAGAAGATGGTAGGGGGTCTGAGTATCGGTGCCGAGGGGGAGATGTGCACTGTGGTATTCAATAACTCCCACGGGAATAAACAGGGGAGTGTTTTTCTTTTTTTCTTCGTCGAGAATATCGGGGTAGAGGTTTTCAAGTCTCATGGTGATAGTCTCCTTTCTTGATAAAAAGGGGGAACCCTTGTGAAGCTCCCCCCTGTTTCGCTGTGTATGTAATTGATTAGTATGCGATACCCTGAGCGAGCATTGCATCCGCAACCTTCAGGAAGCCTGCGATGTTGGCACCTGCAACCAGGTCGCCTTCCATGCCGTATTCCTTAGCGGCTGCAACGGAGTTGTCGTAGATGCTCTTCATGATATCCTTCAGCTTAGCGTCAACTTCTTCAGCGGACCAGCTGTAACGCATGGAGTTCTGGCTCATTTCCAGACCGGAAACGGCAACACCGCCTGCGTTCACTGCCTTGGAGGGAGCGACAACCACGCCGTTTGCCTTCAGATATGCAACAGCTTCGTTGGTCGTGGGCATATTGGAAACTTCAACATAGTACTTCAGACCGTTTGCAACCATCTTCTTTGCATCGTCCAGGTTAACTTCGTTCTGTGTAGCGCAGGGCATGATAACGTCAACCTTTTCGCCCCAGGGCTTCTGCTTTGCGAAGAAGGGAACGCCAAACTTGTCAGCGTAGTCTTCAACACGGTTGCGGCAGGAAGCGCGCATCTCGAGCATGAAGTTGATCTTTTCGGGTGTGTTTACACCATCCTTGTCGTAGATGTAGCCGTCGGGACCGGAGATTGTTACAACCTTGCCCCCGAGCTCTGTGATCTTCTGAACGGTACCCCATGCAACGTTGCCGAAGCCGGAGACTGCAAATGTCTTGCCCTTGATATCCTCGCCGTATGTCTTGAGCATTTCCGCAGCATAGTAAACTGCACCGAAGCCTGTTGCCTCGGGACGGATGCGGGATCCGCCGTAGGAGAAGCCCTTACCTGTGAGAACGCCTGTGAATTCGTTGCGCAGTCTCTTGTACTGACCGAAGAGGTAGCCTACCTCACGGGCACCGACACCGATGTCACCTGCGGGAACGTCTGTGTCAGCGCCGATGTGCTTAGCAAGCTCTGTCATGAAGCTCTGGCAGAAACGCATAACTTCGCCGTCGGACTTGCCTGCGGGATCGAAGTCGGAGCCGCCCTTACCGCCGCCCATGGGGAGACCGGTGAGGGAGTTCTTGAAGGTCTGCTCGAAGCCGAGGAACTTCATAATAGAAGCGTTTACGGAAGGATGGAAACGGAGACCTCCCTTGTAGGGGCCGATCGCGGAGTTGAACTGTACGCGATAGCCGCGGTTTACCTGTACATTGCCGTTGTCGTCTACCCAGCTTACGCGGAACTGAATCTGACGCTCGGGTTCTACCATGCGCTCGAAAATGCCTGCCTTAACGAGGTCGGGGCGCTTTTCAACAACGGGCTCCAGAGACTCAAATACTTCTTCTACTGTCTGAAGGAATTCGGGCTCGCCGGGGTTTCTTTTGCATGTATTTTCATAAACACTGATGAGATAAGGATTTGTCAATGCCATTTGGATATACCTCCGAATAAAATTTCGTCATTTGGTGCCGCATCAAAAGCAATACGGCATTCTATATAACGGTATAATTATACACCGTTTTTTTGGATTTTTCAAGGTTTATAAAAGAAAAAAATGTAGAAATGATGGTATTGCATGGGGTGTATTTTATCGAATTTTCATAAAAACGGTGCGCAAAACCTCTTTTTCTGCGGAAATATGTATGTTTTATGAAGATTCGGGCGGCGCTGCTTTGTCCGGGGACTTTTTACAGTATATTCTTCAACGGAGAAAAATATCCGAAAAAATGAGAAAAGCACCGCCCTCCGTCGGAAAACGGGAACGGTGCAGATCTCAGCCCTCAAAACTGTCTGAGAGATATTCAAAATCAATATATTCCGCAGGATCGACGATCTCGCCGTTTACGGTCATTTCCATGTGCACATGGGGCTCGTCGCCGCATTCGATGAGCGCTGTGCTTCCGCTTGCCGCAATGGCCTGACCGCGAACCACATCGGTGCCTGCGGTGATAAAGTCAAGGGTTTCCGATGCCAGTCCCTTGAAGGTAGTTACAGCTCCGCCACGGTGGATCACATTGAGGCAGATTCCCATCATGGGTTCTTCCCAGACCTGACCGATTGTGCCGTCGGCAGGGGCTACCACGGAGGTACCTACCTCGCAGAGAATGTCAACACCGGTATGGGTACGGTAGTCGTTCATGGTGCAGGAGAAAACGGGGACATCAATGCTGTGTGTCTTTGACACCATGCCGTTTACGGGGACGGTGAAGGAGGGAAGGGGTTCTGTGACGGGGGCGGAGACTTCCTTGACCTCATCGGATTCTGCGGCGGAGGGCTTGCTTTTTTCGGTTTCAGCAGTCTTTTCGCTCTCGGGGGCAGATGACTCCTGCTCTGTTTTTCCGAAAAGTTTGCCGATGGTGTCTTCGGTTTCGGGATTTCTTGATTCAACAGCCCCGGAGGTTTCCGCGGTCTTGTTGTCAACGGGAGGGGTGTCCTCTGTTTTTTTGTTTGCGCTTCCTGTTACGGCAATGAGAATGGCAGCGGCGGCAAGAAGAACCACCAGTGTGATGAGGAGGAAGCGATTCTGTTTGTTTACAGTAGTATTTGCCATGGTTATAATCCTTTCCGATAAAGATAATTTCTTTCGTCGGGATTATTTTTGCCAAGCGCAGGAGTTTTATGCAGGGAAAAGAAAAAATCGGTCAAATCCTTTTTCGGAAAAGACCGATTTTTACGATGTGTAAAATTTTGTGGGACGATTGCGTTTTCTTCGAGATTATGGTATACTTAATGTAACTACAAACCGAACGGAGAATTGATTATGATTAAATTGGAACGCACATCGGTGATGAATCTTGAAAATGCCGTGCGCGGTATGCGCAATCCCCTGAACAGCTGGGCGAAGAGTGACAGCTATTACGAGAACGGGGAATACATTCTCGGTGAGGAGGATCTGCGCCTGGCGGGAAGCCTTGCAAAATCGGGCAGTGACCACAGAAAGTATCTTCGCATGATCTTTGTTTCCGTGGACATTACCGCCCCCCTGTACTGGTGGAAGGAATACGACACCTACAAGGTGGGCACCGTTGCCAATTCCACAAGCACTATGCACAAGATCCACGCAAAGGAGTTTGAGAGAGACGATTTTTCCCACGACAGAATGAGCGAGGGCGCTCTTGCCTGCCTTGACGGTGTGATAAAGGTACTGGAGGAGACGAGACAGAAGTATCTTGAAACAAAGGACAGGGCATTCTGGCACGACATGATCCAGCTTCTGCCTACCGGTTACAACCAGATGCGCACCTGCACCATGAATTACGAAAACCTTATCAATATGTACTACGCAAGACGGAATCACAAGCTGCCCGAGTGGCACACCTTCTGCGACTGGGTGGAGGGGCTCCCTTATGCGAAGGAATTGATTTTGGTAAGGGAAGATTAAGTCTTACTTCTTACCTTTCGTCTTTTTCCCCTTCCCGAAAACAAAGCACACCACAACAGAAGCGGCATATACAACCGCAAACCGCAGGAGATACCGCAGGGATACCGACTGCATACCCATGAGGTTCATTGTTCGGTCAAGGGCGAAGATGAACAGGGGATGGATGAGGTAGACATAGTAGGACGGTTTGTCCATGAGCTTTACCGTGGGGCGAATCCTTTTTGCATAATTCTTTCTGTGCACCGCCTTGTCGCCGAGGATGAGGCAGAGCATAATGGAGAGGAAGCAGTAGAGGATGTGGAAATTCTCAAGCCACAGGGCGTAGTATGCTCCGATGCTGTTCAGATAAATGAAAATGCAGTTCACAAGAGCCGTGACGGTCCATGCGACCCCTACGGCTTTTGTTTGTTTCCGCAATGCTTTCATCATATCGTCATAGTGAAGCCCCGCGAACACACCGAGGACGAAGTAGAAGAGATACGATGTGAAAAGGCGGCTGGTGTGAGGAAAGTTTTCGATGCCGAAAAGGAAGCGGGGCAGCTCGGGGAGATGCTGTTTGAGAATTATCATGACGATAAGGGAAGAAACGATGGAGATGAGTGCATTACCGCTTTTTGCCATCCGTCTCCACAGTGGAATGAGCAGGTAGAACTGGCAGATGATTATGACGAAATAAAAATGGGAGGTAATATCGCCGATTACGAGATAGCGCAGAAAGGACGGCAGGCTCGGCTCGATTACACCGAGGAGGATAAACCATCCGTAAAAGACGGCGAAGGCGATTATATATGGTACCACCACACGTTTCAGTCGGGAGATGAAGAATTTGCCGTAGGAGAAGTCGTCAACGCCGAAATTCAGGAACAGCTTCACTCCCGAGAGGAATATGAACCCCTGCACCACGAAGGAGGAAAGTCGGTGGAGGGAGAGGGTGAGGATATAGAGGGGGCTGTCCTTCAGGTAGAGGGTGACGGGCTCGGCGGTGACATGGATGAAGATGACGAGAAGGCAGAAGAAAACATTGAGAAGGGACAACTCCTCCCTTTTTTTCTTTTGCTTTGTTTCGTATATGTTCCAATATTCCGTTTTAAGCGGTATCATGTTCATGGGCGCTCCGATTTTTTTGTGTTTTTCTGTATTTTATCATATTTTGAAGGTTTTGGCAACGGGTAAAGGGAGAGTGTGGCTGAAATATTCGCGAAAGAGTGGGGTTTTCGGCGATTATTCATCAATCCTGTCTTGACACGGGTGAGAAAAATGAGGTATAATATATTATTCTGAATACAAATGTATTTCATTGAAAAATAGCCCAGGAAAGGAATTATCATAAAGATGAAAAAATTACTTCTCGGAAACGAGGCTGTTGCCAGAGGTCTTTACGAATACGGCTGCCGCTTCGTTTCAAGCTATCCCGGAACTCCCAGTACGGAGATCACCGAATTTGCCGCTGAATACGACGAGGTTTACGCAGAGTGGGCGCCCAACGAAAAGGTTGCCCTTGAAGCGGCTCTCGGTGCGGCGGTCGGCGGAGGCAGAAGCTTCTGCGGTATGAAGCACGTTGGTCTTAACGTGGCGGCAGACCCTCTCTTTGTCTGCGGTTATACAGGTATTACATCGGGTCTTGTTATCGGTGTTGCAGATGACCCCGGTATGCACTCCTCCCAGAACGAGCAGGACACACGCCATTATGCCATCGGCGCAAAGCTCCCATTGGTAGAGCCTGCAAACTCCGCGGAATGTAAGGAATATATCAAGGCGGCCTTCGAGCTGTCCGAGCAGTTTGACACTCCCGTTATCTTCCGTCTCACCACAAGAGTCAGCCACTCAAGAAGCCCGGTTGAAATCGGCGAGCGCGAGGAATTCGAGGTAAAGGCATACGACAAGAACCCCGGAAAGTACGTTATGATGCCTGCAAACGCAAGAAAGCGTCACGTTGTGGTTGAGGACAGATTTGCTGCTCTTCGCGAGTTTGCAGAAACTACATCCCTCAACACCGTTGAAAAGGGTAACGGCGGCATTGGTATCATCACGGCAGGCAACTGCTACAACTATGCAAAGGAAGTGTACGGCGAGGGTGCATCCTACCTGAAGCTGGGTCTTCTCAATCCCCTGCCTGCAGGTCTCATCCGCGACTTTGCCGCTTCCTGCGATACCGTTATCGTAATCGAAGAGCTTGACCCCGTTATCGAGAATTTCTGCAAGAATCTCGGTATTGACGTGATCGGAAAGAATGTACTTCCTCTTTGCGGTGAGTATTCCGAAGAGGTTCTCCGCGAAAAACTTCTCGGCGAAGAAGCCGATTATGTGGAGTTAGGCGCCGAGCTTCCCATGAGACCCCCCGTGCTCTGCCCCGGATGCCCTCACAGAGGTGTGTTCTATACCCTCTCTAAACTGAAGGTGCGCGTTTCCGGTGACATCGGCTGCTACACCCTCGGTGCGGTTGCTCCCCTGAATGCAATCGACAGCGTATTCTGCATGGGCGCTTCCATTTCCGCCCTCCACGGTACCGCAAAGGTAAGAGGTGAGGCTGACAAGTTCGTTTCCGTTATCGGTGACTCCACATTCATGCATTCCGGTATGACAGGACTTGCAAACGTGGTTTACAACGGCGGAAATACCACCACCATTATTCTCGACAACAGAATTACGGGTATGACAGGCCATCAGGAAAACCCCCTGACAGGCAAGACCCTGAAGGGTACACCCGCGCCCTTTATGTCCCTTGAAAAGATATGCGAGGCATTGGGAATCGCTCCCGAGCATATCCGTGTTGCAGACCCTGCCGACCTCGTTGAGGTTGAAAAGGTCATTAAGGAAGAAACAGCGGCTCCCTGCGCGTCCGTTATTATCATGCGTCGTCCCTGCGCTCTTCTGAAGGGCGTAGAGCGAAAGCCTGCCCTCGTTGTGGATGAGGCGAAGTGCGTAGGATGCCGTTCCTGCATGAAGATCGGCTGCCCCTGCATCTCCATTACAGCGGACAAGAAGGCGAAGATCGACGGCTCCATGTGTGTCGGCTGCGGACTCTGCAGTCAGATGTGCAAACTCGGTGCTATCTGATTTCGGGTAAAACTTTTATACTAACATAAGTTGAAGAGGTATTGAGATGATTAAGAATATAATGATCGTCGGTGTGGGCGGACAGGGCTCCCTCCTTGCAAGCAAGATTCTCGGTAAGGCTGCAATGGATGCCGGCTATGACGTAAAGGTGTCCGAGGTTCACGGTATGTCTCAGAGAGGCGGCTCCGTTGTTACTTATGTAAGATATGGGGACGCGGTGTATTCTCCCGTTATCACAAAAGGTCAGGCAGATGTTATCCTCAGCTTCGAGCTCCTTGAGGCGGCAAGATGGCTCCCCAACCTGAAGCCGGGCGGTACCATCGTTACATCCACACAGCAGATCAACCCAATGCCCGTTGTAACGGGTGCTATGGAATATCCCTCCGAGCTGGTTGAGGATATGAGAGTGCTTGGTGTTGACCTTCGCGCATTCGATGCACCCGAGCTGGCACGTCGTGCAGGAAGCGAGCGCGCATCCAATGTTGCCCTCATCGGACTTGCTGCCGATGTTCTCGGCTTTGACCACGAGATCCTCCGCAATGCGGTTGCTTCCTGTGTTCCCGCAAAGGCGCTGGAAGTGAATATGAGAGCATACGACATGGCGGTGGAAGAGTCAAGAAAGTAAATAATCCCCTTTATTCCAAAAAGGTTTGGAGGGGTTTGGGGGACCTTTCCTCAAAAGGTCCTCCATAATAATTCAAATGAGGTACGGCAATGGTTGATTTACTGGCGATGCAGAAATATTTCATACTTTCCCATCTCGGGGAGGGAGACCGTGCGGTGGACTTCACCATGGGAAACGGGTATGACACCGTATTTCTCTCAAAGACCGTAGGTGCGGCAGGTCATGTAACGGCATTTGACATTCAGCCTGCAGCCCTTCACTCCACGGCGAAGAATCTGCGCGAAAACGGCTGTCCCGACAACTGGCGGCTGATTTGCGCGTCCCATCACAGAGTGAAGGAATTCGTGAAGGAGCCCATCAAGGCAGGAATGTTCAATCTGGGGTATCTCCCCGGCAACGGCAACAAGAACGTGACCACCATGCGCGAGACTACACTGCCGGCAGTAGAAGATGCCATGTCCCTCCTTGATAAAAACGGAATCCTGCTTGTGGCGGTGTACCCGGGGCACGAGGAAGGGGAGGCTGAAGGGGAAGAGCTTGTAAAGTACTTCTCGGGCATCTCCCGTTTTAAGTACAGCATCTCCCGGTTCAATTTGCTGAATTCCCCCGAGAGTCCGTTTTTCATGATTGTTGAGTCGAAATAGAAGGGCGGTGTAACCTTTGAGTGGAAATGATCCCCGAAGACCAAACGGCGGCAGGCAGTCCCCAAACGGCGCGAGACCAAATCACCCCAATCGGCAGGGACAGCCGAGGCGCAGACCTACCCCCGAGGAGCTGCGCAGACGTGAGGCGGCAAGACGTGAGGCTGAGCGTCGGAAGGCATACGAGAAAGAGATGCGCCGCCGGGAGCGAAAGCGGAATCGTCAGGTTTTCTTTGGAAGATTCATTGTTTTTCTCATCGTTCTCGCGATTCTTCTTTGCGCGGCAGGCATTATTTTTCTTCTTATGTTCAACCGCACACCTCATGAGGACCCCGATTCGGGAAAGATTCGCTATTTCTACGGCGGTGACGAAGTGCGCGCGGAGGATGCGGAGAATTGCATTGTGGATGGCACACCCTTCCTGTGCTTCAATGACCTTGCCGACTATGTGGGAATGGCTGAAAGCGGCAGTGCGTGGGGGCTGAAGTTCCTTATCCCCGACGAAGGTGGGGTAGGTGACAGCAGCGGTACGGGCAGGGAGGAGTATGTAATCTTCCCCACAAATGAAAAAGAGGCAGATATAAACGGGCAGACCATCCGCATTGACGGAATCAACCGCATCATCGGCGAGGAGGTATGGGTCAGCCTTGACTTTATCTCCGAGTACATGAGAGGGCTTTCGGCAGTGTACAACAGCGACAGAGGCGAGGTGCGGGTTTCACGGTTGACGGACGATGTGCTCACCACGGAGGAGAAAACGGTGTATCTCCCCGTTGAGTTTACCTTAAAGCCTGTGGTGTCCATGGAGAACATACCCGAGTCCGATATCCCCGGTGAAACAGGGGAGAATACAGGGGATGATGAACCTGTATATGAGCTTGACTTTATCAATGACCTCTCAGAATACGAGAAATATATGAATCCCGAGGACAGGGACGTTTATCTGACCCTGGTGAATACGGTGAATCTGCTTGACCAGAGCTACACACCCTCCGACCTTGTGGACTGTAAGTATACCGCCCAGGGAAGGAATACCCAGCAGCTTCGTCTTTATGCAAACAAGGCCCTTGAGGCGTTGATGAAGGAGATGCAGGCGGAAGGGTTCTACAACATGGCGGTTTACAGCGGCTTCCGTTCATACAGCTACCAGAATATGCTGTTTAATCAGTACACGGAGAATGAACTTGCAAAAAATCCCAATCTTTCAAGGGAGCAGGCGGAGCAGATCGTTCTTACATATTCAACGCGGCCCGGTACCAGTGAACACCAGACGGGTCTGGCTGTGGATATGGATACTCTCGGCACGTTTTCAACAGATTTCGAGTACGAGCCCGAGTATGCATGGTTGCAGGAGAATGCGTGGAAGTTCGGTTTTATCCTTCGCTTCCCGAAGAACAAGACGGATATCACCACCATCCAGTTTGAACCGTGGCACTACCGTTATGTGGGACGGTACCACGCGAAGAAGATCTACAACCTTGGCCTTTGCCTTGAGGAGTATGTGGAGATGTGGAAAAACGGGTCTATCTCCTGAAAAAACAAAAAAAGCGTTGTGTTTTTGTGTACACAGCGCTTTTTGTGTAATACGATTCAGAAATAAAGGGAATATCCATACATAATGCAGATAATTCCCACGGCAAACATCATATATGTAACCGCTTTCCTCACAAACAGGGCAAAATCCGACGGTGTGGTGTCCCATTCATAGAAAATGCGGTATTTCAAGGTGTCAAGGAACCACATAAATCGGGGGACGAGGAGCATGGGGCAGGCGGCAAGGTGAGTAATGATGCCGAGCAGCCCGAAAAGAGCAGCATCGTTGAGTTCACCCATGCGTCGAGACGGGTATTCGTAATTCCCCACACCGTCCGACATGATTACCACAGCCCCGTTTCCTGTTGAAACCATCACATTATCGGGGATGCTGTCCTTTATAGCATCCTTAGCTGTGCCTGTCAGATTGATGAGAACAAAAGCGGCAATAATGCCGAGTATGCATAGAATTCCCATAACCTTGTCACGGATGGGAACATAAAAATCCTCTGTCCTCTCCGCCATATCGTCAAGTTTGCTGTCGATAGATGCTTCCTCAGCCGCTTCCTCCTCAGCCGTCATGGGTCTGCCGAGAAGTGTACCGCAGTCAATACATACCGTTCGGTCGTCGTTTTGAAGCGCACCGCATTTTTTGCATTTTTTCATGTGAATCAACCTTTCGGTGGGTTTGTAACATCATTATATCACATACTGACACCATTGTCAAAAATATGGAGGGTACAGCAAACCGCTTTTTTTGACCGGAAACTTGATTTTCACCCCTTTTTTGTGATATAATAACGGTATCATGAAAAACTGTGAAAGGAGCCTGTCATGCCGGATTTTAAGGAAAACGCGGTGATACTCATTCCCGCAAACAAGATGACGGAGGGGCTTTTCGAGCTCTGTTCGGCACTTGCTGATTTTCCCGTTCTTTGCGTGGATGCAGGTGGAGATGGGCTTTCGCCTCTGCCCTCGAATGTGACGGTGATCTCTCCCGATTCCGTGAAGGGGAGAGGCGGTGCGCTTGCGGCAGGTCTTCGGTATATCGGCGAGGGGGACACCTATGCGCACTGCGGCTATGTGGTGACAGCGGAGGAAGGAAGCCGTGCGGAGGATATTGTTCGTCTGGCGAGAGAGGCTCGGGAGACGGGCGGCGTTGTCCTCGGCAGTCGGTCAACGGCGGGAGTTTCCGCTGTCCGTAGGTTTGGACGGAAGTTCACCGACCTTGTGTTTCGGATTGCGGCAGGGAAGGCTGTTTCCGACCCGATGACGGGGCTTTGTGCCATGCCGAAGGAGACTGCGGTGCAGTTGGCGGAGCTTCCCGGTGAAAGGTTTGAATTTGAGATAAACCGGCTTTTTGCGGTTCTGGAGGATGGGGCTGCCATTTGTGAGATTCCCGTTGGTGCATCGTCGGGAGGATTCCGTTTTCACCCTGTTGCGGATACTGTGCGGCTGTATTGGTCCATATTTCTCGGTTCTCGCTCACTGAAGTATCTGTTCTCCTCGGGTTTGGCGTTCATTATCGACTATGTGCTTCTCGTTGCCATCGCGCGGCTGCTTGCTTTTGACGGAGCAGTGGAGCTTGTGGCGGCACCGGCTGCTTGGATCGTGTCGTCACTCACCAACTTTTTCCTCAATCGGAATTTTGTGTTCCGAAGCAACACCCCCCTCCTTGTGGCACTGCCCGAGTATTACGGTTTGGCAGGCATTGTGTTTCTCCTGAAAACCTATGTGCTCCTTGAGTTAATGGTGCGTGTCATCGGTATGCCCCTTGAGATAGCGAAGCTCGTGGCGGAAGTGGTGTTCTTTGTGTCCAATTATTTTATTCAGAAGAAGTTTATTTTTAAGAAGAAAAAATGAGAAAAGGCTGATGCAGTGCTCATGTGAAGCGTGCGTCAGCCTTTTTCTGTTGTTATGTCTTACTTCCCGTAAAACTCTCCCTCAACCATATCCCAGCGCTTCGCCAGATCATCCGCGCGGACAAATTCGCGGTCGCCTTCCGCGAGAAGCATACCGATGAGGCGGTCGAACTGCTCTGCGGCGTAGTCACCCGTACCCTTTACGATGAACTCGTCCACGATGGTGCCGCCCTCGCCGAACATATTGACGGCAGCACAGGGCTCGAACTCCCACGGATGCATATAGAAACAGAGTACGGCAGGAACGCCCTTTTCCTCGGCGAACTTTTCGTACTTCACGATGCGGTCGTACAGCGCTTGGGCGGATTCGGTGCGGAACAGGGGCCACTGGTCACGGTCGCGTTCCAATCCGGGGTCGGCGGATTCCATGACCATATCCGCAAAGTTGGGGATCTCAAGGAGCTTCATGTCCCCCTTTTTCGCCCAGTCCTCCCTTGAAGGATGGTAGGGGGCGAACTGTTCACGGTAGAAATACATGGGGTATGACGCGTCGGAAAGGAAGCCGAGCTCCTCAAGGGCATTGCAGACTGCCGTTGAGCCCCAGAGTCTCGGGCAGCGCCATGATACAGCCTTTACGCCCGACACTTCCTCGACCCACTCTACCGCACGCTTTACGCGAAGGGGAACTTCCTCGGCCAGCAGGGGCTTGACGCCGGGAATGTCAAAGAGAGGGTCACCCACGGTTTCGTGATAGAGGGAGTGCACACCTACCTCACAGCCTGCATCAAGAACGGCCTTCACCGCCTCGGGCACTTCCTTCGCACATTCGCCCGTGAAGTAGAATGTACCCGTGACGCCGTGTTTTTTGTAGATGTCGAGGATCCGTCTGCAACCCGACAGTGTTGTGTTGTAATAGGGGGTGAAGGAGCCCACGTCCGTCTCCATGTCGATGCCGATGAGAACGTATGATTTTGCCATGGCGATACCTCGCTTTGAATTGTTTTTACATGGTTATTATATCATCTTTTTCCCGAATTGTCTATAGAAATGACAAAACAGGAGACATTAGATTGAATACAATCCTCATCTCCTGTTTTTAGTCATCTGCGTCATTGTACCGAAAAGGAATTCCCATAGTGCGTATGAGACCTCATGACCTCAGTACAATTACTGTATAGATATATGTATTTGCAGTATTTACCACCACATATAATATCTGGGCTCATATCCACAACGGCTTACAAGATAGGCGCCGATAACTTGACCTGCGTTCCAAGCCATCTGAAATGCTCTCCACATAGTCATAAACTCCTTTCACAATATTTCAATCCACATTGTTTGCATACATATTATTCTATCCGGATTTTTGTATGCAAACACATTATATCACACCGCACCAATTTTATCAATACCAAATTTGGTTAATCCAAAATTATTTTAAAAGGAGATGTTAAATTGGTATTGCCAAAATACACCACACGAAAATTGTTTATAATATTTTCGTAAGGTGGTGAGATTTTTGAATAAGAGAAAACTGGAACTGGGTGACCGCAATATTATTGGAGCCCGTGTAACACAGGCAAGGCTGGAATGCGGACTGCTTCAGAAGGAGCTGCTTGCCAAGCTTCAGGTTGAGGGGATTGAAATAAGTCTCCCTGCCTTGTCCCTTCTTGAAGGGCAGAAGCGCCCCGTGTTTGATTATGAATTGAAAGCACTTGCAAAAATCTTGAACAAGGATCCGAATTGGTTTTTTGAATGCGGCAAAGACGAGTGAGTATCCGCAAAGGCACCTGTTTTCGCATTGAAGAGACAGCAGGTGTTTTTGTGTTATAAAAAAGGCTTTGCAATTCATTTATTTATGTCGATTTTGCTTCTTGACTATGCTCCTCCGTTGTGGTATCATTTTGGAGGTTTGCGATTTTAAACATTATCGTAATAAGGAGCGAATATGTCGGCTGTGAATTTTGTGAAGAAGAATGCCGTGGTGTGCATTGCCTTCGTCTGTGCCATCGTCACCTGCTTTTTTGTGCCGCCGGACGGGGAGTACCTCGGCTACTTTGATTTCAAGACCTTAGCCTGCCTTTTTTCCACCCTTGCCGTGGTCTGCGCGCTGAAGAACATCAACTTTTTCAGTTATGTTGCCCATCGCATCGTGTGCCTCTGCGGAGATATGCGCCGCGCCGTTCTTGCGCTGATCTATATTACCTTTATCGGGTCCATGCTGATCGCCAACGATATGGCGCTTATCACATTTCTTCCCCTCGGCTATTATGTGCTCTCCTCCACCGGTAAGACGCGGTACATGAGCTTTGTGTTCATCATGCAGAATATCGCTGCCAATCTCGGCGGTATGCTGACCCCCTTCGGCAATCCCCAGAACCTTTACCTTTACACTTATTTTGAGATCGAAACGACGGAATTTGTGAAGATCATGTTCCCGCCCTTCATTCTTGCCATTGCGCTTATTACAGTGTGCTGTTTTGTGTTCATCAAGCCCGAAAAGCTGGTGCTGAACAGTGCCGATGCTGAAAAAACCGTGAGGTGGCGTGCGGCGGCGTACCTTGTGCTCTTTGCTCTGTCCATTGTCATGGTGTTCCGTCTGATTCCTTATTATATCTGCCTGCCCGTTATCTTTGCGGCGGTGTTCATCCTTGACCGAAAGGCACTGCACGATGTGGACTACGGACTGCTTCTCACATTTGCCGCGTTCTTCGTGTTCTCGGGCAATCTTGCGAGAATTCCTGCGGTCAGTGAGTTTCTCGGTGCCCTTATTCAGAAAAACACCCTCCTTGTGTCAGCACTGTCCTGCCAGTTCATCAGCAATGTGCCAAGCGCCATTCTGCTGTCGAAGTTTACAGACTCCTATGCGGAGCTGTTGGTTGGTGTCAATATCGGTGGTGTGGGCACCCTTATCGCCTCCCTTGCCAGCCTGATTACCTTCAAGGAGTATGTCAAATACAAGCCCAAGCGTGCGTTTAACTATATCAAGGAGTTCTGTGCATACAATTTCGGTATGCTTGTGACCCTTTTGCTTGAAATGAACCTTGTGTTCGGACATTTCCCCATGTAAAGGGCAAATCAAAATAGTATTAAAAAGTCGGAGTAGGAC
>SVSU01000046.1 GCA_015064135.1 Oscillospiraceae bacterium
ATGGGGTATGAAAGGGACGCCAGCCCGATGGCACAGGGCATCCCGATAAGTACGGCGGCACGAAGGGATGAGGTCACAAGCCGTCCTGTCTGCTTCATGTCAACCACTGCTCTTGCCGACGTAAGAAGGGGAATGAGAGCACAGGTTATGGGATAAATGAGGACGGGAGGCAGATTGAACATGGGGAGAGCAAGGGAGGTATAATTCCCGTACAGCGTTGTGGCAGCCTCCTGACCCATGCCCGACAGGCGAAGCATCCGCTGAATCAGAACGGTGTCGATCATCCCCGACAGGCTCATGACCGACGAGGAAACCGTAATGGGCAGAGAGATCGCCGCAAAACGCTTGAGAAGCGCAGCGGAAGAGGTAGTCTCCGCAGACACATGAAGTCCCTCTCCCTCACGAGGGTCCCTGAAAAACAGTTTTGCCGCCATGAGGTACAGCATTCCGATGAGAGAACCCACCGACACACCCGACACCGCATATGCAGCTGTCACATGGATCCCATAACCCATTCGGATGGAATACAGTGCCGCGCCGATGCCGAGGATCAGCTTTCCGAGCGCCTCGATAAGCTGTGACACAGCGATGGGGATCATTGCCTCGCATCCCTGAAAATAGCCGCGGAAGGCACTTGAGATGCAGATGAAAAGCAAGGTGGGCGCGATGGCGGCAATGCAGAACACCGAGGGCTCCGAGCCGATCAACGCAGCCAGCCGCCCGGCAAAAATGAGCATGGCGCCGCTTCCCACACAGCCGACTGCGCAAAAAATAAGGAGAGCTGTGCGAAAAACCTTTCTGACCTGCATAAATCTTCCGGCAGAGCGCCCTTCCGCCACCATGATGGAAACGGCGACGGGGAGCCCGGCTGTGGAGAGCATATACAGAAAAGTGTAGATGGAGTAAGCGGAGCCGTAGTAGCCCATGCCCGTGTCCCCGACGATATAATTCATGGGGACTTTGAACAGAAGACCTGCCAGCTTGATTACGATATTTGCGGCTGTAAGGATAAAAACACCTTTTGTAAAAAGTTTTGTCCGATTTTTTGCACATCGTCCCTTTTTTTCGTCCGCTTTATCATATGCCAATCAAACACCACCCATCGAAGGTTCCAAACAATCGTTGGTTTATCCGATAAATTCGCGGAAAACGGAGTTCTCGGGGATCATGGATTCGTCGAAATGGGGATTCAGGAAATGTCTGAGTTTTTCTGCCACTTCGTCTGCCTCGTCGCGGTAGGGACTGTCCTTTGACACCGTCTCAAGGAGAGGAAGCACGTTTTTCGCGAGGATAAACAGCTCGTATTCGAGGAAGGAGTTAATATACACATGGCAGTTTCCTGCATTTGGGTAGATATTCTCCCTCTCGTTTGCCCGAACATTCTCCCAGAGGTAGAGGGTGAACTCGGGCAGTGCGTTGCGGAAGCGGTAATCCCTGACGAGGCGGCGGCACAGGCGAATCTCATCGCTGCGCATTAACACACCGTCTGCGGTCACATCATCGTCAACATGGATGAAAATGCTCTTGAAATCGCTGCCGAGAAAACGGACTACCTCGGGATAGACCGCCTGAATCCCTTCAAATATAAATATATCCTTCCGTGTGGGG
Organism: Oscillospiraceae bacterium; assembly: GCA_015064135.1. Lineage (GTDB taxonomy): Bacteria > Bacillota > Clostridia > Oscillospirales > CAG-272 > UMGS1696. The sequence continues at coordinate 1,609 of SVSU01000046.1, forward strand.
TAATATTCCGCATAGGAATCCCTTTTCCCCGTCACAAAATCGTAGTGAGGGATCAGGGTGGGCTTCCCTTCCATAAGGCCCTTGACGCAGAGTCCGAATTCCGCAAGGTCGATGGCCTTCACGGAGTCGTAATCGGGCATTTCCCCGTTTATGTCGTTGGTTCGCGCTCGGTCGATAAAGAAATCGTCAATGGACATGACCACAGCATGATAGCCCGATTCCGTAATCATCCGTATCAGCTTATTTGCCGTGGTGGTCTTTCCCGAGCAGGTCGGACCGGACAGGGTAATAATCTTGCAGCCCGAGGTTTCTCTGTCGATGTGTCCGTGGATTACCGTGTCCAGCGCATTGTCAAGGGCAGCGGTAAAGTTTTCCTCGGACTCACGGACTATGAGCCTTGCCTCATGGGCAGAGCTTATTTTTGTATCGATATACTTCAAAAAATCACCTCCCGTTTGGGTGTGTTTACAGCATTTTGTTTTCGGTATAAAATGCAAGGGCTTTTTCAAGAAGTGCCCGTCTCCTTGCCTCCCCCGTCTCTCCGCTGTGGTCATCAAGATATTCATACGGGTATTTCGGCTCAAATATGCGCTCGATCTTTATATCGCCGTCGCCGGGGAGAGAAACAAATTTTGTCACGGAGGACGCACCGCAGGCAAAGATGCTGTGAACCTCCTCCATCATGTAAACGTTATAAAGCCCGTCAAAGCCGTTTTTTGCATATCCCACATTTTCCAGATTGCCGACGGTGTTCTTCTGACGGTACATATAATAGGGATAGTATCCGGCCTCAGTCAGCGCTTCCTCCGAATACCTTACGCTGAGGGCGGCATCCTGTCCGTCTCTGTCAAAAACGCCGTCCTTCAGAATCTCGGCGGATTTTTTTACCGTAAAGGTATGCACCGTCACATTCTCGGGCTCAAGGTCGATGATCCTGTCGATGGTTCGGGCAAAATTGGCTGAGGTGTCGTAAGGCAGCCCTGCTATGGTGTCCACATTGATCGCCTTGATGCCGACATCCCTCGCGGTTTCATAGGCGCGGTAGAACATATCCGTGGTGTGCGCCCGTCCGATTTTGCGAAGCACCTCATCGTCCAGTGTCTGAGGATTTACGCTGATGCGATCTACCCCATACCGGGCGGCGAGCTGCAGTTTCTCTCGCGTAATGGTGTCGGGTCTGCCCGATTCCAGGGTATACTCCGCAATCCCCTCCGTATAGGGAGCGAGGGCATCGAGAAGAAACTCAAGCTCGCTCTCGTTGAGAATGGTGGGTGTGCCGCCGCCGATATATATGGTGGAGACGGACAGCCCCAGTCTGCGGATAACTTCAAATGTGTTTTTAATATCCACCGCCAGTGCCTTCAGGTAGTCGGGGATCAGCTTCAGGAGCTTCGGGGATGTGTAGGAGACGAAGGAGCAGTAAGCGCACCGCGTGGGGCAGAACGGAATGGCGATATACACACTGCAGCACCGTCTGGATTCGTCGGTTATGAGCCTGTTCTCCGCCAGAGCCACATCGGCTGCAATCTCCGCTTTCACGGGCGTGACCATGTATTCCTCCGTCAATCGGCGGATGCATTCGTCCCGTGTCAGCCCTTCAGCAAGCATCTCCGACACAACCTTCGCCGGGCGAACACCCGTGAGAATCCCCCACGGCGGCGTGAAGCCCGTAAAGCGTTCCCCTGCCTCAAGGAAAGCTCTGCCGAGAGCCAGTTTTTTTGCCTTATCGGGATCCCTCTCCCCGTCTGCCAAAAGAGATGCGGTTCCCCTTTCCTTTTTTTCGCCGCGGCTGATGGCAACATGGGCTCGGATGACACCGTCACTCTCGGTGATATCCGCATCCACACAAACGGTGTCCTCCGTCACAGCCTCCCCCTCGGGAAATTTCGCACCGGGGAAAAAGATCATACACAGCATCTGCGCATAATATGCATTCAGATCGCCTTTAACATTCAGTATCATGATAAAACTGCCTTTTTTGAGATTATGCCTTGGATTTGGGCTGTTTCAGCACACAGCTGTCCATGGGAATGGTGACGGGGCCGTCGTTGGTGATGGTCACCTTCATATCCGCGCCGAAGATCCCCTCACCCACATGGGGAACGGTCTCCCTTGCACAGGCAATGAAGTATTCATAAAGCCGTTTCGCTTCATCGGGCGGTGCGGAGTTCATGTAATCGGGGCGATTGCCCTTCCGATAGGATGCAAGCAATGTGAAATTGGACACCACAAGCATCTCACCGCCCACATCTCCGAGGGCAAGATTCATTTTGTCGTTTTCGTCGGAGAAGATCCGCATTTTGATTATTTTGTCGCAAAGGAGACGGGCATCTTCCTCCGTATCGCCTTTTGCTACGCCGAGGAGGATGAACAGTCCCTTGCCGCACTGACCCACAACCGAGCCGTCAACGACAACCTTTCCCTCGGATACTCTTTGTACAACTGCTATCATAATGGTTATTCTTTCTTGTTTTTTAATCTATGGATGCTGCTTCAACTGCAGCGTATGTGAGCACACAACTCCCACTCAATAAATCCAGTCTGCTCATTGGAGAATTTTCCGAAAGGGAAATTCTCGGGAGTGGGGCGGTTCGCCTGCAAATCAAGCTGCACGTTATCCCCACTCAGCAGCTTCCCCTCGTGATGCTGTGCACATGATGAATACCCCTGAGCCTTGCAACGATGGAGTTATAGTGCTCGATATTCTTGCATCCGATGGTAAGCGACAGGATAACGTCGGTCTCCGTCCGCTTCTTCATGTTGATGGAAAGGAGGGACACCTTCATATCCGCAAGGGCGGTGGTCACGTTGGCAAGGAGGGACAGGTCGTTCTCCGCGTATACCTGAATCACGGCCTCAAAGAGCGACTTTCCGCCGCCGGCACCCTTTACCGCATCCGTATCCCACTCTGCTCTCACATAGCGGTCGGCAAGCTCACTGTTCTTCATACCGCCCAGCACGTTAGGGCAGTCTCTCTTGTGGATGGAGATACCGTAACCCTTGGTAATAAAGCCGATAACGGGGTCCCCGGGAAGCGGATTGCAGCATTTTGCAAACTTGATGGCGCATCCGTACTCGCCGTCCACGATAATACCGCTGTCGGAGCGAATCTTCTTCGTCTTTTGTGTGGGAATCTGCTCCGTTTCCGTAATGGGAGCGTTCTCCTCGGGTCTCACAACGCGCTCGTATTCGTCCTTCAGCTTGGTTGCCACCTTGGAGACAGCAATGCCGTTGTAGCCGATGGTGTTGTAGAGATCCTCCGCGTCCTTCATGCCGAGACGACGGGCGATCTTTCCGATGATCTCCTCCTTCTGCGCCTCCGTGGGACGAACGCGGAATCTTGCAAACTCGCGGGCAAGCTCTTCCTCGCCGATCTTGATGTTCTCCGCCCGCTTCTCCTTCTTGAACCACTGGCGGATCTTCGCTCTCGCTTCACTGGTCTTTACGATTTTCAGCCAGTCTCTGCTCGGCCCCTTTGCCGCCTGGGAGGTGATGATCTCGATGATCTCGCCCGTCTGGGGCAGTCTGTCAATGGGGGCGATCATGCCGTTGATCTTTGCACCCACCATCTTGTTGCCCACCTGGGAGTGGATGGCATAGGCAAAGTCGATAAGCGTTGAACCCACAGGAAGGGCGATAACGTCTCCCTTGGGGGTGAAAACGAAGGTCTCATCGCTGAATATATCGATCTTCAACGCGTGCATGAAATCGTCGGAATCCACCGCACCGTCCTCCACGTCGATGAGCTTGGAGATCCACTGCAGCTTCTGGTCGATCTCCGCCTTGCTCTTGGCGCCCGACTTATACTTCCAGTGGGCGGCGATACCGTATTCCGCAACATGGTGCATTTCACGGGTACGGATCTGTACCTCGAAAGGAATGCCGTCCCGTCCGATGACCGTGGTGTGGAGAGACTGGTACATATTGGGCTTCGGGGTGGAAATGTAGTCCTTGAAGCGTCCCGGAATACTTTTGAACAACTCATGAATAATGCCGAGGGCGGTATAGCACTCAAGCTCCGTGTCAACGATAATACGGATGGCGTAAAAGTCGTATATCTCGTCAAAGCTCTTGCTCTGATTGAACATCTTGCGGTAAATGGAATATACGGTCTTGACTCTGCCCTCAAGGGAGAAATTGATGTTGTATTCCGTCAGCTTTTCGGACACAAACGCCTTCGTGTTGCCGATGAAGTTCTGATTCAGACCGTACTTTTTCTCAATATCCGCCTGAACCTCGTTGTAGCCGATGGGGTCAAGGTAGGAAAGAGCAAGATTCTCAAGCTCCTGCTTCATCCTCTGCATACCGAGACGGTGAGCGAGAGGCGCGTAAACGTGCATGGTCTCAAGGGCTGTTATCCTCCGCTTGTGCTCCACCTTTGCACCGAGGGTACGCATATTATGGAGTCGGTCGCAGAGCTTCACGAAGATCACACGGATGTCCTTCGACATGGCAAGGAGCATCTTGCGTATATTTTCCATCTGCGCCAGTTCCTTGTCCTCCACATTGATGACATTCAGCTTGGTCAGCCCGTCAACAAGCATGGCAACCTCTCCGCCGAAGCGGCTTTCAATGATATCAAGGTTGGTTTTGTCGGAGCAGTCCTCTACCGTGTCGTGAAGAAATGCGGCGCACACGGAATCCGTATCCAATCCGAGAGCAAGGGCGATCTCCGCTACTGCGATGGGATGGGATATGTACGGATCTCCGCTGACCCGATACTGCCCCTCGTGAAGGGAGTTTGCATACAAATAGGCGCGCTTGATCTTTTCGATGTCATAATTCTTCTCGCTCGCTTCAATGGACTGAAGGAGCTTCGCAATGCTCCCAAACTGACCGTTTTCCGTCAAGTCGGAAGTGTCTGTCGTTTTTTTGATGTCGTCACTCATTTGACCTAATCCTTTTATAGTTTTCTCTCATTTTCCGAAGCCTGGGGGACTGCTCCAGATCTGCCTTTTCGCTTACTCTGATATAGCCGAATGCGTAAATATCGCGCTCGGCATCAAGCTCATCCACTCTCAAAAGCCCCATTTCCCCGAAGATCTTCACCGCTGCCTTCAGTTTATGATAGGGCATATCAACGCCGCCTCTCAAAAGAAGATGACGAAGGGCGCGGAGGCTGAATACCTCATGCTCCGTTTTCAGCTCTCGTTTCAGTGTACTGTATACAATGGCAAAATCCTGTCTCTCGGGGAGATCCTGCTCGGTGGGCAACACGGTGGGAAGAGGAACATCCTCTGCCTCCCCCGTGAGAAGCTCGTATAGCGCATACTCTCTCTGCTCGGCGAGGAAGGCGGGCTCAGCCAGTCTGATGTCCTTTGCCACAAGCTGAACCGAACGCTGATTCATAAATTCATTGATATCCATCCCGAACATAATGTCAACGCAGTCGCCGGGGTAAAGATCCAGCTCCGACGGTGTGGTTCTGAAGAACATGACGGTCACGTTTCCTCCGCCGATCTTCGCTGTGAGACGGGTATGCTTTCCGCCCCCGACTGCGGAAACGTCGGCAAGGGTTATTCCTTTAATCACAAAAACAGGCGCGGGATTTGACACACCGTAGGGCTCAAGATAATAAAGCTCCTTCGCCTGATTCATGGTGATATCCTCGGGATAAAGCTCGCAGTCCGCCTCAAGGGAGACGGTCATATCCGCATCCTTGAAGCATTCTGCCGCATATTCGTTGATGCGCCGTCTGAATTCGGGCAGGTTCTCCCGTTTGATGCTGAGTCCTGCCGCCAGCTCGTGACCGCCGAATTTTTCAAGAAGGTCGGAGCAGGAGGAAAGGGCTTCCACAAGGTTCATTCCCTTGACGCTTCTTCCCGAACCCTTGCCGAGATCTCCCTGTCCTTCAAAGGAAATAAGGATGGAGGGACAGCCGAACTTTTCCGTTATTCTGGAGGCTACGATGCCGATGATGCCATGATGCCACTTTTCGTCGTCAAGAACCACCACACGGTCTTCCGTCAGGTTGATTTTCCCCTCGATCTCCGCATACGCCTCCTCGGAGATCTTGTTCTCCTCCGCCTGTCTTTCCTTGTTGATGTCGCAAAGCTCCCGGGCGATGGGAGCAGCCTCCTCGCAGGTCTTTGCAAGGAACAGCTCCACCGCCAGCGACGCGTCTCTTATCCTTCCTGCCGCATTGATTCGGGGAGCGATGGTATATCCTATAAAGGAAGCGGTGATCTTTCGCTTTCCGCTGAATTTTGAGTCTGCCTTTGTCGCTTCGATCAACTCTACAAGGCCGGGTCTGCCCGTATTTTCGATGAGGGAGAGGCCATAGCTGATGATGAGTCTGTTTTCATCACGAACGGGCATAACATCCGCCACGGTTCCCACCGCCACAAGGTCTCCGTAGGCGGCAGAGATCCTTCGCGTGCAGTCCATCATGGTCTCCCCCGGGCAAAAGGCGGATTCCAGGGCACAAAGCAGCTTGAACACAACGCCGACCCCTGCCAGCTCCTTGAAAGGATAGCCGCAGTCCGTTCGTCTCGGGTTGACCACAGCCGAGGCACGGGGGATCTCGCTGTGACACTCGTGGTGGTCGGTTATCACAAGGTCTACCCCCAGTGAACGGGCAAATTCCGCCTCCTCCGCCGCCGTGATGCCCGTATCCACGGTAATGATAAGATCAACGCCGCCCTCCGCCAGCTTTCTGACAGCACCTTCGGTCATTCCGTACCCCTCGCCGTTTCTGCATGGGATGTAATAGCTGACCTCAGCCCGGCGGCTTTTCAGATACAGGCACAAAATGCTGACGGATGTAACGCCGTCCACGTCGTAGTCGCCGTAGATCACGATTTTTTCTTTGTTTTCAACGGCTGAGACAATCCGCGAAACGGCGCGATCCATATCCTTCATCAGAAAAGGGTCGTGCATATGCTCCGTTTCCTTGCTGAGAAAGCGGCGCGCCTCCTCCGTTGTGGTACATCCTCTGTTCAGAAGGAGCTGGGCTGTCGGGATGGTGATCCCCAGCTGTCTGGAAATTTCGGCAGCCCTTGAATCGGTGCCCATTTCCTCCCGTTCGGTATGGATGAGCCAATGGTTTGGTTTCCTCAATGACATTATTCCACTCTCACTTAACAATATATATAAATTTTTATTATATTCGACTTTATCATACTCAAAATACGGAACCCTTCCCGTATATCAAAGGATTCTCGTGATCCTTATGTCCTGTCTGCCGTTCTTCTTTTTCAAACGGTCAAAAATGATTATAAAAAGGAATGCCGCGGCAAAACCGCCGAGGGCAGAAAGCATGGCTCCACTCTCACCCGCCCCGAAAAAATCCGCGGCAGTATAGGCGGCTGACCCGAGGAGAATGGGAAAAAGGAAAATAAGCGCCGCATACCCGAGAACGGTACGGCTTTCGCTTTCGATCTCAACCGTATCTCCCACCTTTGCTCCCACCTCGTTTGAAACTGCGGCGGTCATGGTCTTGTTTGCTCCGAGAAGCTCACCGGCCGCGCAGGAGCCCGAGCAGCCGCCGTTTTTTTCGCATCCGTCACACATGGAGGAACGGCGGACGGATACGATCGCATTCTTCCCTTTAATTTCAATCACAGTTGCCTTCTGTGTCATTCCCCACACCGTTCCTTTCTCATGTAATACATTTTAATGCAATGCATTTTATTTGTCATATGGTCTGAATCTCGCAATGATCCGCTGACCCACACGGAGTCCGTCCACCGCTGCGCTGACGATCCCACCGGCATAGCCTGCCCCTTCGCCGCAGGGGTAAATGTTCCCATGTCCGACAGCGCACAGCTCATCGGTGCGAAGGATCCTCACAGGCGCCGATGTTCTCGTCTCCACTCCCGTAAGGGGCACATCCGCGCTGTCATAGCCCTTCATTTTTCTGCCGAAGTCGGAAAGCCCTTCCGCAAGCATGGCCGAAACAAAGGGGGGGAATATCTTTCTCATATCAAACGGCTGTACATTGCCGCCGCCGTAGGTGGGCATTACTCTGTTCGGCTCCCCTCCCCATTTTTCGCCGAGAAAATCGCCAACGGTCTGCATGGGAGCCCGATATCCGCCCCCTCCTGCTTCATATGCCCGTCTCTCAAGCATTCGCTGGAAGGCAATGGCGCCCTCGGGGGTCTCTCCGCAGTCCTTTGGGAGAACGGAGACGCAGACCGCCGCATTGGCATTCCGTCCGTCTCGCGCATGGCGGCTCATTCCGTTTGTGACAACGCCGCCTTCCTCGCTTGCCGAGGGAACAACCTCACCGCCCGGGCACATACAGAAGGTGTAAGTCCCTCTCTCTCCGCGGCGGTATGAAAGCTGATACTCTCCCTTCCCGAGATTGGGGTCTCCGGCAAGATCGCCGAACAGGGCGCGGTCGATATCGGACTGAAGATGCTCCGCCCTGACGCCGACTGAGAAAGGCTTCGGTTCTATAACAAAATTCTTTTCGAGAAGCTCTGAGTAAACATCCCTTGCGCTGTGTCCGACAGCAAGGATGAGGGATGAATAGGGGATCCTCTCTCCACCTACGGTAACGGAGGTATCGGTGATGCCGCTGACCCTTGCGTTATAGCGGATCTCGCCGCCCAGTCTGACGATCTCACGGTGGGCAGCCTCCACCACATGACGAAGGATATCCGTTCCGATATGGGGCTTCGCCTTCCAGAGTATCTCATCAGGCGCACCTAAGCGGTGAAGCGCCTTCATAACATATGCCGCCAATGGATCGTTTATCCTCGTGGTCAGCTTTCCGTCGGAAAAGGTTCCTGCCCCACCGGCACCGAACTGGATATTTGTGTCTGTATCAAGGGCGCCTCCGTTTATGAAGCGCTCCACCTTCTCCACTCTCTCCGAAACCGACGCTCCCCTCTCAAAAATCAGGGGGCGATACCCATGCTCGGCAAGGAGAAGCCCTGCGAAAATGCCTGCCGGGCCGAATCCCACGATGACATGGCGATGCTCTGCCCTCTCCTCCCCGGGGGCAATGTCGATCTCGGGAGCGCGATACAGCTTGAAGCCCTTCTCCTTCAACGGCGCTGTGTCCCCCTTCCATTCGATCTCCGCGCACACGGAAAGCACGAAAAGAATGCTGTCGCGGCGTCTTGCATCAATGGATTTTTTTGCCACGTTCAGGGAAATGGGGGTGCAGCCCGTCTTTCTTTTGATGATCTTCGCGGCTTCCTTCTCCGCCATGCGGTCAAGCTCCGAAAGATGGGGGGAGTAGGGTATTCTGATGTTCTCGGCAATAATTTTTACAATGCTCATTTATTTCTCTTTTATCTGAATTTCAACGGTGTAATCACCCACCACAAAAACCTGATCGCCGTATTCGGAGTCTATCTCGAATGTTACCTTTTTCTGATAGCGCTTGCCGATGTGCTCCTCCGTATATTCACTGAGATCCACAACGGCAACGATATCGGAGGTTTTGAGCCCACTCAGCGCCTCTGTCCGTCCGCATACCACCACATCCTCAAGAAATCCGTCAAGGATATCGCAGTCTATATCGATGCCGCCCGTGCTCTGAAGCTCAAGAACAAGCATTTTTCTGTTGTTGATCTCCCTGTCGATACTTCCGGAAACCGTAACCTCTGTGGGGGATATCTTCTGGGAGTACGGGCTGACAAGCTGCACGGTAGCCTTAAGGGAATGGGAACGGATGGCATCCTCGGTCAGCACCTTTCGCTCGTCGATCTCAATGGGAGAGATCAGATCGGCGCGGTGTGCATCGGAGGGTGCGCAGAGGATAGTTACCGTCTCGGGGGAGACCTTAAAGCTGCTTGCGGTATCGGAAAGATAGCCGTGCTTGAACACCAGGCTCAGCGGAAACTCCACCTCCACCTCCACGGACATTGTCACATTCACCGTTTCAAAATCCTTTTTCAGGAACTTCTCATCCACCGCATTTCCCCTCTCATCCACCAGCTCAATGGCATAGGTATCCGTAAAACCGCGCTCCTTGCCCGAGACATCGATCTTCACCACAGCCGCTGCCACCTCATTCACCATACCGGAGGGTCCTTCCACACCAACGGCAACCGTCTCCGTGTTTTCACCGTCGCGGATCAAGCTGAAGATGGGGGTCTCGCCGTAAATATACGACGGGTTCATATTCTCAAGCTCAGCCGTCAGGGGGATAAGGGATTTTTTTATACTGTCTGTGTTCACCTGAATGTTATACCTTGTGGAGGAAACAAACTGGCAGCCGTCGGGAACTTCGATAATAAGGGGCACCGTAATGTCTCTGTCCGCCGATGCGATTCCGCTGAGATCCGCGCTGACCTTGATATCCTCCGCCGTGATTTTTGACAGGACTCTCCGCTTTCCCGACAAGGTGATGTCCACATACACTTCACTGTCGGCATAAACGGACAAGCCCTTCGCCAGCATCCCGGCATCATCCTCCGCCACCATCACAGCCACATCTCTGATTACCGTTTCATCCGCGGGGCTTTCCACGATCATGACATAGAACCACAAAAGGAAGGAGAAAAATACGCACAGTATCTTTGCCGCAAGATCGGCATACTTCCCTTTTGCGCTTTTCTTTTTTGTTTCGCCTGCTTCACTGTTCATCGGTGTGACCTCCGTTTCTGCCGAATTTTTTGCTCTCCACGGTATGCGCGATCCTTTCAAGGGTAGTCATACTCTTTTCCGTGGTACCGATAAGATGCTGTCTCATCATTTTCTTCAGGGATTCTTTGTTATAATTTCTCGTCAGCTTCCCTTCAAGGGCGGCTGAAATACATCCCGTCTCCTCGGAAACCACAATAACGAGAGCATCGCTGTTTTCGCTCATTCCGATGGCGGCGCGATGGCGTGTACCCAGATCCTTGATAATATCGGGATTGTCGGAAAGCGGAAGGAGACAGCCGGCTGAATAAAGACGGTTGTTTCTGACGATCACAGCGCCGTCGTGGAGAGGGGCGTTATGGAAGAAAATGTTCTTGATGAGGAACGACGTGGGCTGGGCATCGAGAATGGTGCCTGTAATACCGAGGTCTCCGAGCATTGTCGTTCTCTCAAACACCATAAGAGCGCCCGTTTTTGTCAGACTCATATCGCAGACCGCATCCGCAACCTCGTCGATCATGCGCTCCGTGGTGGCCGTGTCCTTTTCGCCTATACTCTTCAGACCCTTGAGAGGCTGAGCACCAACCTTTTCAAGTGCGGAACGAAGCTCGGGCTGAAAGAGGATAACCAGCGTGATAATACCGACCTGGAACACATTCTGCATAAGGAACTGGAGCACATAAAAGTCGAAAATATTGCTCACAAAATGGACGACGAACAGAAGGACAACGCCGAGAGCCAGTTTTCCGGCACGTCGTTCCTTTATGAATTTATAGACGAAATAAAAGAGAACGGAGACGAAAATAATGTCAAGAAAAGCGGTAATGTCAAAAAAGTTTTCCCAGATTCTGTAAAGATAATCGAAGCTCGATTTTATATCAAAATCCGAAGTAATATCGAAAGCGGATTTGATATCATTCAAAAGTTTATCGAACAAAGCAAAGCCCTCCCCCGGCGAAAGCGGCTGCATGAAGTAAACAATTCAGCCATTTTATTTATTATAGCACATTCCGCAGGATTTTTCAAACCTTTTTTCTTTATATTTATACCTTAATTTAAAATTATTTATTAAATTAACCGTCAAAAGCAATGGACGGGTCATTCAAATCCGCAAAACAGGAAAATATGACAACAAAATAAAAATAATTATTCAAATATATTTACATATTTACTCTTTTTTTTATCGTGAAATATGGTATAATAAAGGGTATTATGGAGTTTTTCTTATATTCGGGTTGTTGAGAGGAGGAAAATCGGCTTGAATCGAACAAAATCACTTGATTCAGATTTAAAGAAAATCACCGTCATCTGCGGTCACTACGGAAGCGGCAAGACCAACATAGCGGTCAACCTTGCCATCCGATGCAAAGCGGAGCATCCCGAAAGGCTGATCTCCTGCGCGGATGTTGACATCGTAAATCCTTATTTCAGAACAGCCGACGCAAAGGACATCCTCGCCGCATCCGGTGTCATCCCTCTTATTCCCGAGTTCGCCAATTCCAATGTGGATATCCCCTCCCTTCCTCACCGTCTCACATCCCTTCGCGCCGAGAACATCGGTGATAACGAATGCATCGTCATTGACGTGGGCGGAGACGAAGGTGCGGTCGCTCTCGGAATGATAAGCCGTCAGCTGGGCGAGGTGCCCCACGATATGTTCTATGTGGTGAACAAATACCGCCCTCTGACCGCCGACCCCCGTGATGCGGCAGATTTGATGCGCGAGATAGAAGCCGTGTCGGGTCTCAGGTGCACAGGGGTGATAAACAACAGCTCCCTCGGCGGCGAGACCACGGCTGAGGATATCATCGATTCCGTTGAATATGCGAGAGAATGTGCGGCACTTTGCGGCCTTCCCCTCCTTTTCCACGGTTATTACGAAGATCTGCTCCCCCATCTGCCCGAGAGGTTCAAGGAGGCGGGCTTGACCGATGAAACCCTTTTCCCCATGCGGAACGTAACAAAAAAACTGTTCTGACGGGGACACAAATATTGTATTCCATACTTTTACGGAGGTAATAAATGAACAAGATCACATTCAATACGGAAAGATGCAAGGGCTGCGGTCTCTGCATTGAAGCGTGCCCGAAGAAGATCCTTGAGATTGCAAAGGATGTTCTCAACGCCAAGGGATATCATCCTGCAAGAATGACCGATCAGGAAAAGTGCATCGCCTGCGCCATGTGTGCTATGATGTGCCCCGACTGCGTTATCAAAGTTGAAAAGGATGCCTGAGCGCTCCACCAAATTCAGAATCTTATATAATAAACGAGGTTAATATGGCTAAGAAAGTGCTGATGAAAGGAAATGAAGCCATCGCGGAAGCGGCTATTGCCAGCGGCTGTCTCCATTTCTTCGGTTATCCCATCACTCCCCAGACAGAAATTTCCGAATACATGGCAAAGAGAATGCCCAAGGTCGGCGGTCTCTGCCTTCAGGCGGAAAGTGAAGTTGCCGCGATCAATATGACCATGGGTGCGGCGGCAGCAGGCTCCAGAGTTATGACATCCTCCTCCTCTCCCGGAATCTCCCTGAAGAGCGAGGGCATCTCCTATATCGCAGGATGCGATCTTCCCTGCCTCATCGTAAACGTACAGAGAGGCGGCCCCGGTCTCGGCGGTATCCAGCCCTCCCAGGCGGACTACTATCAGGCGACTCGCGGCGTCGGTCACGGTGACATGAGACTCATCGTTCTCGCCCCCTCCTCCGTTCAGGAAATGGCTTCTCTCACAGCAGAGGCATTCGACCTTGCCGACATCTACCGTATGCCTGCGATGCTGCTGGCTGACGGCGCCCTCGGACAGATGATGGAGCCCGTTGACTTCAGCGCATTCCCCAAGCGCGAGCTTCCCGAAAAGACATGGGCGGCAAACGGCCACGGAGATGCGCGCGGAAAGAACATTGTCAACTCTCTCTACATCGACCCCAAGGTACTGGAGGACTCCGTTGTTGAGAGATATAAGAGATACGCTGAGATCGAAGCGAAGGAAGTCAAGTATGAAGAATACATGACTGAGGACGCGGATATCGTTATCGTTGCGTACGGCATTACCGCAAGAATCGCGAAGAGTGCTGTCAATGCGGCAAGAGAAGACGGCATCAAGGCAGGTCTCCTCCGTCCCATCACCCTCTGGCCCTTCCCCAAGGCGAAGATCGCCGAGCTGGCTGACCGCGCAAAGGCGTTCATGTCCGTTGAAATGTCCATGGGTCAGATGATCGACGACGTAAAGCTGGCGGTAAACGGCAAGCGTCCCGTAACATTCTACGGCAGAACAGGCGGTATGATCCCCTCCGTTGAGGAGATCGCAAAGGAAATCTCCGCCCTTGCCGAAAGTCTCTGATAACAAGAAAAGCGAGGTTTTACATAAATGAAAACTGTTTTTGACAGACCGAAAGCATTGACGGATACACCGCTTCACTACTGCCCCGGCTGCACACACGGTATCGTTCACCGTCTGGTTGCCGAGGTGATCGACGAGCTGGGCATCGAGGGAAAGACCGTTGGTGTGGCTCCCGTCGGATGCTCCGTATTTGCATACAACTACTTCG
>SVSU01000047.1 GCA_015064135.1 Oscillospiraceae bacterium
ACTCGTCCATATTGGTCTTTCCGAGGACAACAGCTCCCTCTCCCCACAACCTCTCACAAACCGAGGCACTGTATGGGGGGACAAAATCCTTGAGCATCCGCGATGCACAGGTGGTGGGATATCCCTTCACCGTAATGTTGTCCTTCACGGAAAATGGGATCCCACAGAGGGCACCGCCCTTCCCTTCACAAAGCAATTCATCAGCGATGGCGGCGTTTTCCCTCGCCAAAATCTCCGTTACGGTGATATAGGCATTGATCTCTTCGTCCCTTTCCGCGATTCGCGAGAGATACGCCTCAGTAAGCTCAGCCGAGGATATCTGTCGGCGGCGAAGAAGCTCGGACAATTCGCAGAGGCATTTTCCGGTGATGTTTTTCATTTATTCTTCCTTTTTATTATATATAATATCTATTATATCTGTTCTCCGATAATACGGGGCACAACGGCAAAGTCTCCCCTGCGTTCCCGAACCCCTGAAAGCATCTCATCACGAGTAAAGGCAGATTCTGCCCTATCGGGACGAAGCAGAGCCCCCGCCCCTCCAAATGCCGAAAACTCCGACTGCGCGCACAGGTCTGATGAGACAACCTCTTCCATCATGCTCCCGAGTATTCCCAGACTTTCCTTTACCGCCTCGTCATATTCCAGCATGGCGGCGTTGCACATTGCCCTGATATCCTTTTCATCCATTGTCAGAAACTCCTTTTTCTGTTTCATTTCTTACATTTTTCAAAAGGGCGATCTCCTTCCCATAGCCCAAAAGGTCGTTTGGGGTCTCAAGATAGAAAGGCAGCTTCCGCAAGGCAGGATGGTTGACGATCCTTGCAATCCCCACCATACCGATGTACCCTTCCCCGATCTTCGCATGTCGATCCTTTGCAGCCCCCATGGGATTCATGCTGTCATTCAAGTGAACCGCGCGCAGGCGATGGAGTCCGATCACTCGGTCAAATTCATCCAAAACCCCGTCCGTATCTTCCCCTATGGGATATCCTCCGTCGTGGACATGACAGGTATCAAGGCAGACCCCAACACAGTCTCTTACCTCGGGACGAACCGCATCGATAACGGCACGAAGCTCTTCAAAATTCCGCCCTATCTCCGTCCCCTTCCCTGCCATGGTTTCAAGAAGAACCGTAGTTTTCATCTCAGGCCAAAGGATGGCGTTGAGCATATCCGATATATAGGCGATCCCCTGCTCCACTCCCTGTCCCACATGGCATCCGGGGTGAAAATTGTACATTGCCCCGTCAAACACCTCCAAAAACTCCAGTTCTTTCCGCATGGAATCCCTTGAGTACTCCCTCACCGACTCCTTTTCGGAGGCGGGATTGTATGTATAGGGCGCATGAGCAAGGGGAGGTAGCAGTCCGTTTTCACGAATAATCCTGCAAAGCCCTTCAATATCCTCGGGCTCGGGGGGCTTCACCGGGGTACGTCCCTTTGGATTCTTTGCAAAAAACTGAAACGTCCTGCCGCCCACCGACAATATCCTCTCTCCCATGCTCCGATATCCACCCTCCGTGGACAGGTGACATCCCACAGCAAACATGAGTCATCCTCCAAATCTTTCAATCTGCAAAAAGCAGTAATTTTCTTTTTTGATTGATATATAATAAAATGTAACCTTCTCCGAAATGAGTAATGCCATGAAAAAATCACACATTTTCACACCCGGAAGCACAGCGGATACACTGCGAAGCATTTACGATACTTTTTTCGAGGATCGGGTCACGGTATACGCCGCGCAGGCTTCTTTTTTCGTCGTCATCTCCGCCGTTCCTTTTTTTTCGCTTCTTTTCGCCATTCTCGGCATCTTCATGCCTGCCGATGTGACCGTCCTTTTCCGTTCTGTGCGAGACCTTGTGCCAACACCGCTTCTCAACGCCATCGCAGAGCTTATCACAGAGCTTCGCGACATTCCAAGCCTTTCACTCCTGTCTCTTTCCGCTTTCACAACCCTTTGGTCCGCTTCCCGAGGGATCTCCGCCATACGGAACGGGCTCCGCACCGTCTACGGCATACCGCGAAAAAGAGGCTTCTTCCGCAACAGGCTCGCGTCCCTTATATACACCCTTGCATTTATCGTTATGGTGCTTGCCGTGGTAGTGATCCTCCTGTTCGGCGACTTCCTGTACGGAATGCTGACGGAAAAACTGCGTCTGTCCTCCACACTCCTCGATGCCGCTTTCCGTTTCAGGACACCTATCTTTATAGTGCTCATCTCACTTGTGTTCAATACCATGTACTATGCCATCGCACGCCGAAACGAACAGCTTCGGAAAAACTTTTTCCGTCATCTTCCCGGAGCCCTTCTTGCGGCTATCGGATGGAATGTATTCTCAAGCCTCTATTCCCTGTATATCACACATTTCCCAAGCTCACTTTCCCTTTACGGCGGACTGACCGCCATTTGCCTCATTATGCTCTGGCTGTATTTCTGCATGATTATCCTTCTCGGAGGCGCTGAGGTGAATAAGATCCTCTTTCTCAAAATAAACAACAGGATATAGTATTGGCGCATCTTCGCCTCCACTATATCCTGTTCTGCTCAATCAAATCCTTTATAATAGAACGCTCTTTATTGATTGTCCGTCAAACTGTTCGCCGCCTCCTCAGCCGACATATCGCCTGTCTGCTGAGACGAGGATGCCGCCTGACTCTTCTGACGGATTTCAGCGATCAGTGCTTCATGCTGCGCCCTTGTTTCGCTGAATTTGGTCACGCCGCCGTCGGAAATGAAGAAGTAGTAACCGGACTTCACAGGGCTCAGCGCCGCAAGAATGGCACTGGCACTGGGATTTGCAATGGGTCCCGGAGGAAGTCCCCCGTAGGTGTAGGTGTTGTAGGGGGTTTCGTAGGTGGTGGAGGTCAGGTTGGGTCTCTCCCCCGTCTCATGCTGGATGGCATACACAATGGTAGCGTCACTCTCCAGCTTAGGATATGCCGCAGGATTGTTCAGTCGGTTGTGGAATACGGAGGAAACATAGAAGAATTCCGCCGCCGAGCCTGCTTCTTTTTCGATCATGGAAGCCAGGGTAATCATCTCATCCACCGTGTAGCCCATCGATGCGCACTGCTCTCTGTATTCCTCGGTGAAGATCTGATTGAACCGTCTAAGCAGTCTCTTGATGACCGTCACCTCACTTGAATTGTTGTAGAACTGATAGGTGTCGGGGAAAAGATAGCCGTCAAGACGGTATATCCTTCCGTCTGCCCCCCAGTCCTCGCCAAGCTCGTCAATGAACCAGTAATCAAAGTCGTAGTTGTTTATAACATCGACAAAACCTTCTCTGGTACCGATCCCCTTTGAAACAAAGAGATCGATGATCTCGTCCGTAGTGTATCCTTCGGGGATCATGATGTCCTGAACACCGTAGTCCACCTTTTCTTCAAAGGCAACCAACAGTTCGTCATAATTGTACATAGGGGAAATACTGTATGTCCCTGCCACAAACTTGCTCTTTCCATCCTCGGTTTTGCCGTCCTCGCCATTTATATGAGCGTAAAGCTTGAAAATCTGCGGATAGGCAATAATGTCATTTTCATAGAGCACATCCGCCACATCCCCGAGGTCGGCGTTCTCGGGAATCACCACATCTCTGACCTCATCGTTCTTCACAAAAGCAAAAACATCGTTTCCCACAAGGATGATGAAAATAGACGCAAAAACCGAGATCACTACCACAAAAATGATATAGACGATGGCCTTGATCAAGCTGACCACGGTGTTTCCACCCTCGCCGTCTGCGAATTTCAAACGCTCTTCCGGCTCCTTTTTCACGGTGCGCAGCTTTGAGGCTGTCCCACTGTCGGAAAACTCAGACCGTTTGACTGTTTTTTTGACGGCTGCCTGTTCGGATACCTTCACCTCCGTCGTCTTTGCATCAAGTTCCGCAGACTGTATTTTCATAACCTGCGTTTTCTCCGACGGATCCTGTGCCTTCGGTTTTTGCGGTAATCTCTGCTGCGGCGGCCTCTGCTGAACTCCGCTTACCTGAGACAATGGATTCACATTCCGCTGCACTCTCTGCTGAGGAGGAATCTGCCGAGATGGCTGCTGAGGTCTTGGCTGCGGTCTCTGTTGTGCAGCTCCCTGCGGCACAGTCCCATGCGCCGCGCCATTCATCTCCGATGACCGCAGATTCTGCCCGGGAGATGCCGCACCGGTTCCATTTTGGGGTATATTAAACATTCTTGTTCGGTCGAGGTTATCGCCGGATGTTTTTCTGTTCTGTTCCGTAAATAACACTCCTTTCTCATGAAGTCTGCGCCGTTTTTGACCGCAGAACTATTGTGTCACGGTAATGGTGATAAAAATCACCGCGAGGATCAAAAAAGTGGGGGAAAAACAGGTCTCCGCCAGTCTCTCAAAAAGGCTTCTTCCCTTCCCCCTGCCGTATTCAACGGGAAGTGCCTCCTCCGCATAGCCTCTGTAAATCCCTGCCGCCTCTCCGCAGAACAGAGTCAGGGAAACAACAGCGGCGGTAACAAGGATAATGACGAGAAGAAGCATACTGATGTTCTGCTTCCGGGCTATGTGGAGCACATACTTTTCAAGGAGCAGTACGCTCACATTGTTCAGCGAATGTATAATCACAGATGCGGCAAGGGAACGGGTGGCATAAAGCACCAGTGCCAGCACCAATCCGCTGAACAGGTACACGGGAAGTCTTGCAAAGTTGAAATGAGACATGGCAAAGGTCAGGGCGGATAGCACAATGGCAAAACCGGGCCCGTAATGCTCATATTCCCCCACCACAATGCCGCGGAAGATAAGCTCCTCCGTCAAGGCAGGAAGGATCGCAAATGCCACTACCATGTACATTCCGTCGAAAACTCCTCTGTTCATGGCAAAAGATGCCCCCGAAAAGGAGGATGCCTCCGAAAAATGGCGAGGCATAAGCTGATACATCCCCATGCTGATCAGCGCATTGCCGCAAACAAGAAATACCGCAGCATAAACCAAAAGCAGGATGTGTCCCGGTCTCGGCAGACGAAGCCGCATCCTCTCCGATGTCCCGCGCCCCCGTGCACTGCAGTAGAACAGCGCAGGAACAACGTATATCAAAAGCTGAAGAATGACTACGGCAAGATACGGATTCTCGTCCATTCCCAGAACATCCCCGGGAACAAATCGGATCGCCGCGAGAAACAGATACACCACGATCAATAAAATCGGCGTATATATCGAAGCCTTGTTTTTCATATAATCACTTTCCCGAACGGGACTTTTTGCCGTCCTTTGTCACCTTGACCCCTTTTTCCGTCAGAAGAATGTCTACGGAAACATCAAAACGGCCTCGGGGAACTTCGTTCAGAATATAGTCGGAATATACCACGCCGATGGTGCATCCCGAGAAGGAGGAAAGGTAGCGGTCATAGAATCCCTTGCCGTAGCCGAGACGATAGCCTGCCTTGTCATAAACCAAACCGGGAACAAAGCATACCGCACTGCCCACTTCCTTCTCCGCATCGTATACGGGATTGCTCTCGGGAGGCTCGGGAATACCGTAGGAATCCTCTACCAGCTCGTCGAGAGACTTCACCGCATGATACTTCATGGTGTGGGTCTTTTTATCGCATCGGGGAAAGAGAACAGTCTTGCCCTTGTCAAGAGCAATCTGCGCCAGAGAGTATACGTCGATCTCCCCTTGGGTCGCAGCATAGAGCAAAACAAATTCTGCATAACGGAAGCTGACAAGGCTTTCTGCCGCACGACAAACCGCCTCGTCTCTTCTCTGTCTTTCCTCAACGGACATTTCCAGTCGGCGCTGTTTGTATACTTCACGGATGTCATCTTTTTGCTTTTTTATCATAACACATCATACCTTTCATAAAAGATAGTCGTCGTACTTCGGGGGAACAATGCTCAGGCGAGAACAGCCTTTCCGAGAGCAGAGGCTGTCTCCTCACCCTTCAGTGCGGAAACAAGAGCCAGTCCGAATTCAAGAGCAGCACCCATGCCGCAGGAGGTGATAAACTGTCCGTCCACTGCCACTCTGCCGCCAACCGCAGACTTTGCCAGATACTCCTCAAAGCCGGGGAAGCAGGTCGCCCTTTTGCCGTCCAGAAGCCCACGCTTTCCGAGGATCATCGGAGCCGCGCAGATTGCGGAAATGTACGCCCCTTCCTCCGCCGCCTTTGTGATAAAATCGTGCACAAGCTCGCTCGCATCAAGGTTTTTCGTGCCGGGCATACCGCCGGGGAGAATGATCATTTCAAGGTCACCACGGGAGAGAAGTCCTGCCGCTTCCTTTGCCGAAATATCCGCCTTCACTGTAATTCCGTGAGCACCTGTCACAGCAATCTCGTCTCCGTCGGGGGACACGCACACCGTAACAACATGAGCGCCGCTTCTTCTGAGCAGATCAAGAGGAGTGAGCGCCTCAACTTCCTCAAAACCTTCCGCTAAAAATTCATATATCATAATAATACCTCATGTATCGCCTTTCAAACATAAAAACTAAGGAAACCTGAAGTGCAGCAGTCGCACAAAGCCATCCAAAGCCATCTCCACCCTCGTGGGTTATCTCCCACCCCTCGCTGAAGAAATGCCGAGATTGCCCGTGGGGGCTTCCCCACATATTATAACATTGTTGGCACGAAAAGCGGTTAACAATTCATAAACATTCCTGTTTTTTATACTTATTTGGAAGAAAAAACAGTTTCCACCACTTCGGTTATCTCACCGAGTATCTTTTCACGGGGATAGGGCAGGTCGCTTCCCTCGTCCCCGCAGGGGATCACCATCCATCGACAGGTTCTGGCAACGTACAGCGCCGCATTTCTGCATTTTTCAAGATAATCCTTGTCAAGCTCATGAATGTCCTTTTCCGCACCTCGCCTGTCCACCATTTTCTCCGAAAGAGACGCCGGCATATCAAGAAGCAGTACCATATCGGGAACAGGGAGTCCCAGCTTCCCGTACTCAAAATCCCACAGCCAGTCGAGGAAAGTCTTGTACTCTGTCTCATCAAGTTTTGAAAGCTGATGATATGCGTTCGCCGTGGTGTATCGGTTGGCAACAATAACAGTATCGGGGTCGTTGTAGTCCGCCATCCATTCCTTTCGGTAGCTTACATACCTGTCTGCCGCGTAAAACATGGATGCGGCATAGGCATTGGTGTCAAAGGGAGAGCCACCGAGCCCACCCTTCAGATACAGCTCCACAAGGGCGGCACCCTCGCTTCCGTAATGGGGAAAATCTATTTTTTTCACCTTCCTGCCGCACTTTCGCAGCCACTCACACAGAAGGTCGGTCTGCGTTCCCTTTCCGGAACCGTCCAAGCCTTCAAGCACTATCAATTTGCCCATATTTTCTCCTGTTTTTAATCAATCTTCCGGTCAGGTCTCGTCCTTGAGCACCATTTCCATGAACTGCTGTTTTGTTATCAGCACTTCTCTCGGCTTTGAACCGTCGGGCGCGCTTACATAGCCCAGTCGCTCCATGTGGTCGATGAGCTTCGCTGCCCTGCCGTAACCGAGGGACAGCCTGCGCTGGATCAGGGACGTGGATATCTTGCCGCTTTCCACAGCAAGCTCGATGGCGGAACGAAGCATAGGATCCTCCTCCTCGCCGTCCACATCCTCCCTCGCCGCCTGAGAACCTCTCTTTCCGGCACCGCACCGCGCCGCTTCCTGCTCGATCTGCGCCAGCACATCGTCGGAATAGGACTCATTGCCCGAGTTCATATTCTTCACATAGGAGACGACCTCCTCCACATCCGTTTCCGACACATACGCACCCTGCACTCGCATGGGCTTCTGTGCTCCTACGGGGTTGAAGAGCATATCTCCGCGCCCAATGAGGTTCTCCGCACCTGCCTTGTCGATAATGGTACGGGAGTCCACCTGGGAAGAAACAGTAAAAGCGATTCTCGACGGAATATTTGCCTTGATAAGACCCGTGATTACGTCAACGGAGGGCCGCTGTGTACCGATGATGAGATGCATACCTGCGGCTCTCGCTTTCTGCGCCAGACGGCAAATGGATTCCTCCACATCGTCGGGGGCTGTCATCATCAGGTCAGCAAGCTCGTCGATAATGATAACGATCTGCGGCATGAACTCGTAGTCAGGGTCGTTCTTTGTGACCTCGTTGAACATCTTGATGTCACGGACACCAACCGCTTCGATAAGTCCGAATCTTCTCTCCATCTCGTTCACCGCCCAGGAAAGGGAGCCTGCCGCCTTTTTCGGCTCGCTGACCACGGGAACGATCAGATGGGGGATCCCGTTGTATATGCTCAGCTCCACCTTCTTCGGGTCGATAAGGATCAGTTTCACCTCATCGGGCTTTGCCTTGTAGAGAATACTCGTGATCAGGCTGTTGATGCACACGGACTTACCCATACCCGTTGCACCTGCTATAAGTAAATGGGGCATTTTCGCAATGTCAAAATACACCGCTTCCCCTGCCACATTCTCGCCGAGACACACGGTCAGACGGCTTTTTGCGCTCGTGAACGCATCCATTTCAATGAGGGAGCGAAGGTGTACCGTAAACTGCTTCTTGTTCGGTACCTCAATGCCCACCGCCGCTTTTCCGGGAATGGGCGCCTCAATACGCACCCCCGTCGTCGCCAGATTCAGGGCAATGTCGTCCACCAGATTGGTAATGGAGCGCACCTTGGTCCCGGGCTCGGGCTGAAGTTCATATCGTGTAATTGTGGGGCCGCGCGATATATCCTCGATTTTGGTCTTTACGTTAAAGCTCTTCAGAGTCTCCACCAGCTTAATGGCGTTCTCCTGGAGCTCCTCTCTGATGTTGTCGCCGGGTTTGTCCGTGTCCTCCGTCAGAAGGTCGATGGGGGGGAAAATGTACTCGGGTGGCTTCTTCACCCCTGCCGCCGCTGAGGTCTCCTTCGTTTCTTCCCCCACCTCTGCCCGTTCTATGGTGAGAAACTCGGATGTGGGAGCCGCCGGGGTCTTGATATATGCCTCGGACAGCCTGTCAAGGAGCTCCGCATCCCCCGGGTTCACAAACAATCCCGAAAGATCAAATGCATCGGTATCGCCCATGGACTGCGCCAGCTTAACCGTGTCAGTCTCATCGTACAGCTCCGCGTCACCGCCCACTTCCGATGCAACAATCTCCGTATGCACCGCTTTTTTCGGTTCGGCGCCTCTCTCCGTAATGCTGTCGATATAGTTTGTCAGATAGTCATACTCGTCCGCTTTCTTGAGAGCTTCGGCTCTTTCAGGATCGTAAAAATCGCTGTTCGGGTCGGTGCCCATGCGTTCATATTCTTCCCTGTAATTGCCGAGATTTGCAAGCTCATCCGCCGAATATTCCTCATAGGGAATATCATGGCTCGGAGGAGGCAGGATAATCGGCGCATCCGCCCCTTCGGGCATCTCGAGGGCGGTTCCTTCCGCTGCCGATTCAATCTCCGCTTTCCGCTGGTTCTTCTCAATACGCTCCCGTGTGCGGCGCATGACCTCGTCGAAGATCTTCTCGTCAACGTTCTCACCCTCCTCAATGGAGATCTGACCGTCGGGAGAAGCGGTTTTCAGCTCCCCTGCCTCTGCTGTCTCAATGTCATCGGCAAATTCGTTCACAAAACCGCTTTTCTCGATCTTGCGCCGCTTCACCTTGTAAACCGAGGGCGCAGAGGAAACAGCGGCGGCGGATTCTGCGGCAGACTGCTCAGCCTTCGCTTGCTTTTCTGCTTTCGCCTGCCTTCTCGCTTCCTTTTCTTCTTCCTTTTTCGCCTTCAGATACGCGGCATACTCCTCCTCGCGCATCCTATTTCGCTTGGCGATGCCGTCTCTGTCATAAGCCGCATTTTCCGCCATTCTCTCACGGCGCTTTTCTCCGGCGATCTTGATCTTATAGCGCAGAGTGATCCAAAGTCCCCGTGGAGTGATGCCGAAAATGTACATTCCGAGCAGGAGGACTGCGGAGATCACAAGGATCATGGTGCAGATGTCCCCAAAACCTTTGGCAAGGAGGGTACCGATCACTCCTCCAAAAACGCCGCCGCCTTTGAGTACGCATCCGTTCCTGAAATGTGCGGCAACATTAAGTCCTTCCTCACCGCCGCCGAACAGATGGAACAGCACAGCGGATAAGATGAACACTGCGGAATAACAGGTCATTTTGCCTCGGATAACACCGTAAAGCTTGTCTTTTTTCCACATCATCGTTTCAACTACGATGAACAACGGAATGAGAAACGCCGCACCGCCTGCAAGTCCGGTCAGCAGATTGCGGATTCCGCTTCCCACAACACCGGCACCCTCGCCCACAAAGAGACAAATGGAGAGCACCACGGCAAGAATAATCATGCCGTAGGGAGCAAGCTGACCTGCCATACCCATATCCTGCTCGATTTTTTTATCGCGATCCGCCTTCGTGGAACGAGAGGAAGTTTTCTTCCCTTTTCCGCCCTCCGAAGGAGTCACCGCAGTTGAATTTTTCTTTTTTTCAGCCATCTTCGATCCTTTCCTGAAATTACCGCCCACTATCCAAAGGCTTTGCGGTATTGCCTTTTTACCATATCATCCGTCTGCCCAAACGTGCAGGGGAATAAAATCGTTTTTCTTTGGCATACTAAGAGCATGGTCCGTCAACGGATAACACTCCAGTATATATTGTACCATTTTTAAGAAGGAATTACAACCCCATGAACGTGAATAATTTGCTTTTCTTACCCATATGAAGATGACAATTTCTCTGAAAACATGGCTTTTTTTTGCCGTTTCCCTCACAATGGGCATGGCAGCGGGCTTTCTCAACGGACTCACGGGAACAGGTGCCGGCATCATCTTTCTCCTCCTGTTCCGCCTGACGGGAGGCGAGATCTCAAAGGACACCTTCGCTTTTTCCATGTCCTGCGTCATCCCCCTCTCCGCCTTCTCACTGTTCACCTACCGACCGCCCGAACCTTTCTCCTTCGCCACCTTCGCCGTTACCCTTCTCACTGGGGCAGTCGGGGGTGTGGCAGGAGCATTTCTCCAGCAGAAGCTGAAAATCGGCATCTTAAAAAAGGTTTTCGCCGCCCTTGTGATCTACTCGGGAATAAATATGATCTTGAAATAGGGGAAAAGGGGATGCTTTATCTCCCCGTAAAATGTATGGATATTCTGATCATGCTCCTCCTTGCTGCCCTCTACGGATGCGGAATGGGCGGCGGCGGACTTCTTGTGGTCTACCTCACAATGTTCCGCGGCATGGCACAGGCGGATGCACAGGCGCTGAATCTTTTCTTCTATGTTATCGCCTCCACGGCATCCGCCTTCGTTCTCCTCAAAAGGAGAAACATCAACTACCGCCTTGTGATCCTCTGCTCCCTTGCAGGCATCCCCGGGGCATACCTCGGCAGCCTCCTTCGCCGTGTTATTTCCGTAGTGCTGCTCAAAAAGATCTTCGGAGCCATGCTGATCGTCACGGGTGTGTCTGTGTTTTTATCGAAGAACAAGGGGAAGGAATAGGAGCCGCCGCCCTTGCAAATCTCCGCGATATGTGGTATACTTTTCCTATACCATAACGAACGGAGAAACGAACATGAAAATCGCAATCATCACGGGTGCTTCCGCAGGGTTGGGGCTGGAGTTTCTGAAGGCGCTCCCCTCCCACTTCCCCGAAATTGAGGAATACTGGCTCATTGCACGCCGCCGCGAAAAATTAGAGGAAGCCGCGGCCCTTGCTGACCGTCCCTGCCGCATCCTTCCCCTTGACCTTACCGCAGGTGACAGCTACACCGCCCTTGCCGCCGCACTTGAGGAAGCAAAACCCGAGCTCTCTCTGCTCATCAACAACTCCGGCTGCGGCTACTGGGGCAATGTAGGGGAAGGGGAGCTCGACAACCAGCTCCGCATGATTGAGCTGAACCTCCGCGGTCTCACCGCCGTTACCCACATCGCAATCCCCCACATGACAAAAGGCTCGCGCATCATCAACATATCCTCCATCGCCTCCTTCTGCCCCAACGCGCGGATGACGGTGTACAGCGCAACAAAATCCTATGTCACCGCCTTCTCCTACGGCATAACGGAAGAACTGCGGAAAAAGGGAATCAAAGCTACCGCGGTCTGCCCCGGGCCCATGGACACCGAATTTATCTACCTCGGCTCCATCAAAGGCAACTCCGCCACATTCGACCGCCTTCCCTACTGCAAGCCCGAAAAAGTGGCAAAGGGAGCCCTCAGGGCGGCAAAAAAGGGCAGAATGAACTATACACCCCACCCCTTCTATAAGTTATATAAGATACTCGCAAAATTCCTCCCCGTGGCGCTGGTTATGAAAATGTCAAAAACCTGACGGGGGAACGGTTAGGGGATGTTTTTGAAAAAACACCCCCTAAGACCCCCCAAAAACTTTTAATTTTTGGGTGATTATGCTGTTTCGACAATGCATTACAAAGCAAAAGGATACGGTGCAGCCGAAAAATCGGTTCCGTATCCTTTGTTTTTTCACAACTTTTGAAATTAACCAAGCAGCCAATCCGCAACATCTATAATCTTCACGCCTTCATACTGATACTCATCGTGCCGTGTACGGGCAATCACCATCTTAGGATAAGCATCATTTATTTGAAGCAGAGGCGACACCTCGCGTTCAAAGGTCTTTTCGTCGCTGATATTATCGGAAACCTGTATATATATCTTCTCACTGCGCTTGACGGCGACAAAGTCGATCTCTTTCTTGTAGAGCGCTCCTACATAAACCTCATACCCACGGCGCAGCAGCTCTATGGCAACTATATTTTCAAGGATTCTGCCGTAGTCCATATTCCTTGTACCGAGTTTGGCATAACGGAATGTATGGTCAGAGAGATAATACTTGTCATTGCTTGAAAGATACCTTTTACCTTTAATATCGTACCTTCGGACTTTATAAAAGGCAAAAGCATTACACAAATACTGCATATATGCACTGACCGTAACATGGTTGACCTTTTCCGCGAGTCCGCCGAAGGTATTTGTTATATTTCTTGCCGAGGTCAGATTTGAGATGTTGTCCATAAGAAAATCAACAAGTCTGTCCATCAACTGCATATTGCGGATTCTGTATTTCTTGCGTATGTCACGGACAATCAAGGCGTTAAAAACATCCGCAATATAGTCATACTTTGCTTCCTCGTCTTTATAGAGGTAGGAGCCTGCCATACCGCCCTCAATCATATACTTGTCCATAGCGGCATACTTGTCGGTGTAGGCAAAGTATTGCATATATTCGCTGAACGAGAACGGGAACACTTTGATTTCAAATGTTCTTCCCGTAAACAGCGTAGCAAGGTCGGAACTCAAGAGGAACGCATTTGAGCCTGTAATATAAATATCAAACTTTTCGGATGCGTGCAGACCGTTGATGGCTTTCTCAAAGTCGGCGCACATCTGGACTTCATCGATCAAAACAAAGTTTTCTTTGCCTGCCGCGTATTGCGAATTGATATAGTCATACAAGGGTCTGTACTCAAGAAGATGATCGAACTCGGGCAGATTGAAATTGATTTGAATAATATTGTGGTCGGGCACATTCTGTTCAATGTGGTTCTTGAACGCCTCAAGCAGTTTGGATTTTCCGCTGCGGCGAACACCCGTGACGACCTTAATATCAGGAGTGCCGATTACATTGATGAGTTTATCCAAATATTGACTTCGAGTAATTAGTTTCATACCGCATCACCTCTCTTATAGTATTATACACCATCTATTTACCATTTTCAACGTTTTTTCAAAAATGGTAAATAGAAATTCTTGAATCCGTTTATTTTGTGGATGGATACAGCATACAAAGCAAAAGGATACGGTGCAGCCGAAAAATCGGTTCCGTATCCTTTGTTTATTTTTCGTTTTGTTCCTGTTCCAGACGTTCTTCCTCAAGATTGTCAAGCGCCACTCTTACGGCTTCGATTACAAACGCCGAAAAAGTACAACCCGTTCCTCTGATTGCCTTTTCTATTCCCTCAATCAAATCATTGGGAAACCGAATAGACTTGTTCGTTGATTGAGGAATTACAGGTATCTTAAATTTTCTCATATTTCTCTCCCTGTATTACTTTGCACACATATATATTATCATATATTTTCACATAATAATGCGTTATTTTTGCGTTATTTAAGGTATTGAATTTCTCTCACAAATATGATACAATTAGTAACACAACCACAAGGAGCAATATAGAAAATGAAACTTGCCATCATCGGTTCCCGAACAATTACCGCCGCAGACCTTCCTCATGATCTTGCATACTACCTTCCCCCCGACACCACGGAAATCGTCACGGGCGGCGCGAAGGGCATTGACACCTCAGCCGCTGAGTTTGCCGAACAACGGGGCATAAAGCTCACCGTATTCCCCCCTCAATATCCGCGCTTTGGCCGTTCCGCCCCACTCCGCAGAAACGAGCAGATTGCAGACTACGCCGACGGTGCCCTCGCCTTTTGGGACGGCAGATCAAGGGGAACCATGCACACCGTAGGGCTGTTCCGCACCCATGGCAAGCCCGTTGTCCTGTTGGAGCTCCCCGACGACAAAGCCGAATAAACAAAAACCCCACAGATACCGAAGCATCCGTGGGGCTTTATTATACGAGGAAACTAAGCGAGGTTGACCGAAAACTTACGCGAGCTCAGCGAAGTACTTGATTGTACGAACCATCTGGCTTGTGTAGGAGTTTTCGTTGTCGTACCAGGAAACAACCTGTACCTGGAAGGTATCGTCGTCGATCTTTGTTACCATTGTCTGAGTAGCATCGAACAGAGAACCGTAACGCATACCGATAACGTCGGAGGATACGATCTCGTCAGTGTTGTAACCGAAGGATTCGGAAGCAGCAGCCTTCATTGCAGCGTTGATGCCGTCCTTTGTTACATCCTTGCCCTTAACAACTGCAACGAGGATTGTTGTGGAACCTGTGCAGGTGGGAACTCTCTGTGCGGAACCGATGAGCTTGCCGTTCAGTTCGGGAATAACCAGACCGATAGCCTTAGCAGCACCTGTGGAGTTGGGAACGATGTTCTGTGCGCCTGCACGAGCTCTTCTCAGGTCGCCCTTTCTGTGAGGACCGTCGAGGATCATCTGGTCGCCTGTGTATGCATGAACGGTTGTCATGATACCGGAGAGGATGGGAGCGTAGTCGTTCAGAGCCTTAGCCATGGGAGCGAGGCAGTTTGTTGTGCAGGATGCAGCGGAGATGATCTTGTCATCTGCTGTCAGAGTCTTTTCGTTTACGCTGTATACGATGGTCTTGAGATCGTTGCCTGCGGGAGCAGAGATAACAACCTTCTTCGCGCCTGCGTCGATGTGAGCCTGGCTCTTGTCCTTGGATGTGTAGAAGCCTGTGCACTCCAGAACAACGTCAACACCCAGCTGACCCCAGGGGCAGTCTGCAGCGTTCTTTTCAGCATAGATCTTGAGAACCTTGCCGTCTACGGTGATTGTGCCTGCTTCGTCATCAGCCTCAACAGTGTGACCGTCGTAACGA
The DNA here is from genome assembly GCA_015064135.1 of Oscillospiraceae bacterium. Taxonomy (GTDB): domain Bacteria; phylum Bacillota; class Clostridia; order Oscillospirales; family CAG-272; genus UMGS1696. The sequence goes on from SVSU01000047.1 coordinate 15,438, forward strand.
CCCTGAGCTGTATCGTACTTCAGAAGGTGAGCGAGCATCTTGGGGCTGGTGAGGTCGTTGATAGCAACAACTTCGTAACCCTCAGCACCGAACATCTGACGGAATGCGAGACGGCCGATACGACCGAAACCGTTAATAGCAACTTTAACTGACATTGTAAAGTCCTCCGA
>SVSU01000048.1 GCA_015064135.1 Oscillospiraceae bacterium
GGATGTTGGCGATCTCCACCATGTAGGGGTTCAGCCCTGCCTGCGCCGCCGCCTTGCGGAAGGTGTTCTCGTGCATACGGGGGGAGCAGGAGCATACCACAACACCCGTCAATCCGTAGTCGCGGATGGCATCCTTAATGAGATTCTGTCCCGATTCGGAACACATATATTGATAGTCAACGGAATAAACAACGCCTGCCTCGCGGGACAGTGCTTCCGCCACTGCCTTCACATCAACGGTGCCTGCGATATTCGTTCCGCAGTGACATACAAAAACGCCGATTTTCTGCATTTTTCCATAGCCTTTCTTTAAAATTTGCGCCGTCTTTCATTCATGAAATTGTCACACCTCTGTGTGACAAGGTGCAAATTGGGTCGGAGGAAACTACACATCCGACACAATCTCGCTTTACCCTCCGACCGTTACTTGGTATACTTTCTCATCGCCGTAACGATAGCCTGCTGAGGGAGATCCTCATCCCACATCTCGGGGATGGCATCGGGCTTCAGGCGGTTCATGCCCTGCTTTCTTACAGCCTCAAGGCGCACCGCTTCCACAACCTTTGCCGGCTCCACATCACGGGGACAGCGCTCTACGCAGGCGAAGCAGGTAAGGCATTTGTAAATGGAGTCGGATTCCATCAGTTTTGCAACCTCGCCCTTTTCAACCATGTACACAAACTCATGGGGATGATATTCCATCTCGTCGTAGGAGGGGCAGGTAGCGGAGCATTTGCCGCATCTCATGCACTTTCGCACATTGACACCGCTGATGCGCTCGATCTGTTCTTTCCGTAACTCTTTACGTTCCATATCTGCCTCCTTCTTACTTCAATCCCATCGCTTCCGCGAGCAGATCGGTAAAATACACTGTGGGAATGTCCGTCGCGGAATTCTTTGTCAGGTTGTAAAGGCACAGGGGGCAGGCAGTGACGATCACATCCGCACCCAGACTCTTTGCACTCTCGGTCACCGCGGTGCTCCTCTTCTTCGCCAATCCCTTGTCCTCAAGGGTAATATATCCGCCGCAGCATTCGTTTCTCATGGGGCTGATGACAGGCTCACCGCCGAGGGCGCGGATGAAATCCTCCATAACACGGGGATTCTCGGGGTCGTCAAGCTGCAGTACCTTGCCGGGGCGAAGGAGGAGACAGCCGTAGTATGCCGCTACCTTCTTACCCTTCAGGGGATTTGTCACCTTTTCCGCAATCTTGTCAAAACCCACCACATCACGGAGCAATTCAAGATAGTGAATCACCTTTGTCTCCCCCGTGTAGGGTGTGTCAAGCTTCATGTAGTTGTTGGCGCGCGTTGCCATGTCCGCGTTTGTCAGAACCTCGTGGTTTGTCTGCTTCAGTACATTGTAGCAAGCAGAGCATACCGTCACCAGAGCATCGGAGCCCATGTCACGGGATGCAGCCAGTGCACGGACGGAGGACAGTTTTGTTGCGATCTCATCCTTCGCCGTGGTGTAAGCACCGCCGCAGCACTGCCATTCGGGTATCTCGCAAAGCTCCACACCGAGAACCTCTGCCGCCTCTCTCGCGTATCTGTCAAGCTCTTTCGCCTTTGTTCGGAGCGTACACCCCGGATAATATGCTAATTTCATGTTTTACCTCTTTTTCTCAGGGAAATTTTTCAAGGAAAAGTTTCCCTGAACCCCTTCAAAACCTTTTTATAATGGGGTAGTCTCTGTATTTATGCACAATATTGAATTTGGTATATAGTTCAAAAGTTTTTGCGGAGGGGTTTGGGGAGGTGCTTTTTCCAAAAAGCATCTCCCCGGTCACGCGCCCCCGTTAAACCATTTCTTCAGGATGGAACACTTCGTCGAATCTCTCCGCGGTGAGGAATCCGAGCTCTACGCAGGCCTCTTTCAGGGAGATATTATCCTTGAACGCCTTCTTTGCGGTCTTTGCGGCATTTTCGTAGCCGATATAGGGGTTCAGTGCGGTAACGAGCATGAGGGAATTGTGGAGATTATGGTGCATCTTCTCGCGGTTTGCCTTAATTCCCACCGCGCAGTTGTCGTTAAAGGAAACGATCACCTCTGCAAGAAGTCTCGCGGACTGAAGGAAATTATAGATGCACACGGGCATAAACACATTCAGCTCAAAGTTGCCCTGAGATGCCGCCATGCCGACTGCCACATCATTGCCCATGACCTGCACCGCCACCATTGTCACCGCTTCGCACTGTGTCGGGTTCACCTTGCCGGGCATGATGGAGGAACCGGGTTCGTTTTCGGGAATGGTGATCTCGCCGAGACCGTCGCGCGGACCCGATGCCAGCCAGCGCACGTCGTTTGCAATTTTCATAAGGTCCGCCGCCAGTGCCTTCAGTGCACCGTGGGCAAATACCAGCTCATCCTTTGATGTGAGTGCGTGGAATTTGTTCTCCGCTGTAACGAAAGCCTTGCCGGTCAGCTCGGAAACCGCCTCTGCAACCTTTACGTCAAATCCCCGGGGGGTGTTCAGTCCCGTACCCACGGCAGTACCGCCGAGAGCAAGCTCCTTCAGCTCGGGGAGGGCGATCTCAAGCATCTTTTTGTCCTTTTCCAGAGAGGAGCGCCAGCCCGAGATCTCCTGAGAGAAGGTGATGGGTGTCGCGTCCTGCAGGTGAGTGCGTCCGCTTTTTACGATGCCTTCGTTTTCCGTCTCCAGTCTCTTGAAGGTGTCAACGAGCAGGTCAATAGCCGGGAACAGCTTGTCCTCGATAACCGTAACCGCCGCAATATGCATGGCTGTGGGGAAAGTATCGTTTGAGGACTGGCTCATGTTGATGTCATCATTGGGGTGGAGGAGCTTCTTTCCCGCGATCTCATTGCCGCGGTTGGCGATGACCTCGTTTGCATTCATGTTGGACTGGGTACCCGAGCCCGTCTGCCATACAACAAGGGGAAAATGATCGTTCAGCTCACCCGAGATCACCTCGTCACAGGCTGCCTTGATAGCAGAGAGCTTTTCATCGGTCATTTTCTTGGGCTTGAGGGCATTATTTGCCATAGCCGCCGCCTTCTTCAGAATGCCGAATGCGTGAGTGATCTCACGGGGCATGATCTCAATGCCTACACCGATCTTGAAATTCTCGTGACTGCGCTCTGTCTGCGCTGCCCAGTATTTATCAGCAGGGACCTTCACCTCGCCCATGCTGTCATGTTCGATACGATATTCCATCTTTGCTCCATCCTTTATTTGAATTTGTATTGTCGTGTTTTTTAGCTTTAACTCAGATATCCAAGCCGTTTATTACATCCTTCAGGCTGTCGGCACTCTTGTGGAGAAGGGCGACCTCCTCATCGGTCAGGGGAGAGAGAATTTTGCCTCTGAGACCGTTTCTGCCGACGATATTCAAGGTACTCAGACAAACATCCTCAACACCATATTCTCCATGCATCATGGTAGACACCGTCATAGTGGTATCCATGCCGTTAATGAGACACTTGCAGATATGGCAGACGGAGAGGGCAACCGCATAGAATGTTGCACCCTTTCTCTGGATCACACGTCCGCCCGATTTTCTCACATACGCCTCCACATCGTCATGCTTCAGCGGAGGATAGAGATTGTTCTTGTTGGAGATGACACTCGGATAATCATCAATGGGCACGTTGGAAATGTTAGCCAGCGACCAGGGCACAAAGGATGTGTCTCCGTGTTCACCGAACACATAGGCATGAACATTCCGCTGATTGATATTATAGTACTCGGAAATGCAGGAACGAAGTCTTGAAGTGTCGAGAATCGTTCCCGAGCCGATAATCCTGTTCTCGGGAATATCGGAAACCTTGTTGAACACATACGTCAGTACGTCAACGGGGTTGCTGACAATGATATATGTGGCATCGGGAGCGTATGCCGTGATCTCGGGGATAATACTCTTCAGGATGTTTACATTGGTCTGAGCAAGATCCAGTCTGGACTGCCCCGGTTTTCTCGCCACCCCGGAAGTCAGGATAACGATGTCGGAATCCACGGTATCACGGTAACTGCCTGCGTAGATGGACACGGGAGGGCAGAAGGGAGTTCCCTGGCGAATATCCAGCGCCTCCCCCAGCGCCTTCTCTCCGTTGATATCCAGCATAACGATTTCGGACACGGTTCCTCCGACCGCAAGCGTATACGCGATGGTCGAACCCACACTGCCTGCTCCGATAATGGTTACTTTCGTCATAAATATGACCTTTCCTTTCGGTTTTTTTATCTGCATTTTCCGCTGTCTTTTTACAAATGGGGAATCATGTCCGCAGGATCCCAGTCCACGGCTCATGTTTTGTCCCCTTCCAACATTATATTATATCAAAGAATCGGACAAATTGCAACATTTTTCGTGATTCGGCGCGTAGAAAAAGGGGGCAAAAAAAAGCTGCTTTTGTCTATTCCGCACATTTTGTTCTCCAAATTCAGAAAACACTGTTTTTCTCCTCCGTTTTTTCCGAAAATGTGCATCTGCAGACAAACTTCAAAAAAGCAAAACAAAAAACAGAGGAGAGCATAATTATTCACTCTCCTCCTGTGGATTATTTTGCGTTGACAAGCCACTCCATGCTTCCTGCCGCCACGGTGCACGCGGTTTTCAAGCGATATTCCGCTGTGTTTAAAAGGGCGCATTCCGCCTCATTCGACAGAAAGCCGCACTCCACCAAAACGGCAGGAATGGTAATACGGTGCAGAATATAAATGGAGGAGTCAGCTCTTTTCGTCTCCCGTTTGTTGTCGGGCTGAAGAAAGTTCCTCGCATATTCCCGTATCATCCGTGCAGCATTTCCGCCCTCGGCATGATTGGGGGAGTAATACACCTGCATACCGCTGTACTGTGTTTTCGGGAATTTGTTCATATGAACACCGAGATACAGCACAGCACCGCTTTCTTCCGCGATTCTGAGACGGTTTCGCAGGTCGTAGGTTTTCATCTTGCCTGTATAATCATCCAGATCATTGTAATAATCATACAGCATATGATCCCCTTCCCTGGTCATTTCGGCTGTAATCCCGAAAAGAGAAAAAATATCTCTGATATTCTCGGAGATCATGAGATTCAGCCCCTTCTCAAGGGTACCGTCCGCACCCACAGCCCCGCCGTCCTCTCCGCCGTGCCCGGGGTCGATAATGACAATGGGAGCCTGCTCCGATTCGGCAACAGCTGATGCTTCCTCCATCCATTGACCGGAAAAGAATTTAACGGATTGGGTCCCGACAAACAGCACAGCGGTAAGAAAAAGGAAGGAGAAAACGACATAGTTGATAAGAGATTTGGATAAGTTCTGACTCATATGATATTCCTCCGTTTAATTCATTATATGCGGCAAACGGACGGCTTTATGTATGGGCAGATCTCGAAATATTTCACCTGCCGCCATTGACTTTTATACCTTTTCTATTGTATAATTATAAAAAAACAAGAGGTGACATATGAAAAGATTCGGTAAAATAATTCTCTGCACTATGCTTGCATTTTGTACACTTTCCGCTATTTCCTCCTGCGGAAGTGTCAAGCAAAAAACAGATGATACATCCTCCGACACATCCACCGCTGAAACCGAAACAAACACAGCGCCCGACTCCCCTGTTGTCATCCCCATGAACGGGGAGAACGGTATGGACTTCATCATTGAGTTCCCCGAGGGAAAGGAAATCACCATTCTGCAGATCACCGACACACAGATGCAGGAGCTGTCGGGTGCACGCAATGAAAACCGCTACAATCAGATCAAGAATGCCCACTTCACAAGTGATGTCCACGACCACGAGATCCGTGTCTGGCGCTATATGGATGAGGGTGTGGAAAGGGCACAGCCCGATCTGATCGTACTGACCGGCGACAACATATACGGGGAGCTGGACGACGACGGCTCCATGTGGCTGGAGCTTTGCGAGCATATGGACTCCTACGGCATTCCCTGGCTGGTCGTTTTCGGCAATCACGACAACGAAAGCGGCAAGGGAGTCATGTGGCAGATCGAACAGCTTAAAAACAGCGAGCATTGTGTCTTTGCCGAGGGCAATGTGACAGGAAACTCCAACTACAATGTTGTGATCAAGCAGGGCGAGGAATACAAATATCTCTTCTACCTGCTGGATACAAACGGCTGCTTCGTAAATCTCAACAATTACGGCGAGCGTCTGATGCCCGACAACCCCGATATTGACAAAATCCAACAGTCCAGTGGCATCTTCGAGGATCAGATCGCATGGATACGGGAGAGCGCACAGTCGATTTTTGCGGAATACGGCACCCTGCCCGTGATGATGTTCTATCACATTCCCCCCTCCGAATCCGCGGATGCAGCAAACGAGCTTTACCCCGACACCTACACTCCTGAATTTATCTCCTCCGCCCCCTTCGCCCCCGACCGTGAAGGTGACCTGGGCTTCGCAACAGAGCCCATCGTGGGCGGATTCTATGCACCCGACTTTTTCGCGGCGGCAAAGGAGATCGGCTGTGTAGGTATGTTCATGGGACATCAGCACAAGGTTTCCACCAGCATTCTCTACGACGGAATCCGCATCACCTACGGACTGAAAACAGGAACCTATGATTATCACGAGACCGATATGCTCGGCACCACCAAGATCACCATCGGTGAGGACAATTCCTTTGCGGTGGAATATCTGGAAAGCGAACTTGAATATCTGGGGTGAACAAAAAAAGCAGGAGTTTCCCCCTGCCCGGATTCATACCAAACGTTCGTACCCCACACGGCGGTGTCCGCTTGCGAGATATATGGTTCCGCACGCTTCAAAACCGTGCTTCTCAAGCATCCGACGCATGACAACATTGCCGTGGTGGGTGTCAACTCTGACACTCGCTTTCCCGTTGGCGGCAGCTTGTTCCATGGCATAATTTACGATGGCAGTGCTGATGCCGCTGCCTCTCCTTGCACGCTTCACGGCAATGCGATGGATGGCGGCGTATTTTGCATTCGCCGAGTCGGATTCCGTAAGCCATGCTCCATCCTCAATCACATCATATGTGGGCTCTCCGCCAAAAAGAAGGGCAAAGCAGCCAACGATCTCCCCGTCAAGCACTGCGCAATAGGACTCCCCTGCCTCAATATCGGCCCGAATGTCCGCCTCCGCAGGATAGCCGTCCTGCCACTGGTCGATGCCAAGTTCAGCAATGCTTGCCCTCGCTTCCTCGAAAATAGGCATTACCGCAGGAAGATCCTGCACCCTCGTCTTTCTTATTATCATAAAATCCACTCCGCTGTTATATAATATTGATATATTTTACCATACCCCACTCTTTCCCGTCAATACTTTTGCCGAAAATGATCTTTTTTTCAAAAACCTATGGACTTTCTCGGTTAAATGGTGTATAATAGAGTCAGATAGGGCAGGACGTCAAACCGAACCGTGAGACCCCTCCCCCGACAAGCCTATAAAGCATCGTTCTGACTGCAAGGGGAGCCGAGCACAAGAAGCGAGATAATACACCGCCCATCCGAGGTGGCTTTTGTCTGCACGCAGAACGAGAGCCGCCTTTTTGTATTGCAGGAGGAGAACATTTGGAAACAAGAGTCGCCGTTATCGGCATTATCGTAGAAGAGCCTGCATCCGTGGAACAGCTGAACGCCGTGCTTCACGAATACAGCGGATACATCATCGGGCGGATGGGCATTCCATACCGCGAGAAGGGCATCCAGATCATCAGCATTGCCATTGACGCCCCTCAGGATGTAATCAGCACGCTGACGGGCAAGATCGGTCGCATCCCGGGAGTGAGCAACAAGACCGCATACTCGAATTTCACAACGCAAACCGAGGCAAAATGAACAATATTTTCACACTTATCGATAAACTGAAAGCGGAACGAACCCTCCCAAAAGAGGAGTACATCCGTCTCATCACCTGCACCGACCCCGATGCACTTGAGTATCTTCGCCAAACGGCAGATACAGTGCGCAAATCGGTCTACGGAAACACGGTGTACATAAGAGGGCTGGTGGAGTTCACCAATTACTGCAAAAACGACTGCCTTTACTGCGGAATCCGACGAAGCAACACAGCCGCCCTGCGATTCCGTCTTACTGAGGAGCAAATTCTCGATTGTGCCGAAGAAGGGTACCGCCTCGGATTCCGCACCATCGTTCTCCAGGGCGGCGAGGATCCTCACTTCACCGACGCGAGACTCATCCCCATCGTCCAAACCCTCCGCAACCGCTTCCCCGACTGCGCCATCACCCTTTCCGTTGGGGAACGGTCACGAAAGTCCTACGAAGCCCTCTTTGCGGCGGGAGCAAACCGCTTTCTCCTGCGCCACGAAACGGCAAACGCCTGCCACTATGCAAAGCTCCATCCCGAGGAATTGACCCTTGCGAACAGAATGCGCTGCCTCCGCGATCTTCGCGACATCGGTTATCAGGTAGGCTGCGGATTCATGGTAGGTTCCCCTTGGCAGACCGCGGAACACATAGCCGAAGATCTTCTCTTCCTCGGCGAATTCAAGCCGCATATGGTGGGCATCGGCCCCTTCATCCCCCACCGCGACACCCCTTTCAGAGATATGGCGGCAGGGACCGCGGAGGACACCATAAAGCTCCTCTCCACAATCCGACTTATTCTCCCCAATGTGCTGCTGCCTGCAACAACGGCTCTGGGAACCATATCACCAAACGGCAGAGAGCGCGGTATTCTGGCAGGCGCCAATGTCATCATGCCGAATCTCTCTCCCTCCGATGCCAGAGAAAAATATATGCTCTACAACAACAAACTGTCAAGCGGTGACGAGGCCGCGGAAAACCTTGCCCATCTGAAACAGTCCATGGCAGCCATCGGCTACGAGATCGTCACAGACCGCGGCGACTACAAAGAATAAATACAATATACAACCGACAGCAGAAAGGATAGATATTATGTCAAACTACAACCCCAAATCCATGAAAGCGGAAGAATTTATCTCTCACGAGGAGATCACAGACACTCTGCGTTACGCAGACGAAAACCGGGACAATCTCCCCCTTCTCCGTGAGATTCTTGAAAAAGCAAAGGAACGGAAGGGGCTCGATCACAGAGAGGCATCGGTGCTTCTTGCCTGCGAAAACGAGGAAATTCTTAACGAGATATACGCCTTGGCCGAGCAGATCAAAAAGGATTTTTACGGAAACCGCATTGTTATGTTCGCGCCCCTGTATCTCTCCAACTACTGCGTAAACGGCTGTGTATACTGTCCCTACCACTTGAAGAACAAGCGCATCCCCCGTAAAAAGCTGACGCAGGACGAGATCCGCGCAGAGGTTATTGCCCTTCAGGATATGGGACACAAGCGCCTTGCCATCGAAGCCGGCGAGGACCCCGTAAACAACCCCATCGAATATATCCTTGAAAGCATCAAGACAATATACAGCATCAAGCACAAGAACGGTGCCATCCGCCGTGTCAACGTAAACATTGCGGCAACTACGGTGGAGAACTACCGCAAGCTGAAGGAAGCCGGCATCGGTACATACATTCTCTTCCAGGAAACATACCACAAGGAAAGCTATGAACAGCTCCATCCCACAGGCCCGAAGCATGACTATGCATACCATACCGAGGCAATGGACCGCGCTATGGAAGGCGGAATTGACGATGTGGGACTGGGTGTGCTCTACGGCCTTGAGCTCTACCGCTACGAATTCGCCGGACTTCTCATGCACGCCGAGCACTTGGAAGCGGTACACGGCGTCGGTCCCCACACCATCAGTATGCCTCGAATCAAGCGCGCGGACGACATAGATCCCACTGCCTTCGACAACTCCATCAGCGACGATGTTTTCGCAAAACTGTGTGCCCTTGTGCGAATTTCCGTTCCCTACACAGGCATGATCATCTCCACCCGTGAAAGCGCGGCAGTAAGAGAACGACTCCTGCGCCTCGGTGTTTCCCAGATCAGCGGCGCTTCCAGAACATCCGTCGGCGGCTACACTGAGGAGGAACGCCCCACCGACACGGAGCAGTTTGACGTCTCCGACCAGAGAACACTGGACGAGGTAGTTCGCTGGCTCATGGAAAACGGGTTCATCCCCTCCTTCTGCACCGCCTGCTACCGTGAAGGCAGAACGGGCGACCGTTTCATGAGCCTTTGCAAAAGCGGCCAGATTCTGAACTGCTGCCACCCCAACGCTCTCATGACACTGAAAGAATTCCTTGAGGATTACGCTTCCCCCGAAACGCAGGCAATCGGCAATGAGCTTATCGAAAAGGAACTGCTGAACATTCCCAAAGATATCGTCCGCGAAAAGGCAACCGCCTACATACGCGAGATCAAAAGCGGCAAGCGCGACTTCAGATTCTGATTTTCGTCAAACTCGGAACCGCAAGTCCAAAAACTCATATATTTATTCTTTTGAAAGGGGTACGGGGAAACCTTTTTGCAAAAAAGGAAGCCCTGAGAAAAAGCCATGTCATTAAACTCCACTCCAAATGCAAACAGAGTGCATATCGCATTTTTCGGGCGGCGCAATGCAGGAAAATCCAGCCTGCTGAACGCGGTGACGGGGCAGGACATTGCCATTGTTTCCGATGTAAAGGGAACGACCACGGACCCCGTCTCAAAAGCCATGGAGCTTCTGCCCATCGGCCCTGTTCTGATGATAGACACCCCGGGGCTTGACGACGAGGGGACGGTTGGCGAGCTTCGCATCAAAAAGGCGCGTCAGGTGCTCAACAAGACGGACATTGCTCTCCTTGTGGTTGACAGCGCAGAGGGACTTTCCGCCGTTGACAGGGAAATCATTGAGCTGTTCAGGGCAAAAAAACTGCCCTATCTTGTGGTATACAACAAAAGCGACCTCGCCGACGCCAATCTCACGGGGGAGAACGAAATTTCCGTGAGCAGTGTGACGGGCGAGAGGATAAACGAGCTGAAAGACCGCATTGCCGCCCTTGCAAAGTCAGACGAAAATGCGGCGCGGATCGTCGGAGACCTGCTCTCCCCCTCCGATGTGGTGATTCTTGTCACCCCCATCGACTCCTCTGCTCCCAAGGGGCGAATGATCCTTCCTCAGGTGCAGACCATACGGGACATTCTCGACTCCCACGCCATGTGCATGGTGGTGCAGGCGGAACAGCTTCCCCAAGCTCTTGCCGCCCTTTCCGCACCTCCTCGGCTGGTGGTAACGGACAGTCAGGTTTTCGGCCGTGTAAAGGAAATGGTGGCGGAGGACATTCCGCTGACCTCATTTTCCATCCTCATGGCACGGTTCAAGGGTTTTCTTGAGACGGCGGTGCGAGGTGCGGCACATATTGAGTCCCTTCGCGACGGGGATGTGGTGCTGATCTCGGAGGGATGCACCCACCATCGGCAATGCGAGGACATCGGAACGGTGAAACTGCCGGGATGGATAAAGAAGCACACGGGACGAGAGCTGCAGTTTGAGTTCACCTCAGGCGGCGGTTTCCCCGAGGATATTTCTTCTGACAAATACGCCATGATCGTCCACTGCGGCGGCTGTATGCTGACGGAACGCGAAATGCAGTATCGGATGCGGTGCGCGGAAGATGCAGGTGTGGCGTTTACCAACTACGGTACGTTGATTGCGTATATGAATGGGATTCTGAAGCGGAGTGTTGCCGGGGTTGGGATAAAGATGTGAGGTTTTTGGGATAGAAATATTGTTTTGGCTAAATTTTCAGAGAGCAAATGGGGAGAGATAGAAACCCTCAACACTGAGATGGGTTTCCGGCTCTCCCCATTTTTCTGAAAGTTTAACCAAAACGATATCTCTATCCCCCCTACTTCTTCTGCCCTTCCCTTTTCCCAATGACAATCTCCCCGTGTCTCTGCTCATAAGCCTCAATGCAGTCCCGAATGAGAATCAAAATCTGACTGTTCGCACTTCTGCCCTCGTAATCGGCTACCACATGAAGCTTGTCCAGCATTTCTTCATCAATTCTGATAGATAAATTCTTTATAGACACAATTTGACCTCATCCAAAATATATTTTAACCATATTTTACGCTCATTACCGCATATAATGTCAAAAACAAACGTATAATGTAGTTAAAATATATCCATATCGAGGTCAAAATGAAACTTGCCATCATCGGTTCCCGAACATTAGCCATCCAAAACATATCCGGGTATATCCCCGATAACGTCACCGAGATCGTCTCGGGCGGCGCAAAAGGCATCGACACCGCCGCAGCAGAATACGCAAAGCAAAACGGCATCAAACTTACCGTCTTTCTCCCCCAATACGAAAAATATCACCGCGCCGCCCCCCTCATACGCAATAAACAAATCGCAGATTACGCCGACTGCGCCCTCGCCCTCTGGGACGGCAAATCCAAAGGAACAATACACACCGTAAAACTATTTGAAACCCAAAGCAAACCCGTCACAATAATACAAATAACCACAAAAACAGGGTAATGGATCACTCCACTACCCTGTAATTTATTCAGTTACGCTTAATCGAATCAATTCAAGCAAAGCAAACCGCTTGCCAAACCCAGCCTACACTTTGGAAAAAACCGTTCGGACGAATGTCCGCAAAGGTTTTTTCATCAGCAAGCCGCCTTCTCATCCAATCAAGCTACTCAAACCGCTTGCCAAACCCAGCCTACACTTCGGAAAAAACCGTTCGGACGAATGTCCGCAAAGGTTTTTTCATCAGCAAGCCGCCTTCTCATCCAATCAAGCTACTCAAAACGCTTGCGTATTATTCGTACAGCTTGCTATACTTGGTAAGACGCTCGTACTTAGCCTTAGCGTTTGCTTCAGCCTGCTCGAAGAGCTTTTCTGCTCTCTCGGGGTTGGAAGCTGCCAGACGGCTGTAACGGTTTTCGTTCTTGATGAAGTCGATGTAGCTGCCTGTGGGTTCCTTGCTGTCCAGAGTGAAGGGATTCTTGCCTTCAGCCTTGAGAGCAGGGTTGTAACGGAACATCTGCCAGTAGCCGGAGTCAACAGCCTTCTTCATTTCGAGCTGGCAGTTCGCCATTGTGCCCTTGATGCCGTGCATTTCACAAGGAGCGTATCCGATGATGATGGAAGGTCCGTTGTATGCCTCAGCCTCTGTCAGAGCCTTCAGGAGCTGGTTCATGTCTGCGCCCATTGCAACCTGTGCAACGTATACATAGCCGTAGGACATTGCAATTTCAGCAAGGTTCTTCTTGCCGATAGCCTTACCTGCAGCAGCGAACTGTGCAACCTGACCGATGTTGGAAGCCTTGGAAGCCTGTCCGCCGGTGTTGGAGTAAACTTCTGTATCGAATACCATGATGTTTACATCTTCGCCGGATGCGATAACGTGGTCCAGACCGCCGAAGCCGATGTCGTATGCCCAACCGTCACCACCGAAGATCCATACGGACTTCTTAGCGAGGTAATCCTTCTCAGCGAGGATTGCGGGAGCTGTGGGACAACCTGCCGCTACAGCCTTCTCCAGTTCAACCACCAGAGCGTCAGCCGCTGCCTTGTTGGTCTTGCCGTCGTCCTTGCTGTCGATATAAGCCTTAGCCGCTGCCTTGAATTCGTCGGACGCCTTGTCGGAAGCCATCATTTCCTCAACCTTTGCGATGAGTCTGTTGCGAATGGTCTTCTGACCCAGGTGGATACCCAGACCGTGCTCAGCGTTGTCCTCGAACAGGGAGTTAGCCCATGCGGGACCGTGGCCTGTTGCGTTGTTTACAGTGTAAGGTGTTGCAGGTGCAGAGCCGCCCCAGATGGAAGAACAACCGGTAGCGTTGGAGATGTACATTCTCTCACCGAAGAGCTGGGTGATGAGACGTGCATAAGATGTTTCCGCACAGCCTGCGCAGGAGCCGGAGAACTCGAGCAGGGGCTGCTTGAACTGGCTGCCCTTAACGGTAGCGTTGATGAGCTCGGGCTTTTCGGATACGTTTGCAACTGCGTAATCCCAAGGAGCCTGCTGGTCGTCCTGAGTTTCGCGGAGAACCATTGCGATCGCCTTCTTGTCAGTGCCGTCCTTTTCAGCCTTAGCTGTTACAGGGCACGCCTTAACGCAGAGGGTACATCCCATACAGTCTGCAGGGGAGATCGCCATGGAGAACTTGTATGCTGTCTTGATAACAGGCTTTTCTGTGAACTTTGTAGCCGCAGGAGCAGCAGCAGCCTCAGCCTCTGTCATAGCGAAGGGACGGATTGCAGCGTGAGGACATACAAATGCACAGTTGTTACACTGGATGCAGTTTTCGGGATACCATTCGGGAACGTAAACTGCAACGCCGCGCTTCTCGGATGCGGTAGAACCCTGGGGGAATGTACCGTCAACATAGTCGGAGAATGCGGAAACGGGGAGGCTGTCGCCTGCCATTGCGTTAACAGGGTTAACAACAGTGTTTACGAACTTTTCAAGGTCAGCTCTCTTTGATGTGTATGCAGCCTTGGGAGCGTCGGGAGCTACTGTCTTCCATGCTTCGGGTACTGCAACCTCAACGAATGCATCGGAACCTGCGTCGATTGCGGCATAGTTGAGGTCAACCATTGCCTGACCCTTCTTGATGTAGGACTTGTATGCAGCCTTCTTCATGTAGTCGATGGCTTCGTCCTTGGGAAGGATGTTTGCAAGGGAGAAGAATGCAGACTGAAGAACGGTGTTCTTAACCTTTGCGTTACCGATCTGCTTTGTAGCGATGGTTGTAGCATCGATGGTGTAGAACTTAACATTGTTGTTCGCGATGTAGGACTTAACCTTTGCGGGAAGGTTCTCTTCCAGACCTGCCATATCCCATGCACAGTCAAGGAGGAATGTTCCGCCGGGCTTAATGTCGCTTACCATGTCATACTTCTTCAGGTAGGAAGAGTTGTGGCAAGCTACAAAGTCTGCCTTGTTGATGTAGTAAGGAGACTTGATCGCCTTGTCACCGAAACGGAGGTGAGAAATGGTGATACCGGAAGTCTTCTTGGAGTCATACTGGAAGTATGCCTGGATGAACTTGTCGGTGTGGTCACCGATGATCTTGATGGAGTTCTTGTTAGCACCAACTGTACCGTCACCGCCGAGACCCCAGAACTTGCACGCGATGGTGCCGGGAGCTGCTGTGTCGGGTGCGGGCTTTTCTTCGAGAGACAGACCTGTTACGTCGTCTACGATACCGATTGTGAAGTTGTTCTTGGGAGCGTCAGCAGCAAGGTTTTCGTATACTGCGAATACAGACTGGGGAGGAGTATCCTTGGAACCCAGACCGTAACGGCCGCCGACTACCTTGATGTTTGTTCTGCCTGTCATGGAGAGCGCTGTTACAACGTCGATGTACAGAGGTTCGCCGAGAGAGCCGGGTTCCTTTGTTCTGTCGAGAACTGCGATCTTCTTACAAGTAGCGGGGATAGCCTCAGACAGCTTTGCAGCTACGAAAGGACGATACAGACG
>SVSU01000049.1 GCA_015064135.1 Oscillospiraceae bacterium
CAAGAACACCGTGGAACATGAGAAAGGGGGGATATTTTCTGCCGTCCGCAACAATGTGACAGGGGCTCATGGCGATGGCTTTCTCGCGCGCAGCTTCATCGGTAAAGGGATTGCCTCCTGTCAGCAAACGGATCACATTTGGATTATCATCTCCGCCGAGATTGTCGTAAAGAGTAAACATATCGGCAGGACCGAAGCATTCCACAACGGCGGAAACCGCATCGGATTCGTCTGCGTAATCCTCCGTCTTGTAGCGCGGATCATCTCCCGTGAGGGCGGCAAGCATGGATGCGTTGGCCCCTGCGGAAGCGCCCATGACCACAACACGGGAGGGGTCAATCTTGTATTCCTCCGCATGGGCACGAAGGAAGCGTATGGCGCACTTCAGGTCTTGAAGAAAAGCGGGGAAGGGATGTCCCTCATATACATCGCGATGAATGATGGTGGCGACAACATAGCCCTCCCTTGCATACTGTGCAAGCTGAGGAATCTCGAAGTTGATCCACGGTGTCGCCCAGCCCCCGCCCTCGGTGTAAACAATGAGAGGGTAGCGGCGGTCTTTGTTTGCTTCATTTTTCCACGGGGTCATAAGATGCATGATGAGGGGTTTGCCATCGGGGGAGGAGTAGACGATGTCGGGGGAGAACTCCGCCTGTCCGTCCATAAAAGGGTTGCATTTGAGGGTGCGGAATTGTTTCATTTTCCGGTCTCCGTTCAGTGTTTTTTCTTATGGATATTATACACCTGCGAGAGAGTAAAAGTCAAGGACGGGAAACAGGATTGGAGAGACAAAAAAATCGGATTTTTTTCGTGAAAAAGGATTGCAATTCAGCGAATGCTTTGGTATAATGTGCACAAATAGTGTTTATGTATAAATTTAGGAAGATATTTTGAGCCAAAAGGAGAAGTAGTATGAGAAAACTGACCATCTGCGGCTGTGATGCTGCCGGGTACACCATCGTGCTGAAGCCTGCTCCCGAAGCGGCGGAAAAAACGGCGGCAGAATTCCTTCAGCGGGTAATCGACAGTGCCTGCGGTGTGACTCTGCCCATTTCCTGCACTGCCGATACCGCAGAACACGGCATCTTCATCGGCACCCGTGAGCCATCCGATGAGGTGAAGTGGGACGGCTTCCGCATTACAACGGATGAGGGGAATCTGTATCTCGACGGCAATATCCCGAGAGGCACCCTGTACGCCGCATACGATTTTGCCGGGAAGTACATTGGCTACCGCCGATTTGCCGTAGACTGCGAGGTGATCCCCACGGAGGGGGAGGAGGATGTGCCCTGTTATCTCAATATCGTTGACAATCCCGTTTTTGAGGTGCGCCGCTGTTCATGGGCTGATATTGAGCATCGGGCGGATTTGGCTTCCTTCAGCCGCTTGAATTCCAATCTGCATACGGATATGAATGCGCACGGCGGTGTTGTGTTTGATTTTATGGATTGTCATACCTATCAGAAATACTGTTCCGCTGCCGAGTACGGGGAGAGTCATCCCGAGTATTTTGCACTGGTGAACGGCGTCCGTGAGAATGAACCGGGACATCAGCTGTGCCTCAGCAATCCCGATGTGCTCCGCATCGTGACAGAAAACGTTCTCGCAGAGCTTCGCGCCAACCCCGAGACCTCGTTGCTTGACTTTTCCCAAGAGGACGGCACCCTCGGCTGTACCTGTGAGCACTGTGCCGCCATTGACGAGGAGGAGGGAAGTCAGTCGGGCTCCATGATCCGATTTGTGAATGCTCTCGCGGAGGCGGTGGAGAAGGAGTTCCCCGATGTGATGATCCAGACCTTCGCCTATGAGTACACTACCAAGCCCCCGAAGCTCACGAAGGCGAGAGAGAATGTTATCATTCGCTACTGCACATATGATGCCTGCTTCCGTCATGCCATCGACGATCCGTCGTGCGGGATCAACCGTGAAACAACCTTCCGCGAGATGAAGGGCTGGGGGGAGATGTGTCATCATATGTCCATATGGGATTATATCACCAACTGGGACAGCTACCTGGCACCCTACCCGAACCTGGTTTCCCTCCGTGAGAATGCCCGGTTCTACGCTCAATGCCATGCTATGCACGTGTATGAATCCGACACGGGACTTCACAGAACGGGCGGTGTTTACGGGGAACTTCGGGCATATCTCGCCTGCAAGGTTATGTGGAATCCATATATGAGTGAGTCGGAGTATGACAGACATATCAATGAATTCCTTGAAGGCTTTTATGGTCCCGGATGGCGTGAGATCCGCCGCTATATCGACCTTGAGCATGAGGTCACCGCGAACCGCTGCTATACCTGCAAGCAGGATATTGACATTTGCTTTGTTCACATTGAAACTTATCCGAAGCTCAATGCATTCAAGCGGTTCTTCCGCAGAAACTATGAGGCGTTGCCTTACCAGCCCGTCTATCCCGACCATCCTCTGACGGGACTTTGCCAACGGATGGATGAGGCGGAGGCATTCTTCGATCGTGCCTATGCGGCTGCCGAGACGGATGTGCAGAGGGAACGGATCGAACGCAGCAGATTTTCTTTGACCTATATGAAGCTGTTCTGCACAGAGCACAACGAATTCAGCATGACAGCGGATGAAAAGGCGGCATATGAAGCTGAAGTTGAGGAATTTTACAAAAAGAAGAAGGAATACGGGTTCTTTTATAATCTCCACACGGAATGGCGCGGAGAATAAGGGGACAAATTTTGAAAGGATGAGAGATAAATGAGAAAACTGACTGTCTGCGGCTGTGATATATCCGAATATACCATCGTATTGAATCCTGTTCCGGATCCTGCTGAGAAAACGGCGGCGGAGTTTCTCGTTAGAGTAATTGAGACCGCCTGCGGAGTAAAACTGCCCGTTTCGGATACAGCTGAGCGCGGCATTTGCATCGGTACCCGTGAGAAATCCGATGAAGTTAAGTGGGATGGCTTCCGAATAACAACCGACGACAAAAATTTGTACCTTGACGGCAATATTCCCCGAGGAACGCTGTATGCCGCATACGATTTTGCGGAGAAGTACCTCGGATACCGATATTTTGCCGCCGACTGTGAGGTGATTCCCACAGAGGGGGAGGCGGATGTGCCCTGTAATTTCCATACTGTGGATAACCCGGGTTTTGAGGCACGAAGATCTGATTGCTATACTCACATGAAATCGTCCGAGTTTTGTACCCACCTTCGCTTGAATGACTGTATGCCGTGTTCGGCGGACGAGTGGGGCGGATGTACCAACGTGACGGGGGACTGCCACACCTTTGCGCGCCGCCTGCCCGGGGAGAAGTATTTCGCGGAGCACCCCGAATATTATTCCCTTCGTGACGGTGAACGTATTCCCTGCAACGACGGCGGAGGACCCGGTCAGTTGTGTCTCACCAATCCCGATGTGATCCGTCTTGTGACAGAGGATGTGCTGAGGGAACTGCGTGAGAATCCCACAAAGAGAGTGGTGGATGTGTCTCAGGCAGACAACGGAAACTATTGCACCTGCGAAAGATGCGCTGCAGCTGACGAAGAGGAGGGAAGCCATTCGGGTGCCATCATCCGTTTTGTCAATGCGATTGCTGAGAGAGTGGAGAAGGAATTCCCGGATGCACGAGTACAGACATTTGCGTACACTTACAGCCGTGTTCCCCCGAAGCTCACCAAGGCGAGGGAGAACGTCATTATCCGCTACTGTACCATGTCTGACTGCTGCCGTCATTCTCTCAACGACCCTGACTGTCCGAAAAACTCGGCGAGAACCGCCCCGGAGATCAAGGGCTGGCGTGAGATGAGCAGCCATATGTCCATCTGGGACTACATTACGGACTGGGACTGTTACATTGCCCCCTTCCCGAACCTGATCTCCATGTTTGAAAATGTGAAGTTTTATGCAGACTGCAACGTGGGATATATTTTGGCGGAGTGCAATCCGGATAATGCGGCAGGGGGCGTATACCCCGACCTCAAGGCATATCTTATCGGCAAATTGCTCTGGAATCCCTACATGACAGAGGAAGAATACAGCCGCCGTATCGCGGAGTTCCTTTCCGCCTTTTACGGCAAGGGCTGGCGTGAGATCGCGAAGTACATCGACCTTGAATATGAGGCAACGAAGGAGCGCTGTGTGACTTGCACAGACCGTATCGATATTGCTTTCAGGGATGTGGACCATGAGGAAACCGTTCAGGAAATGCTTGATCGCTGGCGTGGTTATGAAGCAAAGCCTTATCAGGATATGTGGGATGATCACTGTCTTGTCGGCATCGTGAACCGCATGGACGAGGCGAAGGGATATTTCGATCGTGCCCTTGCCTTGGCGGAAACGGATGAGCACAGGATGCACATTGAGCGAAGCCGTATGGCTATACAGTATCTTGATCTTTTCTGCTCCGGAAAAAAGGCGGAGAATATGACCGAAGCAGAACGGACTGCATATGAAGCGGAGTGCAGGAAATTCTTTGAAGATAAAGTGAGATACAATTTCTACTGGAACCTTCACACGGGTTTGAACAAATTCAGATAACTTTTAAAAGGAGACAACCATGAGAAAACTGACTGTCTGCGGCTGCGATATTGCCGAATATACCATTGTATTAAAACCCATCCCGGATCCTGCTGAGAAAACGGCGGCGGAGTTTCTCGTGAGAGTAATTGAGACCGCCTGCGGAGTAAAACTGCCCGTTTCGGATACAGCTGAACACGGCATTTGCATCGGTACCCGTGAGAAATCCGATGAAGTTAAGTGGGATGGATTCCGAATGACAACCGACGACAAAAATCTGTACCTTGACGGCAATATTCCCCGAGGAACGCTGTATGCCGCATACGATTTTGCGGAGAAGTACCTCGGCTGGAGGCTGTTTGCTCCCGACTGTGAGGTTGTTTCCACGGAAGAGACGGCAGAGGTTCCCGTCAACTTGAATATCATAGACAACCCCACCTTTGAGGAGCGCCGCTGTGACTGCCGCGTGTTTGAGCATAATATGGATTACTACAACAAGAGCCGTCTCAACACCCAGCCCATTGCCACACCGAACAGATTGGGCGAGGAGGTCGGCGGTGCGGTGGATTCTCCCTGGGACTGCCATTCCTTCGGCAGACTGCTGCCGGGCGGCGAGTATTTTAAGGAGCATCCCGAGTATTATGCTCTTGTAAACGGTGAACGTATCCCCTGCAACGACGGCGGAGGACCCGGTCAGCCCTGCCTTACCAACTCCGATGTGCTGCGTATCGTTACGGAGAATGTGCTGAACCAGCTTCGTGAGAATCCCGCCTTACCCTTTGTCGAAGTGTCCCACTGCGACAATCACAACTACTGCCGGTGCGAGAAGTGCGCTGCGGTTGATGAGGAGGAGGGAAGCCATTCGGGCACCATGATCCGCTTTGTCAATGCGGTAGCGGAAGCTGTGGAGAAGGAATTCCCCAATGTGCTTGTCCGCACCTTTGCCTATGAATACACCCGTGAGCCCCCCAAGGTGACGAAAGCGAGACATAATGTTCTCATTCGCTACTGCACCTACGATGCCTGCTTCCGCCATGGGCTTGACGACCCCCACTGCGAGGTCAACAGCACCACCACATGGAGGGAGATGGCAGGCTGGCAGAAGATGTGCAGTCAGATGTCCATCTGGGATTACATCAGTAATTGGGACTGCTTTATAGCACCTTTCCCAAATCTGGTTTCCATCCGTGAAAACGCCCGCTGTTTTGCCGAGTGCCATGCCATCCATGTTTTCGGTGAGGGAGCAGCAAGCAACAACGCAAGTGGTGTATATCCCGATCTGCGCGCCTATCTCTATGCAAAGGTAATGTGGAATGCTTACATGAGCGAGGAGGAGTACAGGCGGCATATCAACGAATTTCTCGCGGCTTACTACGGCAAGGGATGGGAGCATATCCGCCGATACATGGACATGGAGTATGAAATTACGGCAAAGCGATGCTTCACCTGCAAGGAATCCGTGGATATCGCGTTCATCCATTGCGTGACCTATCCGCCCGTTCCCACCTTCAAGCAGCTCATGCGCCGAAATTATGTGGCTCAACCCTATCAGCCCATGTACCCCGACCATGTTCTTGTAGGACTGGTGCAGCGTATGGATGAGGCGCAGGAGTGCTTTGACCGTGCTCTCCGGATGGCAGAGACGGAGTCGGAGAGATTCCATATAGAGAGAAGCCGCATGGCGATTGATTATGTGGATCTGTTCTGCTCGGAGAGAAATGAATTTGCCATGACTCCCGAGGAGCGTGCGGCATACATGGCAAGGGTGGAGAAGTTCTACCGTGATAAGGAAAAGTACGGCTTCCATTATAACAACCACACAAGTGTCAGAGGCAGATAAATCAAGGAGGAAGAATATGCGTAAACTCACTATCTGTGGTTTGGATATAACCAAATATGCCATCGTGCTGAATCCCATCCCCGACCCTGCCGAGAAAACGGCGGCGGAGTTTCTCGTGCGCGTGATCGAGACCGTCTGCGGTGTAAAGCTGCCCGTTTCCGATTCGGCGGAGCATGGGATTTACATCGGAACCCGTGAACCATCCCCCGATGTAAAGTGGGACGGTTTCCGAACCACAACAGATGAGCGTAATTTGTACCTTGACGGCAATATTTCGAGGGGAACACTGTATGCCGCATACGATTTTGCGGAGAAGTACCTCGGATATCGACGCTTTGCCATCGATTGCGAGGTAATTCCCTCCGAGGGCGAGGCGGATATTCCCGT
The DNA here is from genome assembly GCA_015064135.1 of Oscillospiraceae bacterium. Lineage (GTDB taxonomy): Bacteria > Bacillota > Clostridia > Oscillospirales > CAG-272 > UMGS1696. The sequence continues at coordinate 6,722 of SVSU01000049.1, forward strand.
CGGATTCAGCGTTGTTGACAATCCCGCTTTTGAAGTTCGCCGCAATTCCAATTACGACCGTTTGAACGATGCGGACATGGCTTCTGCTGCAAGACTCAACGCCGATATTCACACGGATATGAATGCAGGACACGGCGGTGTGGTGTTTGATTTTATAGATTGCCACACTTATCAGAAATACTGCTCCGCTGCCGAGTACGGGGAGAGTCATCCCGAGTATTTTGCATTGGTGAACGGTGTCCGTGAGAATGTGCCCGGGCATCAGCTGTGTCTCAGCAATCCCGATGTGCTCCGTATCGTGACGGAAAACGTTCTCGCAGAGCTTCGCGCTCATCCGGAGACCGGACTTATCGATTTTTCTCAGGAGGACGGCCCCCTCAACTGTTCCTGTGAGCACTGTGCCGCCATTGATGCAGAGGAGGGAGGGACCCCGGCCGGCTCCATGATCCGATTTGTGAATGCTCTCGCGGAGGCTGTGGAGAAGGAATTCCCCGATGTGATGATCCAGACCTTTGCGTATGAGTATTCCACAAAGCCTCCTAAACTGACGAAAGCGAGAGAAAATGTTATCATCCGTTACTGTACCTACGATGCCTGCTTCCGCCATGCCATTGATGATCCCGACTGTGCCATCAACTCGGTAACGGTTTTTAACGAGATGAAGGGCTGGGGAGAAATGTGTCACCATATGTCCATCTGGAATTATGCGGCGAACTACAGCTGTTATGCCGCCCCCTTCCCGAATCTTCGTTCTCTCAGGGAGGATCACCGTTTCTTCGCCGACTGCAATGCCATCCATGTATACAATGAGAACATCAGTCCCAATGTTTACAGAATTGCTGTGGATTTTGATGAACTCCGTTCCTATCTTAACGGCAAATTGATGTGGGATCCTTACATGACGGAGGAGGAGTACAACCGCCACATGAATGAGTTCCTCGCGGCATATTACGGCAAAGGATGGGAGCATATCCGACGCTATATAGATCTTGTTCACGATGTTACAGCGAACCGATGCATCACCTGTAAGGAGGAGTTTGACATCTGCTTTGTCCATTATGTCACCTATCCGCCCATTCCCATGTTCAAGCCCTTCTTCCGCCGCAGTTATACAGCGAAGCCCTACCAGCCCGTTTATCCCGATCATGCACTGACGGGACTTTGCGAACGGATGGACGAGGCAGAAACTTGCATGGATGCTGCTCTTGCAATGGCGGAAAAGGATGAAGAAAGGGAGCGCATCGGTCTTTGCAGGTACTTCCTCAATTATTTGAAACTGTTCTGCATGGAGCACGACGAGTTTAAGATGACAAAAGAAGAAAAAGCGGCATACGAGGCGGAATGCGAACAGTTCTACAAGGACAAAAAGAAATATCACGGGTATTATAACATTCATACCACAAATCGAGGGAATTGATAAGGAGTTCACTTATGAGAAAACTCACAATCTGCGGCTGTGATATTGCCGAATACACCATTGTATTGAATCCCATCCCCGAGCCTGCGGATGTGACCGCCGCGGAGTTTCTCGTCAGAGTGATTGAGACCGCCTGCGGCGTGACATTGCCCATTGCCGACCGTGCCGAGCGCGGAATTTACATCGGAACCCGTGAAGCCTGCGATGAGGTAAAGCTTGACGGATTCCGCATCACTACCGACGACAAAAACGTGTACCTTGACGGTAATATGGCAAGAGGAACCCTGTACGCCGCCTTCGATTTTGCGGAGAAGTACATCGGCTACCGCCATTTTGCCATCGACTGCGAGGTTATCCCCACCGACGGCGAAGGTGAGGTGCCCGTGGGACTCAATATTATTGACAACCCCGGTATGGAGGTTCGCCGTACCACCTGCCACACCCATATGAGATCTCCCGAATTCAGCGTACACTGCCGCTTGAACGATTGCTGCGGTGCGAGTGAGGCGCTTGGCGGATGCACCAATTACGGCGCTTGTCACAGCATGGGCGACTATCTGAAGGGAAGCGAGTATTTCGCGGAGCATCCCGAATATTTCTGCCTCTCGGGCGGCAAGCGTATCCCCTGTGAGGGCGGAAGCGGTCCCGGCAATCCCTGCCTTACCAACCCCGATGTGCTTCGTATCATTACGGATAAGATCCTCGCCGAGCTGAGGGAGCATCCCGAGAGGACCATTGTTGAGCTCTCCCAGACCGATGGCGGTATCTGGTGCGAATGCGATGCCTGCCGTGCGGTGGACGAGGAGGAGGGAAGCCATGCAGGTACCATCATCCGTTTTGTCAATGCCGTAGCGGAGGCTGTGGAGAAGGAATTCCCCAATGTGAGAATTCAGACCTTTGCATACGATTACAGCCGCTTCCCCGTGAAGAAAACAAAAGCCAGGGAGAATGTTATCATCCGCTACTGCACCATGTCGGCTTGCTTCCGTCATGCCATTGACGACCCGAACTGTCCCACCAATGCGGCTACTCTGGCGGAGATGGAGGGCTGGCGTAAGATGAGCTGCCATATGTCTGTCTGGGATTACATCACCGACTGGAACTGCTATATCGCACCCTTCCCGAACCTTGTTTCCCTTTGGCAGAATATGCGTTATTTTGCGGACTGTAATGTGGGCTTTATTCTTGAGGAGTGCAACAGCGACAATGCGGCAGGAGGTGCATATCCGGATCTGAAGGCATACGTCGTGGGCAAACTCCTGTGGAATCCCCACATGACAGAGGAGGAGTACAGAGGTCATATCGCAGAGTTCCTCCGTGGATTCTACGGTAAGGGCTGGCATCATATTGCCGACTACATCAAGATGGAATACGAGGCAACGAAGGACCGCTGTGTTCTCTGTATGGACGATATAGACATATGCTTCCTTCACTATACATCCCATCCCGAGGTGAAAATGCTGAAGCGGTATCTCCGCGGCAATTTCGAGCCTGCGGCGTTTATCCCCATGGTGCCGAATCATCCTCTTGTTGGCATTGTTGACCGTATGGATGAGGCAAAGGGGTATTTTGACCGTGCCATTGCCAAAGCTGAGACCGATACGGAACGAGTCCACATCGAGCGAAGCCGCATGGCGATCACCTACCTTGACCTCTTCTGCTCCGACAACGACGAATTCAAGATGACAGAGGCGGAAAAGAAGGAGTATAAGGCAAGAATAGAGAAGTTCTACGAGGACAAGAAAAAGTACGGATTCTATTACAACCTCCACACCGGCAACGCAAGAAAGAGATAAGACAAAAAGAAAGCGAAACATTCACTAACTGAGTGCTTCGCTTTTCGTTTGCTTGATTGTATCAGAACCAGGGATATTGAATGTCCAGATCGTTCCAGCGGAAGAGGGCGGGGAAGGGGTTGGTGAGCCAGTCGAGGGGTTCCGCTTCCGTCTGCCCCTTTGATGAGATGCGGTAGATCTCAATGAGTCGGTCGATGTCCTTCGCCTTGAGAATATCGGGCGCCGCCGAGATGAACAGAGCCGAATTGGTGCGTGCGATAAGGTCGGCAAAGAGGATGTTCTTGTCGGTGGGAACGTGTTTCGTGAAGCAGGCACAGTCCGCATCCGCCTTGAAGAAGGTGTCGTTCTGGCAGAGACGGTAGGCGAGGGTGTTAACACCGTAGCGGCGTGTCTTGTACCATGCGTAGCCGCTTGTGTCCTGACCGATGCGGTGGATGGGGTGGATGCCTGCGGAAAGATGACCGTAGGTGTTGCATCCGATGACCGCAGAGCCCTCTGCCGCCTCTTCAATGAGGGTGTAGAGCTCCTTCAGAATCTGTGCGTTGGTCTTTGTGCGGTCGGAAAGATGCCAGCCGTCGGAGGTCAGCTTGGGTGTGAGGAAGTTGTTGCCCATCATGTCCATGCAGGTGAAATCGTGCTTGATGAGACCGTAGCCCATGTCACGCATACTGCGCACAAGGTTGAAAACATACTCCTTTGCAGGGGCGGTGGTTATGTCGAGAACACGGCCTCCGCTTCCACGGGAATATTCGTCCATGGGTGAGAAGGCTTCCTCGGGAATTTCGGGACAAAGATCGGGACGGACGAGCATGGTGCGCACCCAGATGCCGGGATTACAGCCCCGTTCGCGGATATCATCGGCTACGGCACGAAGATCGCCGAAATCATCGTTTGGCAGGAAGGGGCCGCCGTTGAAGGCAGGGGTGCGAGGCATCTGATAGCCGTCGTCGATAACCATATAGGGCAGGGGAGCACCGGGGACTCTTCCCGACGCCAGTGTGGCGCAGAGCTCGGCATCTCTCATCATATTGGAGCGCGTTATCTTGCCGTAGGAGTAGTACCATGTGTTGAATCCATAAACGGGGGAGGAGGGCAGCACAGGCTTTTCGCACATCATGCGGCAGAAACGCTTCATGGCAGCAAACGTGCTCTCGCCGTTCTCGCTTTCCATGGAGATGACGGTGGCAAGGCATAGGGGCTCTTTGAGAAGCACACCCTCGCCGCCGCTTCTTGTATCGAGGACAAGTCGGAAATCCCCTTCGTCGATATACCATGCCGCAAAAGCGTTGGGGAGCGTCTTTACGCCGAAGCAGACTGTACGCTCTCCGTTTGTCAGTGTGAAGTACCAGGGGGAGAATTCAAGATCCTCTCTCGCCGCCCAGCGGATGTTGTTCACCGCCACACCCCATGTGTCCCCGAGAGAACGGGTGTAGGGTTTCACATCAAACTGCCATGTGAGGCTGATGTCGGTGATTGGTGTGCCTGTGGGGTTCAGTACAACATCGAGACCGCGCTCTGTGGGCATAAGCTCCACAATACCCTCAACGGGAGAGGTGATCTCGGGCATATTTTTTGTTACGAACATAGATGGCAGCTCCTTTGTGGGATTACTTCGGGTGTCTTTCATATGTCATGCGGACACTTTCGGGGGCAAAGGGCTCCTGATACTGTACGTCAACGGTCTCGGCAGAGAGCAGGTATTGGCAAAGCGCCTTTGTGTCCGTGACGGTATCGGGCAGATGAACGCCGCAGTATGCTCGGTAGGGTACGTCCGCATGGTAGTCTCCGCCGGAGGTGAGGATGAGACCGTATTGGTGCGCCATCTCTGTCAGCTTGTCCACATAGGTGCCGTCGTACAGGGGATGGCTGCTCAGTTCAAGTCCGTCAAGGAGACCTTCGGTGAGGGAGGTTTCGGGCAGCTTGTTGTGTCCGTTGCGGAAGGGATGCGCCTGCACCACCATACCGCCTGCCGCCTTGACTGCGCTGTATAATTCCTCAAGGGTATAGCTGAAAATGGTGGGGTGCTGCAATGTGAAATCCGTGTCAACACCGTACACAAGGACATGGGCATCGGAATAGCGTTCCATGGTCACTTCCATACCGTAGATAACAACACAGCCGATGGCATCTCCGCATTCCTTTGTGTAGTAGTACTCATCCACATAACGCTGGGCGTAGTCACGGTGGTCGCCGTTGTCCTGGCGGAGGTAGTGGTTTGTGACAACGATGCCGTCGATGCCGTTGTCCTTTGCCGTCTTTACAATATCGGGCGCGGGAGCCAGACAGCAGGAGCTCATTCCCTTGGTGTGTGCGTGGAGGTCGATTAACATAGGAAAAACCTTCTTTTTTAAAATTTTTGTTATAGCAATTATACCACAATTTTTATGGATAGACAAGATGGTGACGAGAGCTTTTGCAAAAAAACGGGAGGAATTTTGTTTGATGTCACAAAATGAAGGGAAGTGTGGCAACAAAAAAAGACCCACCCGGGGCCTGATGCTTCATGTTCAAAAATTAAGATGACCCTTGACTGTATTCTTTCTTCACAAAATACAATCAAGGGTCACCGATTATTCTTGATATCTAACATACTGGATACCTCTCTTTCTTCGATCTGTCTTATGCTGTTTTCTTACCTTGAATTTTCTTAAAAAGGAGCGAAAATACTATTTCAAGGTGCATAAGACGCTTGGTGGATTCACCGGACTCTTTTCTCTGAAGTCTTTCGCTTATTGCCGAGTTTGTGTATTTAGGCATTTATGTATATGATACGTGTTCGGAACATGATGTTGTTCTCTGCTGTAATCGGATGTGTCGTGATATTTACAACCGAGAACGAATCGGTTTGATCTATGTAAAACGCGCCACCGTTGATTATTTTTGCGGCAATCCGATCTGATATCTTATATTATGCTACTTGCCTTCTTTGAAGAGTCCTGTACAATTACTTGCACATTGGTCTATCCTTTCTTTTGGCATCTCACCTTATTAACCTGGCTTGATTGCCTTTTTGATTTATGCAGTGCCTTTTCTTTTACTTGAGTTCGCTTTTGTTACGCCGTTCCTTTTTTCTCGTCAAAGGAAACTCATCAGAGTATCATTCGTGGAATCTCCGTAAAAGCTTTTGATTCACCGAACCTCAGATCCTGCATTATCGGAAGTTCTGTACTCTTACTTGTACATTGGAGTTTACCTCTCTTTCCTTTGTGTCTATATTATATCACAAGAAATCGAGGAAATCAATAGGCAAATTAGCAAAAGAATACAAAAATTTCTTGTGTAAAAAGCAGAACTTCAAAAAATAGACATAAAACCCTTTACAAACGGCAGTGGAGTGTGGTATAATAATAACGTTGTGGGCTTTCATGCGATTTTTTCGTGTGGCTGCTCCTTTTTTTGTGTCCGCTGGCAGGGGAGGCGAGGCACGCCGGGCATTTCCCGAAAAAAAGAAAAGCCTGTCCGATTCATCAAGACGGCTGCGTAGTCCGGTAAAGGTGTAGGAATGCGCGGAACCTGATAAGACCTGATAAGCCAAAAAAAAGATGACCCTTGACCGTATTCTTTCTTTACAAAACACGATCAAGGGTCATCGGTTACTCTTGGGCTCTAACATCTTTTGTATACCTCTCTTTCTTAGTCTGCCTTTTTTCATCAAACTTGTCGCCGGGGCACATCCTGCTAGACCACATCCACGGAAGGAACGCTGTCCACTTCCGCCGTTTGAATCAAAAGACGAAGGATTTGAGTCACCGAACTTCTTTTATCCGTTTTTTTGTTTTACTTCTTTCTGTGCTCCTGACGGATGTTTTGAAGTTCTGTACTTTTTACTTGTACATTGGTTTTTACCTCTCTTTCCTTTGTGTCTATATTATATCATAAGAATTCGGGGAAATCAATAGGCAAATTAGCAAAAGAATACAAAAAATTCTTGTGTAAAAAGCGGAACTTAAAAAATCGTACACAAAGTGCTTTACAAAGAGCAGTGAAATGTGGTATAATATATATGTTGTGGGCTTTCGTGTTGTCTGAGGGCTCTTTCTTTCTTTCGATTGTGGAAAATGGTGGGCGGCACGGACATAAAAAAAGACCCGCCGGGGCGTTCTGATCCGGTTGGAACAGTTGGGCTGCTTTGTGCATCATAAGGGATAACTGCCGTAAATTAAGAGTGACCCTTGACTGCGTTCTTTCTTCACAAAACACAATCAAGGGTCACCGCTGGTTCTTGATATCTAACATCTTTTTGTTTACCTCTCTTTCGTTATCTGCCGGCCTGCTTCACTTCAACATCTTACATACACTCTTTGTTTTTTCATCTTTTCTCAAAAGGAGAATCACTTTAGGCAGTTTGTGTTTTGGCTTTGCAGGGGAGCGATTTGTGAGTCACCGGACTTCCTTCGGTTATTTTGATCTTTCGTTTTTACTAAAACTATTCTTTTCTTAATACCTGAAGTCCTGAACTTTTTACTTGTTCATTGGTGTTTCCTCTCTTTCTTTTGTGATTACATTATATCACAAGAAAACGGGGAAATCAATAGGCAAATTAGCAAAAGAATACAAAAATTTCTTGTGTAAAAAGCAGAACTTCAAAAAATATCCATAAATCCCTTTACAAACCGATGTTGAGTGTGGTAGAATAAACTTAATGTGGGTCTATAAAAAACGAGGACTCTTAATATGAATATGTAAAAAGGAATCGCATGGTCATCAAAACCGTGCGATTCCTTGTGTTTTTTGATTACTTGTTGGAGTCCAGCAGAACCTCTTCCCAGAGCTTTTCGTAATAGGAACGGATTTCCTGAGGAATGTCGTGGAAATACTGGGTTGTGGGTTCAGTGCCTGCTTTGGGGTAGAGGACTTCGTTCTGATAGAATGTGTAGTCGGGGTTTGAAACTACCGCTGTGTTGGGGGAGGCGTAGCAGATGTATTCCGCATTGGCAAGAGCAACCTCGGGTTCAAGCATGAAGTTGATATACATGAGCGCCGCTTCGTAGTTCTGCGCATTTTCGGGGATGCAGAGGGAGTCAACGAAAATGTTTGTACCCTCCTCGGGGTAAACGAAAGCGAGGTCGGGGTTGTTGTCGATCATGGTCAGGCAGTCCCCTGCGTAATATGCGGCGATTGCTGCGTTGCCCGATTCCATTTTGTTGAACACTTCATCCATAACACGGGCCTGGATCACATCGTTCTGTTCCTTCAGCTTTTCCGCCGCCTTG